>JANXNV010000250.1 GCA_025353925.1 Armatimonadota bacterium
TTGACGTCCGGTCCATTGCCCTTTTTCTTCTCCACATGTGAGCGCGAAAAGAGGCGGTCTCGAAATTTCTCGCCCGGTAACAGTTCCGTTGTCATATCAGCCTCCAGATGCCAGTCATAATACTGCGCTCAAGAATTCACACAATTCTACCCCATACGGTCAGCCATTGTCTTGAAAAAGAAAAAGGCAGGCACTTTCGTGCCTGCCACTTCTCAAATCGTTTCTTCCGTGATGTCCCCGTCCGCATCGCAGGAAATCAACGTTGGCTGACCGTCCTGCACCGTCTCCAGATGCACGGGGCGGGACCAGAGCTTTTGAATGTTCTTCAAGACGCGCCCAGTATAGTCCGGGTCGAGGGATTTGCCGTCGAAGGCGTGCTTCAGATACAGCTCGCCGCGGCGTTTATAGTCACCATCTTCCACCGTCAGGATGGGTTGGCCGAAGTTTGTCATCGAGTCGACAATGCCGTCCCGAACCTTGCGCCAGTCCGTGTCCTGCACGACCCACATCTCCTCGCCGTCCACTTCCTCAAGCTTGTATGTATACAAGTCGAGCTTCTTGATCAGCGGCTCCGTCAGGTACTTACGCAGGAACGTTACATCATTGTCTTCTTCGCAAACCTGGAATATCTTCGCACGGCCTTCCCCAGACGGACGCGCGATGGCCCGGCCCATCCAGTCCAGCTCCTCTTCATCACCGACTTCGACCTTGCCGTCCCAGCGCCGCTCGATGTCTTTCAGTATCTGGAATCCGACGTAGTACGGGTTGATCTGCATCCGCGAACCCGACGGCGACAGCACGGAGGAATGCAGACGCCGGAACTCCCAATGCTCCTCACTGGTCAGGTCCACCGCTTCGAGAATCTTCTCGTGCCAGTAAGAGGCAAACCCTTCGTTCATGATCTTCGTCCGCATCTGCGGCAGGAAATACATCATTTCCTCGCGGACGATCTGCAGAATATCCCGCTGCCACTCGGTCAGGTCGCGCCCGTACTCGATCAGGAAGCGCATCAAGTCCTTTTCCGGCTCTTCGGGAAACTTCCGGGCGGGCGGGCGGGGCCGGTCTCCGCGCCCGGAAACATCCCAGATGTCGTCGTAGTCCGTCGCGGACGGCTGCCCGGAGTGCAGACGGTCATCTTCGTGCTGCTCATGCGTCTTGCGCTTCAGGGCCGGGGCCGTCGGGTCGAAGTGCTCCTCGATCGTCATCACGACATCCAGAAAGTCTTCCACTTCGCGCCAGCCGAACTCCTGCTCATACCCCCGGATCCGCTCCGCATGCAGCCGCATCTGCTCCACCATCCGCCGGTTCGTGTGTGCGAAGTAGGTATTGTGCTTGAAAAAGTGGCAGTGGCCGAGAACGTGTGCGACGACAAACTTGTGCGAGAGCATGGAGTTGTCTTCAACCAGAAACGCCTGGCAAGGGTCAGTGTTAAAGACGATCTCATAGATTTTCGACATGCCGTATTCGTAAGAGGTCTTCTGCCGGTGATAGTCCCGTCCAAAAGTCCAGTGCGAAAACCGCGCCGGCAGGCCGTACGCCCCCAGTTCATAGATGACATGCTGCGGTGCGACCTCGAAATGGGTCGGATACGGGTCCAGCCCAAACTCTTTAGCCTGATCCCAGATCGTCTCGATCCAGGTCGTCAGCTCATCTTTTTCCGTGAGTGAGAGTCCCATAACAAAAAACCTTATTCCAATATCGTATTTTGCTGCTCCAATGCTTCGCGCACTATGAAGACCAAAATGCCGACAATCTGCTCGACGTGTTTAATATGGTATTCCGTCTCGTCAACAATGATGGTTGTGTCACGAAGCCGCATGAACTTCCAAAGACTGCCGGTAGTCACAACGCCATAGACTGAAGGCAGCGGAAGCCCGCGCCGCTGATTGAAGCGCTGCGCGGCCAGCATTTCCGCCATGCATTGAGCCAGCCCGACTTTGATGCTCTCATTTTTCGCCTCGACCACGGCAAGAACTGGAGCCTGCACGGTGAGTTGCTGAGGCGAGAGACTGATGAGATAGTCGCAGACACCGGCCAGACCAGCCTCGACATCCACTGTGAAATCCACACCGGAAAAGAGGCTAACCATTCCATCAAACTGACGCCAGGCTTCAGCCAGAACCGGCGCGATAATGAATTCAGAACGAGCTTTTTCAGTGCTAATCTCTAGCGCGAGCGGCAGGAACTCGGTGAGGGTCTCGCGCAGAAGAACGCTCGGGGTGATGGGCTTTGCCAGAGCAAAGGCGTCCGCTTCTGACACGACCGATAAATCGAATTGCTGTATGAGTGTGTCAAGTGTGAAATTATTGTAAGCCATAAAATGAGTGTACCCTGGCCGAACTTAAGAACACAGATTTACTCAGTGCGCGGCCATCTCCGGGTGCCCCTTCGCGAAGAACTTCTTCAGCGCAGGCCAGACATCTTCTTTGTCGTTGATCTTAACCAGTACCACGCGCGGGTCACTCGCGAAAGCCTCTTCGTAGGCCTGCCCCAGCGGGGCAAAGCCGAAGGACGACTGCCAGCCGTCGCTGCCGATTTCGCCGTAGCCGATCAGGTTGCAAAGGTCGCTCATCTTCTTAACCAAATCCACGCACTCCGCATCGCCCCAGTTGTAGCCGTCGCTAAAGAGGAACGGGTAAATGTTCCACTCGCGCGGATTATAACGCTTGCCGATAATATCCAAAGCCAGCCGGTAAGCACTGGACATGCGCGTTCCGCCACTGTCACCGAGTGAGAAGAACTGGTTTTCCGTGACCTCCTTCGCCTCCGTGTGGCAGGTGATAAACACGATCTCCGTATTAGTGTACTTGGTCCGCAGGAACTGGGTCATCCAGAAGTAAAACGACCGGCAGATATACGCCTCGAACTCGCCC
>JANXNV010000260.1 GCA_025353925.1 Armatimonadota bacterium
AGGAGCGGGCCTGTGCGCCGCCGGACTTTGCCAGGACGTTGGTGATGGCGGCGGTCAGGCTGGTCTTGCCGTGGTCTACGTGCCCGATGGTGCCGATATTGACATGCGGCTTCGAACGATCAAACTTCGCTTTTCCCATAATATGCTCCTAGATATCTTACTGCTGGCGAACCAGAGTTTTCCCTGCCGACTTGGCGGCTAATTCTTCTGCAACGTTGCGCGGCACTTCGGCGTAGTGCGAAGGCTCCATGGTGGAGGAGGCGCGGCCCTGCGTCATCGAGCGCAAACTCGTGACATAGCCGAACATTTCCGCCAGCGGCACTTTCGCCTTAATAACCATCGTCGAACCGTGGCTCTGCTCCTGGCCTTCGATGATCCCGCGCCGCGAGTTGAGGTCGCCGACGACGCTACCCAGGAACTGGTCGGGTGTCACGACTTCAATCGCCATGATAGGCTCTTTAATCACCGGCTGCGCCTTGCGGGCCGCTTCCTTAAAGGTCATCGAGGCTGCGATCTTAAACGCCATTTCCGACGAGTCCACTTCATGGAACGAGCCATCGGTCACGCTGACCTTGATGTCAACCATGGGATAGCCTGCAGTGACGCCGGTTTCCATTGCTTCTTTGACACCGGCCTGGATCGGGTTGATGAACTCTTTCGGAATCGAGCCGCCAACGGTCTTGTTCTCGAAGATAAAGCCCTGGCCCGCTTCGAGCGGCTCTACGATCAATTCGCAGTCGCCATACTGACCCTTACCACCGGACTGACGCTTGTACGGAACACGCGCTTCGGCCAGCTTCTTGACAGTCTCTTTGTAGGCTACCTGCGGTCGGCCTTGATTGGACTCCACTTTGAACTCACGCCGCATACGGTCTGTAATAATGTCCAGGTGAAGCTCGCCCATACCTGAGAGGATGACCTGCCCAGTCTCTTCGTCGGTACGGATTCGCAGGGTCGGATCCTCCGCAGACAGACGCTGCAGTGCCTTGCCCATGTTTTCCTGGTCGGCTTTGGTCTTCGGCTCAATCGAGACGGAAATGACTGGCTCCGGGAATGTGATGGTTTCGAGTAGCACTGGGTTCTTCTCATCCGCCAGTGTGTCACCGGTGGTAGAGAGCTGCAAACCGACAGCGGCAGCAATCTCACCGGCAAAGACTTCGTCGACTTCTTCGCGTTTGTTCGCGTGCATCCGCAGAATGCGCGAGATACGCTCTCGCTTCTGCTTGTTCACATTATAAACGTAGGAGCCTTTGGTCAGTTTGCCCGAGTAGACCCGGAAGAACGTCAGGTTGCCGACATGCTGGTCGTTCATCAGTTTGAACGCAAGTGCCGCAAACGGGGCTTCGTCCGATGGCTCGCGGAACTCTTCAACTTCCGTATCCGGGTTAATCGCCGAGACCGCACCCTTGTCGATTGGCGAAGGCAGGTACTCGACGACCGCGTCCAGCAGTGGCTGCACGCCTTTGTTCTTGTATGCCGAGCCGCAAAGGATCGGAACGATCTGCAATGCGATGGTACCCTTGCGGATCGCCGCCTTCAACTCCACCGGAGTGATCGGCTCTTCCATCAGGAACTTCTCGATCAGATCTTCATCGCATTCGGCGACTTTTTCCACCATCTCCGCGCGGTGCTTGGCAGCCTGCTCCTGGAGTTCGGCGGGAATATCGGTGACTTCGAAGACGCGTCCATCGTCGCCCTTGTAGACCACGGCTTTGTTCATCACCAGGTCGATGACGCCAATGAAGTCGCCCTCGGCCCCGATAGGAATCTGCAGCATGACGGCATTCGCACCGAGGCGATCTTTAATCGTCCCGACGGCAAAGAAATAGTCGGCTCCGGTGCGGTCCATCTTATTGACGAAGCACATCCGAGGCACCTTATACTTGGTCGCCTGACGCCAGACCGTCTCCGATTGCGGCTGCACACCGGCAACCGCGTCGAACAATGCCACAACACCGTCCAAAACGCGCAGAGAGCGCTCGACTTCGACCGTGAAGTCGACGTGGCCCGGGGTGTCGATGATGTTGATACGATGGGTCGGAACGCGCACACCCGTCAACGGATCGGCGGTTTCAAGTCCCCAGAAACAGGTCGTCGCCGCGCTGGTGATCGTGATACCGCGCTCCTGCTCCTGCTCCATCCAGTCCATAATCGCGCCGCCCTCGTGGACTTCGCCGATCTTGTAGCTGCGGCCCGTGTAATACAGGATGCGCTCGGTACAAGTGGTCTTGCCGGCGTCAATATGAGCGGCAATGCCGATATTGCGTGTTTTTTCCAGACTATATTCGCGTGCCATAGGTTGCTGCTTCCAAAATCACTACACAGAGAGACAAATCAAAAAGACTAGAAACGATAATGTGCAAACGCCTTGTTGGCATCCGCCATCTTATGCTTCTCTTCACGCTGGCGCACTGCGGCACCCGTGTTGTTTGAGGCATCCGTCAGTTCCGCCGTCAGCCGCTCGATCATCGTCTTACCGTTACGGCGGCGAGCCGCGGCGACCAGCCAGCGCAGGGCCAGCGAAGTCTTGCGATCCGCCCGGATCTCCATCGGCACCTGATAAGTCGCACCGCCAACGCGCCGGGGCTTGACTTCGACCTGAGGCATGACGTTACGCACGGCCTGCTCAAAGATCTCGATTCCCTTGCGGCCCGTCTTAGCTTCGATCGCATCCAGCGAACGGTAGAAAATCGTCTCCGAGAGACTTTTCTTGCCGCTGAGCATCATGCGGTTGACGAAGCGAGATACCAGACGGTTGTGGTAGACCGGATCGGGGGTAATTACGCGCTTTTTCGCGGGTCCTTTACGAGGCATGTATCATCTCCATACTGACAAATACTGAACAACAAAACTGAGTTCGACTTACTTCTTTTTACCGGCGGCTGTCGCTGCACCCGGCTTGGGCCGCTTGGTGCCGTACTTAGAACGGCTGCTCTTGCGATCCTTCGTGCCCTGCGTATCCAGCGTGCCGCGCACAATGTGGTAGCGGACGCCGGGAAGGTCCTTGACGCGGCCGCCACGGATCAAAACGACGCTGTGCTCCTGCAGGTTGTGGCCGATCCCCGGGATGTACGCGGTGACTTCCGTGCCGGGGTTGTTGCGCCCCGAGGAGGTCAAACGCACACGGGCGATTTTTCGCAGTGCCGAGTTCGGCTTCTTGGGGGAAACCGTGCGGACCACTAGGCAGACGCCACGCTTCTGCGGGTTGCCCTTCATGGCGGGAGCCTTGCTCTTCTTGACGGCGCGCTTGCGGCCTTTGCGTACTAACTGGCTAATCGTCGGCATTGCGACAAAGTCCTTTCGGATCAGAAAAATCTTGGTTTGCTTCTAGGTGGTTATCGAACTTGACCCGAGGCACAAAAACACCCCGCAGTCCGCCAAAATCACAGAGGGCGGCGGCACGGGGCAGGCGACGTCACAGGTGACTGTGTTGTGTTTCTATTCCAGCTCAGGTCCCGGAAAAATCGAGAAGATGAGAAGCTGGCCGATGCCCCTTTGCACTGCAAGTCGTTCGCC
>JANXNV010000281.1 GCA_025353925.1 Armatimonadota bacterium
AGGCGACCCGCGCGTCGAGGAGGTGATTCTGGCGACGAACCCAACGGTGGAAGGCGACACGACTTCCATGTATGTCGCCGGCCTGCTGAAGCCGCTGGGGGTGAAAGTGACCCGAATCGCCCATGGCATGCCCGTCGGCGGGGATTTGGACTATGCCGATCAGGCGACTCTCATTCAGGCATATGAGTATCGGCGCGAGCTGTAAGCTGCCCCGCATCCCCACACAGATGTCTCACTGCAGCGACGCTTCCGGCTTACCCAAATATTTCGGACGCGGGTGCGTCACCATCGCCTGCCACCAGGCGACCTGAATGGCAGCGAACTCGCGGAGATTAAACCCCGCCTGTCCAGCATAACGGCGCTTAGCCGCGTCCACTCCCACAACGTTTAAACCCAGCTTTCGCCCAAGAAAGAGAGCGCGCGGAAGATGGTATCCCTGGGTCACCAAAATGGCCGATCGGACCCCAAAGATCTTCCGCGCCCGGTACAAGCTGTCGTAGGTCCGGAAGCCCGCGAAGTCGCAGACGATATCGCTGCTGGGTACGCCGAGGCTGAGTGCAATCGACCGCATGGCATCCGGCTCATTGTAGTCGTTCCGGCTGTTATCCCCGGTCATAAGCAGCTTCCTCACTTTTCCCGCTTTGTATAACTCCACCCCCGTCTGCACCCGGTCGGTGAGTATCGAACCAGCCGCTCCAAACACGATGGCGACCGGACGGGCTGGTGCAGCAGACTCACTGGCGCAGATCAGGTGCCGATAGCTCAAGACATCGGCCAGAACGAAGCTGCTGAAAATGAGAGGCACGGCCAGGGCTGCAAAAATAATTTTTCGTGTGCGGGCTTGTTTCACGGTATACTGTTCGTGATCTATGTCGAAAAACCTGCCACGGAGAAATGCCATGAACTTTTTGCGTCTCACTTCGATTTTCTCACTTTTTGCCGGAACCATTTACTTGATGCTAGGCCCGAGCGGCACTCCGGCGCAGGCAAAGCAGAACATTCACACCGATCCGCTGGCTGGGGGGCAAAGCCGCCTGGCGGTCAAAGCCAGCGTGGAGTCGAAAGTTCTCTACGTCAACGATATTCAGCTCACAGGTCCGGTCAAAACGATCCCGCAGAAAGCCGTGATCGTTCACCACGCAGCCAGGCCCCTGTACTTTACGGGTGTCAATCTTGCCTGCGGCTGCTTCGGCGAACGCAAACCTGGCGTGATCGCTGCGTATGGGTCACAATATATTTTCCCCTCTGAGAGTGAGCTGGACTATTTCGCACACAAGGGCTCTAATGTCATACGCTTGCCATTTCGCTGGATGGATCTGCAGCCTGTACTGAACGGGACACTGGACACAGCCGAACTAAACCGAATTCAGAACGTGGTTAAGGCGGCGAATGCCCGCGGACAGGTCGTTCTGCTCGACCCGCACGATTCTGCCCGCTACTATGACAAAGTCATCGGCAGCCCGGAAGTGCCATATGCTGCTTTCGCCGATTTCTGGGGCAGGCTTGCATCACAGTTCCCAACGAATTCACGTGTTTGGCTCGGACTGGTGAATGAGCCGAACAACATGCCAGGGGCACAATGGTTGCGCGCGGCCAACGCGGCGATCGCATCGATCCGCAAGGCGGGCGCTAAAAACCTAATTCTCGTGCCAGGGATTGCCTGGACTGGTGCGTACAGCTGGGTGAGCAGCGGAAATTCGAAAACCATGCTCGGGGTTGTTGACCCGCAGAATTACTACATTTTCGAAGTGCATCAGTACCTGGACCCGGACAGCTCCGGCACGCATCCTGAAGCCGTCAGCGCGACGATCGGCAGTGAGCGACTCAAAGTGTTCACTCTCTGGTGCCGGCAGCATCATCAGAGAGGATTCCTGGGCGAGTTCGGAGCCGCAAATAATCCCACTGCTTTGCTGGCAACTGAGGATATGCTGACCTATATGGAGCAAAATCAGGATGTCTGGGTCGGTTTTACCTGGTGGGCTGCGGGAGCCTGGTGGGGAGACTATATATTCACTGTGGAGCCAAAAAATGGGCAGGACCGCCCGCAGATGGCAACGCTGGAGTCACATCTTCAGAAAGTCCCCGCATCCCGGATCAAAGTCACGAATTCGATTCATTAAGGCGAATTTTGCTTGCCATTCGCCTCCGATTTCGGGTAAAATGAACGCCTATCGAGACATTTAGAATGGACGGTGCTGAGTATGGCAGATGAGCAGAAATCAACGTGGAAGACGAAAGTTGGTCTGGCGGAGATGCTCAAAGGCGGCGTTATTATGGACGTCGTCAATGCAGAGCAGGCGATCATCGCGGAGGAAGCGGGTGCAGTCGCCGTGATGGCGCTGGAGCGTGTCCCAGCGGATATTCGGCGTGAGGGCGGAGTCGCCCGGATGTCGGACCCGAAGATGATCAAAAGCATCATGGATGTGGTGACGATCCCCGTCATGGCGAAGGCCCGGATCGGGCACTTCGCGGAGGCGCAGATACTGCAGGCACTCGGAGTCGACTTCATCGATGAGTCGGAAGTGCTGACTCCTGCCGATGACGCATTCCATATCAACAAACACAACTTCAAAGTCCCGTTCGTCTGTGGCTGCCGCGATCTGGGCGAGGCCCTGCGGCGCATCGGCGAGGGTGCGGCGTTGATCCGTACTAAAGGCGAGGCCGGGTCGGGCAATGTCGTTGAAGCGGTCCGCCATATGCGCTCCC
>JANXNV010000282.1 GCA_025353925.1 Armatimonadota bacterium
AGGCGACCCGCGCGTCGAGGAGGTGATTCTGGCGACGAACCCAACGGTGGAAGGCGACACGACTTCCATGTATGTCGCCGGCCTGCTGAAGCCGCTGGGGGTGAAAGTGACCCGAATCGCCCATGGCATGCCCGTCGGCGGCGATTTGGACTACGCCGACCAGGCAACGCTTATTCAGGCGTATGAGTATCGGCGCGAGCTGTAAGCGCGTATTCCAGCTTGCCGAGGGCAATCAGGCTCTCCAGGTCCTCCACGGCGTCCGGTTGATAAGCAGCGATCACGACGCGGGTTTTGCCAAGGTCAGCTTCACCTGCTGCCCCGAGAATGCGTGTCAGGTCTCCGATGTCGATCCCCCAACTGGCACGCAGCTTCATCAAAATCAAGTAGGGCAGAGAAATTACGGGGAGGCCGTCCGGCCCAAGCATGGGCTGCCGGATCGCTTTTGCGGCCCACACTTCAGTGGATTCGAGAATGTCAAGTGCCATACCATCCGGCAGTACCCAGTGACTGACACCCACGACCAGACGCCCTCCTGAGCGGCATCCGGCACTCCGAAGTTCTTCAGCAGTTTTCGCGGCCCATTTCTCCTCGATCAGCACATCCAGATCATCGGTCATGCGCTCCGGCGCATAGAGGCGCGTCGCCACGCCTCCTACAACGACAAAGGGAACGGAAAGTATCGTGCGAAGATCGAACACCGGCTGCCTCCATGTTCTGGCCCAGAGTGTTTGCGGGCCGCTGCCGCTGCCGGTTCGGACCCGCTTTTGAGCAATCGTAATATACAGCCGGCGGCGGACCGCTGGGTCGAGCAAGTCAGCCTGGGGCATTGTCACCCTCGTTTTCTGAAAGCTGCGCTTCCACTTTACCTAGGTACTTCGGACGCGGATGCGTCACAACCGCCTGCCACCAGGCGACCTGAATCGCGCCTAGCTCTCGCAGGTTAAATGCCCCTTGGCCCACATAGCGGCGTTTGGCCGCGTCTACCCCCACGACATCCAAGCCCAGCTTGCGGGCAATAAATAACGCACGCGGCAGGTGATAGCCCTGCGTCACCAAAATCGCGGAGCGGACCCCGAAAATATCTCGTGCCCGGTACAGGCTGTCGTAAGTGCGAAAGCCCGCGAAGTCGCATACGATGTCTTTACTCGGGACCCCCTGACTTAGCGCGATCGACCGCATTTCGTCCGGCTCATTATAATCGTCCCGGCTGTTGTCGCCGGTCATCAGCAGGGTACGCACTTTCCCAGCTTTGTACAGCTCGACTCCCGTGAGCACGCGGTCGGTGAGAATCGAACCCACCGCGCCGAACACGATCGCGACCGGGCGGACCGGCGCGTCCGCCTGCGAGGCACAGATCAGCCGCCGACAACTCACGACTTGCGCCGTCACAAAGCCGCAGAAGATGAGCGGCACTGCCAGAACAATTAGGCAGATTTTACGCAGCCGACGGGCTTTTGGAGCGGCTATTAAGAGTGACAGGAAACGCATAGCGGTAAGTTCGCAATTCTTTGGGGAATATCCTTGTCAAACCGGGGCGGTTTCGGGTAAAATGATGGCCTATCGAGACATTTAGAATGGACGGTGCTGAGTATGGCAGATGAGCAGAAATCAACGTGGAAGACGAAAGTCGGTCTGGCGGAGATGCTCAAAGGCGGCGTCATTATGGACGTCGTTAATGCAGAGCAGGCGATCATCGCGGAGGAAGCGGGCGCAGTCGCCGTGATGGCACTGGAGCGTGTTCCGGCGGATATTCGGCGTGAGGGCGGAGTCGCCCGGATGTCGGACCCGAAGATGATCAAAAGCATAATGGACGTGGTGACGATCCCCGTCATGGCGAAAGCCCGAATCGGTCACTTTGCGGAGGCTCAGATCCTGCAGGCTTTAGGCGTTGACTTCATCGACGAGTCGGAAGTCCTGACCCCTGCCGATGATGCATTCCACATCAACAAACATGACTTCAAAGTCCCGTTCGTCTGTGGCTGCCGCGATCTGGGCGAGGCCCTGCGGCGCATCGGCGAGGGTGCGGCGTTGATCCGTACTAAAGGCGAGGCCGGGTCGGGCAATGTCGTTGAAGCGGTCCGCCATATGCGCTCCC
>JANXNV010000007.1 GCA_025353925.1 Armatimonadota bacterium
CTGAGAGTTTCTTTTTAGCCCGATACCCGCAGGCATGACAGTCCTGACTTGTGTAACGCGGGTCTACTGCAATTACCTCACGAGCGGCACTTTCAGCCTTCTGCGTGAGTACGTTCCGAAACATTGACCAAGAAGCATCCGAGATAGATTTGGCAAGACAATGATTTTTGACCATGCTCTTGACATTGAGTTTCTCGACAGCAATCACGCCGAAGCGGTTGACGAGTCGCCGTGCTGTTTGGTGAACAAAATTATGGCGGCGGTTTTTGATACGCTCATGGATACGGGAAAGAACGTTATTGGCTTTCCTGCGCTCTTTGGAACGCTTCGCCGTTTTCGCTTGTCTGCGGCCTGCCTTAGCCAAAGCCTTTTCGTCACGGCGAAAGAAGCGCGGATTATCAATGAACGTGCCGTCAGAGAGAGCCATAAAAGAGTTCAGTCCCGCGTCTAAACCGATAGCATCAACACGCGGCGACAAAGGTTGGAGAGAGACTTCGCAAGCAATACAGACAAACCATTTGGAGCCGCACCGCCGAACCGTTGCCGTCTTAGCCGTTCCCTGTAGCTCACGGTGAAACTTACCTTTGATTTCGCCAATCTTGGAGACAACTAAGTTGCCGCGCTTGAGCGATATGCCGTTCCCCCACTCCTTGAAACCGAGGCTGTAGTATTGACCCTCACCTTTGGCGCGGGGGAATCCGGGCGTGTCGCCTTTCTTGACACGCAGAAAGAAGCCAGCGTAAGCAAGGTTGACACGCAGGGCCGCGTTCTGCAAGAGGTGACTATGAACCTCTTTGAGTTCGGGGAACTGCTTGCGCCAGTCGGCAAAATGCTTCTCTTGGGCGTACTGCGTGATACCTTTTCCTGTCGTCTCATAAGTAAACTTGCGCTCATTCAGAAGACTGTTATAAACGTGACGCAGGGTAGACAGGGCCGCGTTCAGGGCCGTTTCCTGCGCCTTTGTGGGGTACAGGCGAAACGAGTAGGCTTTATAGCTTTTGACACTATTGGTATTCACACTGTTATTGTACCACAAATTACGTCAAAATAAGTGGGTTGCAGAAATTAAGCCGAACTCACTTCGTTCGGGCTAAAGCCTGTGTTTCGGGGGCCCTTTGGAAAGCCCGCCTAACGCCCCGCTAACCCCAATAAAGCCTAAAGCAGGGGTGCTTGCGGCGGGCTGAATACGGTCAGATAGAATGAACACAGGGCTGAACCCCCGTGCTTTAGAGGAGCAAGCCCCCGCCTCCGCGGGCGAAGATCTAATTTAGAAAGAACTTTCTTTGCCCGCGAAGGCGGGGATTTGCACTTCTAAAGCCCTGCCGTTCAGGGCAGGCAACGACAAGGATTACTACAACACGCGTATCACACTCTTATTCGCGACCTGTCTCAGATTTCCTGCCCAGCACGAAATCGATTCGGTCCTTCAGAGCCGGATGGTCCAGCAGCCAGAACTTGACGAATCTCGGCGGGTCCGGGTCGCTGAGGTTCTGCTCCGAGAGGGAGACGAAGGCACGGGCCATGGCGGGTGGGTTGCGGGTGACTTGCAGGCCGTAGACGTCCGCCTGGTGCTCGATCTCGCGCGAGAGGCCGTTTGAGAGCGGGGCCAGCAGAAAGCTGAAGAGGGACACGGTCAGCAGCAGGGCGGGCGTGGCGGCGATGTCGCCGGGGCCGGTCACCTGCCAGCGCGGGCCGAAGCGGCGCAGCAGCCATGAGAGAAATATTTGAGCCAGCGGCAGCAAAAGCAGCAGCCCGCCGACTGTCAGCGCGAAGCCCCACAGAAGATGCTTCAGGACATAATGCCCCATCTCATGTCCGACAATCGCCAAAATTTGGTCCGGCGGCATCCGCTGAATCGTCGTGTCCCAGAGCACGATCCGGGCGGACGTGCCGATGCCCGTGACATAAGCATTGATCTCATGGGTCTGACGGCTTTTGTCCGCGACCAAAATGGGGGCGCCGGGGATGCCGGCGTTCGCGGCCAGCAGTTGGATCTGCGCTCGCAGCGGGCCGGGCGGCAGGGGCGTGAACTTGTTGAAAAGCGGGTCGATGACGACCGGAGACGCGAACAGGCCGAAGGCGATCACGGGAATCAGTGCCCCCCAGAACCAGAGCGACCAGCGGCGCGGGGAACGCTTCATCAGCCAAAATAAGAGCCACAGGACGGGCGTGGTCGTCAGGATATTGACCGCAACACTTTTCCCTACATCCCCCAGCCAGGCCCCAAAGCTCTGAGAAGAAAGGCCGTAAGCGTGCTCGAGAGAGTAACCACTGTAAAAGATCAAGGGAGACCGAATTGCCAGCAGAGTCAGCTCCAGCAGGGCGTAATATCCGAGCAGCCGAAGAAACGAAAATCGCTGCGGCCGCACCCACCGGCCAAGACGCGCGGACAGGCCTGAGGCGAGAACGCCCCACAATGCCAGCAGGCTGTAAGCCGTGCCGATGAAATACAGCGCAACCCGTGTCCGCGAGTACCGCAGCATCTGCGGGGTGACGACCGGCGGGCGGACATCGGCGAACTGCGCGGTACTGATCGGGGCAGCAATTGGCGTCGGAGCCGCTGAGACCCCAAAGGGAGCAAAAAGGAGGAGGATGAAAACCAAGAATAAAAGGCGCATGGCAGTTGAGATTCCAGCACCGGCATTGAAATGCCGATCTACCTGGAGTAAGTCACTCCGTGACTGGGATATTTCTTTCTGAACCCGTAGGGGCGCTGCTTGCCGCGCCCTCTTATCTCCGTCTGCGCCCTCTTAACTTCACGTGCCCTCTGGCTCTTGTCCTGTCTGCTGACTTGTCTTCGTCTTCAGTGTCGGAGACACTTTCTCTGGGTAGACCGGCATTTTAATGCCGGTTCCGAATGCCGGTCCGAATGCCGGTGCTGGAATCTCATCGCTGCGATAACTTCCCGCCGAGACTAGGTACAATTATAACATGGATTCTCAAGAACCGAAACCCGACCGGAAATTAGTCTTTGCCCCGCTCGGCGCGGATATGTTCGGCGACGATATTCTGCTCTTCGAACATGGCCTTCTGCTGGGCCTGCAGACCGCAGTCGAGGCGGCGGGCGGCTTTTCGTATGCGGATGTCCACGAGGCACTCGGCGGGGCAGGGAAGCAAAATCAACCCGTGCCGCCGCTGACCGAAGGGGAGGTGTATGCGCTGGCGGAGCGGGCAGGCTGCGATGCCCTCATTGACGGACTGCTGCACTGCGAGCGCGATGCCGAGACGGGGGCTTTGGCATTAGTGACCGTCTCGCTCCGCGTGTTTTTTCCGGCCACCGGGACATTCGCCGCCCCGGACAGCCTCACCTTTACCGCCTTCGACCCAAATACTCGGCCGGAAACATTGGAGCTGGATTACGACCTCTGGATCGCGCTCCAATACCGCCTGGGCGTATCGCTGCTGGACACGCTGGGCGTGAACGTGCCGTGGAGCTTTACGGCGGACACGCTGCAGGTGACGCCGTCCTGGCCCGCCTACACGGCGTTTTTGAAGGGCAAGCGTTTGGCCCGCACCCCGGAAACGAAGCTCGGCTACTACGAACAAGCGATCCAGCGCGACCCGGATTTCTTTCTGGCACTCTACAACAGCGCGATGCTCTATAAGACCCAGACGGATTACGCGACCATGCGAAAGCGTCTCTCCCGCGCCGTCTCCGTCACGGATGACCCCAAAGATTTAGGCGAAAGCTACTTCGAGCTGGGCCTGGCCTCTATTTACCTCGGCGACCCCAAGACCGCGCGGAACTTCTGGGAGCGGGCGTTGGAGTACGCCCCGGAGAACCCCTCGCTGTATGTCAACATGGCCGGGACCTATGAGCAGGAGGAGAACTGGCAGGAGGCGATCCGTCTGAACGAAGAAGCACTCCAACGGGCACCCGATAACCACAAGGCCCTGGTCAGCCTGGGCCGTCTCCACGCCATGTTCGGGCGTCTCGATCAAGCAATTCCCCTCTACGAACGCGCTCTGGAACTCTCCCCCGACGATGCCCTCCGGCACTCCGTCCTCGGCGGCTGTTATTTGGCGGATGGGCGCAGCGAAGAGGCCCGAGCACAGTTCCAACTGGCGGTAAATTTGGACCCGGATGGCGACCCAGGCCGGTATGCGGCGCAGGAGCTGGCGAATCTGGGACCGGCGAAGAGTGCGGGTGGTGAAGAGGAAAAGGAGACTAAGAAAAAGCGATGGGGGTTGTTTTAGAAAGTTTGTCTCCATCCCGTAGGGGCGGGGCTTGCCCCCGCCCTCTTGCTCCCGTGTCTTGACATCAAAGACAGGCAGCATCAAAGACAGGCAGCATCAAAGACAGGCAAAGAGGGCGGGGGCAAGCCCCGCCCCTACACCTGCCTCCGCCCGGGGGGGCGGCTGCGCCGGACTCGCTCGCGCTGCTTGGAACGCTCCAAGGGGGATCTTGCCCCGACTGACGCATCAGCAGCGGGGGTCGCCAGGGCCGTGCGCTTCAGATGAGCACTGCGCTTGCCCTCTACCTCGCTGGAATACTGGGCGGAGACTTCCGCGCCGAGCAGCAAAATCATCATCGAGTAGTAGATCCAGAGGATGAAGCCGATTAGGTTGCCCAGCTCGCTGTAGAGGCTCTTGTTCGGCTTCAGCAGCAGCACGGACAGGCCTTTTTTCGCGACCTCGAAGGCGATCGCGGCGACAAAGCCGCCGATCAGTGCGGATTTCCAGGAGACTTTGGCCGAAGGCAGAAACTTGTAGGTGACAGCATACATCAGGCCGCTGACCACGACGGCCCCCAGCTCGATCAGCCCGGAAATCGCGGCCCCCTCGAAGGGGACCACATGCGCGAATGCACTGTTCGAAAAGGAAGTCGAAAGGCCAGTCACGGCGAGGGAGACGACCAGCAGAACTCCTGTACCGACCAGCAGCCCCAGGGCCACCCCGCGCAGGACGAACCAGTTGCGCTTCTCCTGCGTCTGCCAGGCGGCATTCATGGCGGACGAGCCGTTGATGAAAACCTGGATCGCGGCCCAGACGACGCCGAGCAGACCCGCAATCCCGGCGAACCCGTGCCCGTGCAGCAGGTTCAGCAGAGTCGGTCCGGCATGACCCGCCGTATCCTTGATCTGGGCACGCTCCATGAGGTGGCTGACTTCATCCGCCGCTACGCCCGGCAGCACTCGACTGGACAGCAGACTTTGGATCTGCGAGACTGCCTCATCGGGCTTGTGGACAAATATCATGCCCAAGACCCAAAGGCCGACCAGCAGCAGAGGGATGACCGCCAGCACCAGGAAGAATGCTAACCCAGCGGCCAGCAGGCCGCCGTTGTTTTTCCCGAAACGTGCGAAGACGTCAAAAGTAAACTTAATCCAGCGGTACCGCTGAAGCCAGGCAAGCAGCTTTCCAGGCAGGGCGACAGCTTGGGAAAAGAGAGCGTTCATGCAAGGTTCCTAACCAGGTCTAACTGTGATTTTGGCCGCGTCCGAGGACGGGTTTCCGTTGGCATCCAGCTCCGTTGCCGTAATAGTGAAGACCGTGTCTCGGCTGCTGCCGAATAGGGTACGGATCTTCAAAACGAACTCCGGGGCGGTGAAGTCTCCGTTCTTATCGGCCACCACATCTTTGCTGCCGCTGGAGCCGCTGACCGGCAGGATGCCGCCCAGTTCCTTGCTGACATAGTTGATGGTCACGCGAACGGTACTGCCGGGGGCGGCTTTGCCTTTGACCGTCAGGGGGGCATTGACATCGACCGGGTCGGTATCCAGCGGCGAGAGGATCTTCGGCGCGGGCGGCGGCCCAGCGGTGATGGTCATGCCGGTAGCCAGGGTCGTCGTCACTTCCGTGCCGTCGCGGGCAACGAAGCGGGCGGTCACGGGGGCATTCTCCGCCGTGTCCCCGGTCTTGACCGTATACTCCCCGACATAAACCCCCGGATCGGTCTCGGTGAGCGGGATGGATTTCGCCAGTGTCCCGATCCCCGCCGTCGCTTTCCCGCCCGGAGCGGCTTTCAAGGTCAGCTCGATGGTCGATCCGGCCCCGACTGCGCGGCCCGCGGGTTCATTCGACGTAAACGACTGCACCACTTTCCCTGTGGAGACTTTAAACGGCCACTCCAAGGTCGCAGTGTTGCCCGCTTTGTCGGTCAGCGTCACGCCGACACGGTGCAGGCCGCCGCTGAGGGCGTTCTTCGGGCGATACGTGAACAGCGAGCCGGTGATTGTGGCATCGCCCGTTACATCCGTACCGTCGACGGTGATCCGCGTCGAATCGGGATTGATCCCCGCTCCGGCCCCGTCGGTCAGCGTGGCGAAAATCAGCGGGTGGTCACTTTCCACCGAGGCGCCACGCGCCGGGCCAAAATCGGTGATCTTCGGCGGCTGGCTATCGATCATGACCATTCCAGGAGCCTGGATCAGCGCACTGGTGACGCCCCCGGCGACCAGTCGCCCTAGAACGGCGGCACTGGCGGCGGACGTGCTTTTCGGGACCGTGAACGTGCCGGTGTAAACACCGGGCGACGTTTCTTTCATCGAGACTTCTTCGACCACGCCGGGGATGGCAAAGCTGGCCTTGCCGCCGGGAGTGCCGTTCAAAGTCGCGGTCAGCAAATCCCCGGCTTTTAGCGGCCTCTCCGCATCCTGCGTGAACGAGTTCACAGTGACTGTCACGCCCTCACCCGGCAAGGGGACCGGCGGCTGGGCCGGACCGGTAATCATGGTCCCGGGCGGGGTCGGGTTGGGGGTTGCCGCCGTGACCACGGCGACGCCGTAGCCCATGCTGTTCGCGGGGTTGGTCCGTATGACCACTTTTTCGTAAGCTTTGATGTCGGAGAGGGCGACTTTGCGCCCGTCAAACGTCACCGGGGCATCCGGAGAGATCTCAATCACTTTTCCGCTGTCGAGGGTCAGGGCATAGTTGCCGCCATTCAGCTTGCCGATTCCGACAATGGTCCCCTGCACTTCGCCGAACGAGGCCGTGAGGATCGTCGCCGCACCCGCCGCGTCGCGCTGCACCGTGACCTGATCGCCGGGCTTGATCTCGCTGAGCGGAACTTCACCCCCGGGCCGGCCCGAGACGGAGCGCAGGATAATGGTGCGGCTGGAAAGCGGGATGACCGTGTTCTTGCCGCCGGTCATCAGCGTGAGCTGTGTCGGGGTCGTGTTGGTATAGACCCCTGTGACCTGGCCGGAGACCGGGCCGGTCTCGGCGGGAGCGGGAAGAGCACCGATATGCTGATCGACGGTCTGAATCGTCACCGTGCTGGTCGCCGGGTTCCACGTGACACCCGCCCCAAGCGACTCGGAGATAAAGCGCAGCGGGACGAGGGTCGTGCCGTTAATGAGCTGAGCCGGCTGAGGCAGGGTGTGCGGCTGCCCGTTGACCGTGGCCACCAGTGCGCCGAGTGGCAGGATAATCGCCGTCTCGCCTTTTTGCCCGTAAACGGTCTGAGCCGCTTTATCGAACTTGACGCTCGCGCCCAGTGCCTCGAAGATGCCGCGCATGGGCACCAGTGTCGAGCCTTTCACCTGCTGCGGCGGTGTGCCGGAGAATATCAGCGCCTGCCCGTTCAGCACGACCCGGATCGGCGGAGCCGCCTGGGCCGCACTCGGCAGGAGCAGGACGGAGGCGGCGAGCATTAGAAGAGGAGTTTTGCTGGATCTATTCATGGAATTGGTACCCTTCTGAGAAGAAATGCCTCGGTTGGGCGTTATCAATTTATATCCCCATGGCTGATTTGTGAAACACGGGTACAATACCTCCGTGTCAAACGAAAATACTACTTTACCCTATGACCTGATCATTGTCGGAGCCGGACCCCTGGGGCTGGCGGCGGCCTGCGCGGCTCAGACCCTGGGCCTCAAGTTCATTATTTTGGACAAGGCCGGGGCCTGTCAGAGCCTGGTCGAGTTCGCGCCGCGTCAAAGCTTTTATTCACCTCCCGAGGATCTGGAGGTCGGCGGCGTTCCCTTCCCGCTCGCCGCCGATGATAAGCCGCGCCGCGAAGACGCTCTTGCTTACTACCGGGCCGTCGTGACCAGTCGCCGCCTGCCGCTGCAGACCTGGGAGCGCGTGCTGTCCGTGCATAAAGTGGGCGAGATATTCGAGGTCAAAACGCGTCAGGAGCCGGACGGGGCCTGGGAGCGCGAGTACTCGGCCCGGAATATCCTGCTGGCCAGCGGCGTTTGGGACCAGCCCGTGACGCTGAATGTCCCCGGCGCGGAGCTGCATAAAGTCAGCACGCGGTATGTCGATCCCACCCCCTACCTGTGGAAGGATTGCCTGACCGTGGGCGGCGGCAACTCGGCGGCGGAGGTCGCGATGGCACTCTGCCGGGCCGGGGCGAAGTCGCGCATGGCTCTCATCGAAGAGTCGCTGGAAGTCTGCAATCTGCGGCCATTTGTCCTGCGCGAGCTGAAAATTCTCGTCGACGAGAAGAAGATCGAGCCGCATTTCGGGGTCGAAGTGACGGCGATTACGCCGACCGAAGTCTCCCTGCGCTCCCGCTCGACCGGGGCGGAAGAGACTCTGCCGAACGATTTCGTCTTCACGATGATTGGCGCGGTCCCCGACCTGCCGTTTCTCAGGGATGCCGGGATCGCCGTCTCCCCGGAAGACCATCGTCCGATTTATGACCCTGAAACATTCGAGACCAACGTTTCCGGCCTGTACACCGTCGGCAGCATGGCCCGCAACCAGCATATCGTCAATGGCCGGGGCAATGCGGTCGGGGTGGTGGAGCGGATCGCAGCAAAAATGGGAGCTTCGGCAGCATGATGACATTCCCCTGGCCGACCGCCCTGGCGGCGTTCCTGGCCTCGCTGGTCGAATTTGTCGAGGCACTGACCATCGTGCTGGCGGTGGGGGCGGTGCGCGGGTGGCGTCCGGCCATTGCCGGAACTTTAGCGGCGGCAGGGCTGCTCGCCGTGCTGGTGCTGGCGTTTGGCCCGCACCTGGCCCGGCTGGATGCCCGCGTCTTTCAGCTCATCGTCGGCCTGCTGCTGCTGCTGTTCGGGCTGCGCTGGCTGCGAAAAGCGATCCTGCGGGCGGCGGGGGTGATCGCCCTGCACGATGAGGCGAAGGAGTTCGCCGAGACGGAAGAGTCCCTGCGGGCGGGCGCGGGCAAGCCGGGCTTTGACACCGGGGCGGCTCTGGCGGCGTTCAACGGCGTCTTTGTCGAGGGAATCGAGGTCGTTTTTATTGTTTTAACGCTGGGGGCGATCAACAAGCAGCTGGTCCCGGCGGCCGTCGGAGCGATCGCGGCGGCGATTTTGGTGGTCATTTTAGGCCTGATCGCCCGGCATCCGCTGACGAAGATTCCCGAGAATGCCCTGAAACTGGCGGTCGGGGCTTTGGTCTCGGCCTTCGGCACGCTCTGGACCGGCGAAGGACTGGGGCTGGCCTGGCCCGGTGGGGTCTGGACTCCGGTTCTGCTTTCGGTGGGTTATTTCGTCGTCGCAGGGGTCGGCATCGTCCTGGCCCGATCTCTGCGCTCCCAGCCTAAACGGCAGGAGGCAAAGCCATGACCGTGCTGCGGAACATTTTAGCCGAGTTAGTCGGTCTCATCATTGACGACTGGCTTTTCGCCCTGCTGGCACTGCTTTTGGTCGGGCTGTTTGCCCTGCCAGGGGTGCGCCGGTCCGTACCGCTTTCCGGCCCGCTGCTGTTCGGCGGTCTGGCTCTGCTGACACTGATTTTCGTGGCCCGCAAAGCCCGCAGTTAGTCGTGCCGACACGCGGGAAATTCGGTTCGCCCGAACTTAGATGAGCAAACCCTAGTAATTTAGGGTATGATAAGAAGTTACCCGGCCCAAAATTCATTTCCGGGCTGATGCAGCAAGGACTTTCTCGCACCATGCAAATTCGCACGATTCAGCACTCCGTCCCCACTCACAAAGTCACCAACGACGATATTCTTGAAACCTTTCGCCGCGAAAGTGCCGGTCGCCTGCCGGAAAAGCAGATCGCCGACCTGGAAAAGCAGGTGCGTGAAACGCTGAACACGGCGGGGACCCAGGTGCGCTATAAGCTGAATACGGGCGAGAAAGCGATTGATTTCGTGCTGGATGCCGGGCGAAAGGCCCTCGCGGATGCCAAAGTGGCTCCGGGCGACGTGGATTTTCTCATCTACACGGGTGTCGGGCGCGGCTGGCTGGAGCCGGCGATGGCGAATGTGGTCCAGTCCGAGCTGAAGATGCCCAATGCCACCTGTTTCGATATGCTGGATGCCTGCGCGAGCTGGCTGCGGGCGATGCAGATCGCACACAGCCTGATCCGGAACGGCACCTACAAGTGCGGCATGATCGTCAACTGTGAAAGCAGCCTGGTCCGCAGCTTCTGGGCCTCGGAGATCAAGGACGCGAGCGACCTCAAGCACCGGGTCGCTCAGTTCACCATCGGGGAGGCATCCACCGCGACAATCGTGACCGCCGAGACCCCGGACGACGATTTCTACTTCAAGTTCCAGAACTTCGGCGAGCACTTCAAGCTCTGCATGATTCCGCTGGCGAACATGAACGATTTCCTGCCTTCCACCCCCGACCCGCGCTATGCGGCGTCCCAGTTTTTCTCACTCTCTCGCGAGCTGGTCGTGACCACGGTGAAAAAGATCGCCGAAGTCTACGGAGCCGACCCGCACTTTTCCAAACGCTGCTACGACATCGCGTTCGGCCACGAAGCCAGTCAGAAGGCCAGCGAAGTATTGGTGCGCCATCTGGACCTCGCCAAAGGGGTCTACTACAGCGTCCACCCCCGCTACGGCAACTGCGTCTCGGCTTCGGTCCCCCTAGGCATGAGCCTCGCCTGGCAGGAAGGCCGCCTGAAGCGCGGCGACCGCGTCCTAATCGTCGTCGGCAGTGCGGGCGTCTCGGTGGGCCTCTCCACGTTCACGTTCTAAATCTGACTTCCCCCCGTAGGGGCGGGGCTTGCCCCCGCCCTCTCAGCCCTCCCTCTTTCCTTCTCTGGCTCAAAAATAGTGCTTGACATTACGGCGCATCCGTGATATGATGGACCATCGCTGAACGCCGGGCGACCTCTATTTGCGTCGATGGGAGAAAGTTATGTCTCTTCGTCTTGCCGCTCCTTCGTCTTGCCGCTCCTTCGTCTTGCCGCTCCTTCGTCTATCTGCGCCTTCGTCGCTGTCAGTAGCCTGATTGCAACTCTGCTGCTGTTTGCCCCGCTGGTCGCCTGCGCTGGACATTACGACCGAACCTATTCCGGCGGCAGCGGGGCCACCGACAGCTACGGCGTCTCTGTTCCCTTCGTATTCAACGGGTACGCTTACGGCGGTACGAGCTTCGTCCGGCCAACCTCCGGCCCTCCCGCTTCCCTTGCCACTGACCTCGTTGGTCCCCTGACCGTCACTTTTACCTGGAACCAAGACGGCGACCCGACCTCCGTCCCGCCTCCCGCCGTCATCATCACAGAAACCTCTACCGTCTCCTGGAGCTTATATGGCGCACTGGCCCAGGGCTATCTCACTACCGGACTTGGGGCCAGCAATTACTCCTCGAGCTCCTCGGACTCGCTCAGCGGCACCAAATATTCGGAGAAGGACACTCCCGGTCAGAGTTTCAGCATTACCCCAGCCACTCGTCCTGAGGCGAAGGTCAATTCGATTGGAAACGCTCAGTGCGGCAATGCCACTGCCAGT
>JANXNV010000082.1 GCA_025353925.1 Armatimonadota bacterium
GATCTGGCGGATGTCGATACCGTCAATTAAGATCGCCCCGTCTTTGACATCATAAAAGCGCGAAAGCAGGTTGATGATAGTTGACTTGCCCGCCCCCGAGTGCCCGACCAGACCGATCATCTCACCCGGCTCCACCGCTACAGAGACATCGTCCAGTACGCTCTGATTGTTGTCGTAAGAGAACCGGACGTGCTGCAGCTCGACTCGCCCTTCCATATGCGGCAGCGACGCGGCATTGGGCACATCGGCGATATCCGGCTCGGCATCGATCACTTCAAAGACGCGCTCGGCGGCGGCACTGGACCGCGTCAGCCAGTCCGGCAGCCGGGTCAGACTTTGCAGCGGACCCATCAGCAGGTAGATATAGGACAGAAATAGGCCCAGCGTACCCACCGTCATGCCGTGCGTCTGACTCGGGTTATTGAACACTTGCAGGCCGCCCATGTACCAGACGATGTAGATACCGACGGTCGTGATAAACCCAATAATCGGTGTGAAAACTGCCCAGGACTGCTCCACCACCACCCCGGCTTCAAACAGATTGAAGCTGCGCTCGCGGAACCGGGCCGCCTCCCGGTCCTCCTGAGCAAAGGCTTTCACCACACGCACGCCTGAGAGCACGGAGCTGATCGTCGCCGAGAGACCCGCCCGAATATGCCACATCCGGTGCATCCGCCCCCAGAGCAGCTTCATGATCCGGCGCGACAGGTAGGCGGTCAGCGGAATCGGAATCAGGACCAATAGGGTGAGCTGCCAGTTATGGTAGAGCAGAATCAGCAGAACGCTGATAATGGTCAGTCCGTTGACTAGAAAGAGCTGGATGCCGTCGACCAGGAACGTCTGCAGTTCCGTCACGTCCTGAGTCACCCGGGCCAGCAGGGACCCTGTTTGCCGCTTATCGAAGTACCCCAGCGACAGCGACTGCAGACGGTCATACGCCTGAGTCCGCAGCGTGTAAACCATGTGGTTCGACAGCCATGCCGCCAGCCGCCCGCGCCAGATCGACAGCCCGACCCCGATAAGGCTGGTGCCGATGACCCCGAGTATGATCCATCCTATCCACGAGATATGCTGTTTGGGAATCAGAACGCCGTCGATTAGCGTCCGCTGGAACTCCGGCTGCACCAGGCCCAGCTCCGTGCCCGCCACCATCAGCAGGCTGATGATAATCACCTGCACCCGGTACGGCAGGGCGTACCCGAGGAGCCGCAGCATGACCGCCTTTTTGTCCACACACTTCGGGCAGACATTGGTATCGTCAGGCAGCGGATCGCCGCACTTCGGGCAGTTCTTCTTGGTGTCCAAATCCGCCAGCAGCGAATCCGACGGCTCTTCCTCTTTAAGATACGCTTCCAGCACGCGCGACGCCGTAATAAATGCTGGGGACAAGGCTAGCGTGTAGCGCACCGCCTCGATCACTCGCCCATCGCGCATGACCAGCCGCAGCACCCCGCTGCCCACCAGCGAATCCGCCCGCGCCTCTTTGATGTCCCGCAAAGGGACCTCAAAGTCCACCCGCCCCGGCCCATCCGCCGCCGGCGTCACCACGCGCAAATGGGTCTGGTCAATAATCAGCCACCGCTCGCCAAATGTCCCGTCGCGGGCGATGTCGGTTTGCAGCGACAAACGCGGCTCCGGCGCATACTCCGTGCTGCTGGACCGACTGCGCAGCGTCTCTCGAACCGAATCCGGGGGTATTTCCAAAACAGGCATAATTAGCCAACACCGGCGTGGCGCGATGGGTTCCGACTTTGGGAGCTGGTTGTGCTACAATTAAGAATAAGAGCGACTAAGAATAAAAGCGACAATTGTTTGTGCGCAGGATTTCCCGGATTGGAAATCCGGGTCTGTGCAAGTGCGAGTGTCCGCAGGGCGGACAAAGAATAGGGCCGTAGCGGTAAGTCTTCTGTCTACGAAGTAGACAATCGCTCTACCAAAGACCCGGATTTCCAATCCGGGTAACGCCAACCGTCACGTCAGTCGAATGAAATGAACCAACGCATCACAATCGACACGGCAAGCCGACTATTCGCGGCCTTGCTATTCGGTCGAGATGATTCTGGAGCTGCTGAGCGCGGGTATGAGCACCGACGAAATCCTCGCGGATTACGAAGATTTGGAGCGTGAGGATATTCTTGCTGTGCTCCGCTATGCGGCACGGCTGTGTCAGGTAAATCGCATCGAGTTTCTTGCGTCATGAAATTTCCAATTTGTTATGCCCCTCATCAATCAAAGCATAATTGACAATTTATTTCAATTCGCCTCCAGGATGCTGGCACGAAGCGGTGACGGCGATAAGCACACGGTCGCCGCATCCATTTATGCCTCTGACGGAGTAATTTATAGCGGGGTCAACGTCTTCCACTTTACGGGCGGACCATGCGCGGAGATTGTTGCATTGGCACGGCTGATTTCGGACAGCGACGCGAAGCCGCTGGTGATTATTGCAGTCGCCGATAGCGACCGGGGGGTTATCTCCCCGTGCGGTCGCTGTCGGCAGATGCTGACGGACTACTGCCCGGAGATCCAGGTTATCCTGAAAATTGAGGGCGAGCTGGAGGCCCGGCCGCTCACGGAGTTGCTGCCGTTTGGCTACGTGCGGTCTGGGCGACCGGCAGTATCGCGCAGAATTTGATTGAGACGATAGGAACACCCATGCCTGAGAACGTACCCATCCAAACCATCCTTGCCACTGACTGCGGCAGCACGACCACCAAGGCCATTCTGATCGAGAAAAAGGGCGACGAGTACCGGCTGACCACGCGCGGAGAAGCCCCCACCACGGTCGAAGCGCCGTTTGACGATGTGACTGTTGGAGTCTCCAATGCCGCCCGGGAGATCGAAGAGCTGTCCGGGCGCACGATCCTCGACGAGAACGGCAAGGTCATCACCCCCACCCGGCCCGACGGCAGCGGGGTGGATATGTACTTAAGCACGTCGTCGGCAGGCGGCGGGCTGCAAATGACTGTCGCGGGGGTCGTTAAGTCCATGAGCGCGGAGTCGGCCCAGCGGGCGGCCCTCGGAGCGGGGGCGATTATCATGGAT
>JANXNV010000102.1 GCA_025353925.1 Armatimonadota bacterium
GGCCACCCAATTTCCCAGGCTGCTGGAAGAAGTGGGCCGAGGCGAAGAGTTTGTCATCACACAGGGCAGCCATCCGCTGGCGAGACTCTCGCCGGTCGCTCTACCGCGTCAGCCGGGGAGTGCACGGGGGATTATTACCTATGCCGCAGAAGATTTCGACGCGCCTCTGGATGATCTTCAGAAGAGGAAGTAGGAAAGTGACTCATCACGATTAAGCCGTGGTGTCATGTCAGGCACTAAATTCGAATCAAACTCTTTTCTGCACTGTCAGTGTTCTGAGTTGCATGATTTCTTGTATCCTGGCCCGGCATTTAGAACCGGCATTAAAATGCCGGTCTACGCAGAGAAAGTGTCTCCGACACTGAAGACGAAATAGGACAGCAGATAGGATGCATAGGGCGTGGCAAGCAGCGCCCCTACGAATAGCTAATCCCAGTCACGGAGTGACTTTCTCCGGGTAGACCGGCATTTTAATGCCGGTTCTAAATGCCGGGCCAGAATACAAGAGTATTCACGCAGCAAGACTCTCGCAATTCGTAATATCCTAATTCCGCGGTCGTTTCCAGCTTATGCAGTACTCGTTCATGCTACCCCCAGCCCCTCCTGCGCCGCCACCGCCGCCTCCCACGCCGCCAGTGCGGCCATCAACTCATCCTGCAAACGCGTATGCTCGGCGGCCAGTGCCACCATGTCGGCGACGGAGTCGGAGGGACGGGCGAGGCGGGCTTCGACTTCGGCGACACGGGTCTCGACGGCGTTGACGCCGCTTTCGGTGGTCAGGACCAGCTCCCGGGCTTTGACACGCGCTTTGCTGAGGTCGCGCGGGTTGAGAGAGGGCGGAGCGGGCTTATGGGTGCCGTTTCCATTGCTTCCACTGTTGCCTGCGCCATTACTCGAGGAGGCAGGGACGGGCGTGGAAGTCGGCGACGTGATCCGGGCGGCTTTGGCTTTGGTCGCCGGTGCAGGAGCCTTTTGTGCATCGCGCCAAGTGTTGTAGTTGCCTTCAAAGAGGGTGCCGCCGCCCCGGCCGTCGAGGGCGAGGGTCTTGGTTGTGGTGGCATTCAGCAGATAGCGGTCATGGGAGACGAGCAGCAGGGTGCCGTCGTACTTGGCGAGCATCTCGGTGAGGGCATCGCAGGAAGCGATGTCCAGGTGGTTGGTGGGTTCGTCGAGGATCAGCAGGTTGCACGGCTCCAGAATCATACGGGCTAAGGCCAGCTTGTTCTTCTCGCCACCGGAGAGCATGCCGACGCTCTTAAACACATCGTCGCCGGTAAAGAGGAAACGGGCCAGATAGTTACGCGCCTGGGTCTCGGTCATGTCGCCGACCGGCTGCACCGAGTCGATCACCGAAAGCTGCGGCAGAAGGCTGTCGGCGGCGTGCTGAGAGAAGTAAGAAACGCGGGCATTGTGCCCGAGACTCACCCCGCCCCGGGTCGGCTGCTCCGTCCCGAGGATCAGCTTCACGAGGGTCGTCTTACCCGCCCCGTTCGGCCCGACCAGGCCGACCCGCTCGCCGCGCTCGATGAGGAAGTTCAGATTGCCGAAGAGCGTCCGCGAGCCGTAGGTCTTCGTCAGGCTTTCAGCCCGCAGAACATCCCGCCCAATCCGCCCAGCGGCGTCGGCATCGAACAACGCGCGGACGGCGCGGGTATCGGTCTGCACGCGGTCCACTTTGTCCATTCGCTCAATGCGCTTTTCCATACGGAAGCGCAGGCGGCTTTGCACGGAGTCCTCGCCCATGTTCTTTTTCATGACCGCTTCGAGGCGGGTAATCTCCGCCTGCTGGTTGTCGTACATCTCCTGCTGGCGAAGCTGACGCTCCTCCTTCTGACGTCGAAAGTGGCTGTAGTTGCCTTTATAGACCGTCAGCTTCTGGTTCTCGATGTCGGCAATGGTATCAGTGACGGCGTCCAGAAAGTAGCGGTCATGGGAGACCAGCAGGACGGCCCCCTCATAGTTTTTGAGAAAGCCTTCCAGCCATTCGGTGGCGGCGATATCCAGGTGGTTGGTGGGTTCGTCGAGAATCAGCAGATCGGGACTGGAAAGGACGATCTTGGCGAGTGCCAGCCGTGTCTGCTCGCCCCCGGAGCAGGAGCCGACCCGCTTGCCGTAATCCGCCTCCGAGAAGCCCAGATTGCGCAGCGTCTGCGGCACATCCGCCTCGTGCCGGTAGCCTCCCGCCGCTTCGAAGGCCTCCCGGGCATGGGAATACTGCTCCATCGCCGTTTCCAGAGCCTCGTCGGTGGTTTCCGTCGACATGGCCTCTTCCCAGCGCGTCACCTCCGCTTCCAGCAGGCGGACCGGGGCGAACACGGACTGGACTTCCTCCAAAATCGTGTGCTCGGGATGGACCGGAGCCTCCTGCCGCAGGTAGCCCAGGGAATGCCCGGCGGCCAGCCCCGCCTTGCCGACATCCGGCAGCTCCTGCCCCAGCAGAATCTTCAGCAGGGTGGTCTTGCCGCAGCCGTTCCGCCCGACCAGCCCCATCTTCTGCCCGGCAACCACACTGAAGTTGATGCCCGAGAACAGCAGGTCCGTACCAAAGCTTTTTTCTAAATTCGTAACCGTGAGAATGCTCATAAATAATTCCAGTAACCAAAACACTTATAGATTAAGCTGCACTTTGACGGCCTGTTTGACCCGCTCCATATCCGTTAGAGAAAGGGAGCCTAATTGACTGCTCAGGCGAAGCTTGCTGACAGTCGTAATCTGATCACCCATCGCTTTTCGGACCTGACCATTTAAGAGTACCGAGGCTTCGCTCGGGAAAAAGCGATCTGTGCTGCT
>JANXNV010000243.1 GCA_025353925.1 Armatimonadota bacterium
GAAGTGGACTGGCAAGCCGTCAAACGTGAGGTAGGACTTGACTAAGGGCAGGACTTGACTAAGGGCAGGAATAGACTAGAGGCAGGAATGGACAAAGAAGCAGAAATGAACGAACAACCGATTGAACGACTTACCCAGGAACCGGGAAAAGACAGTCAGGTGCTCCCCCGCTTTGAGGCAGCCCTTGTTTTTGCCGCGCAGAAGCACAAAGCGCAGCCTCGCAAAGGCACGGCGATCCCCTACATCTCCCATCTCATGCAGGTGTCGGGCATTGCCCTGGAAAACGGTGCCAATGAAGATGAAGCCATCGCTGCACTGCTCTATGACGTCATCGAAGACCAGGACGTAACGGAGGCGGAGCTAACGCGCCGGTTCGGGCCGGAGGTCGCTGCTATCGTTGCCGGGTGCAGCGACTCTGCCTCTACCCATAAAGCGTCCTGGCAGGAACGAAAGCAAGCCTATATCGCCCATATCGCAACAGCGTCCTATTCCGTCCGGCTTGTTTCCTCCTGCGACAAGCTGCACAACGCCCGTGCCATCCTCGCGGATTATCAACAAATCGGAGAGCCGTTGTGGGGCCGTTTTAACGCCAGTCGTGAGAGCCTGCTTTGGTACTATCAAAGCCTCGCCAATGCCTTCCAGGAGGCGGAGAAGGCACAGGGGGAGCCGCCGAGCCGCGTGGTGAAGCAGCTCTCGCTGGTTGTGGCTGAACTCGCGTCGCAGGTTTCTGGTTCCAAACTAAGTCTGCGATAAAACAACGTTTGCCGTAAGAGAACGTTTGCAATAAGAAGGAGCGAACAGCTTCCGTTCGGACGGAAAAATCAGGACGTTTCCGATGAACAGTTCGTGAATCATTGGAGGCTGTAACAATCCGCCCAGAACCTAACCCCTTAGAACCGAATGCTACTGAATTTCAGCAATCGGATCGTCCCTCAAGCGTTGCAGCCTCCTCATGCCACTTTCTCCTCTTCTGCCTGCGACGTAGGTTCACCGAGCACGAGCCCAATCTCCTTGCGCTCTTCTAACATCGGCCCGCTGCCTCCTGAAGCGAAGGCTTCCAAATAAGTCATTACGAGCCAGTACCGGCCATGATAGATGTCATAATGCATCCCCTTCGGGCGAGGTGGAAAGTCTTCTGCCAACGAACCGCTTCCGCCCAACTCGCGAATGATCTTCTGCGCCTTGTAAAGTGCTCGAAACTGAGGTGTATGATAATCACTTTCATAGCCTAACTCGCAGCAGTGGCGGCACAGCAGAAGGGTGCCATAAATATACAAGTTTGCCACCCGCCGCTCGCACGGCTGATGCAGCTGGCCCGGACACAGAAACCAGGGCCGTCTTCCCCCATAGTTGCAATCTGTCCAAGAGAGCGCAATGTCTATCTCCGCCATCTTCGGCTTCCTGTGACTGTTGGTAGTCGCGGCTTTGATAATGGCTTTATCCTCAAAGATGAAGACAGCGATCTCGGTCAACCGCCCGTTGCTGTCAGTCACGCTCCACTGGGCGGGCTGTCCCGAGGCGAAGGCATCATGCTTCTGCAATTCAGTGATTTTAATTTCTGGACGCGGGTCCCTGCGCCGCACCACTGACTGATTGGAATGCCGTCCTGATCCAAATCCGCCCATTTTCAGACCTCCACTTCGTTTTTCTCGGGAAACATCAAGCAAGTTGCGGGAAACGATAAGCAAGTTGTATGAACCGCCCACGGCTTCTCACACAATGCTCGGTGAAACCCGCCTGTGTAAGTCTCGATTCTTACACGCGTATTGTGAGGCTAACTGGGATTCCTGAACATTTTTTCCTTCCCTGTTTTAGTCCGCTTATGGACGCGAACTTGTTGCTCTTCACTTATATATTGCATCGAGTAGAGTAGATTGTGAGGTTTTGCCAGGAATGCAAATAAGAATTCAAGAATGGATCAAAAAATAAGGCCATCTCCTTGAAAGAAGGCGGCTAATCTGCGATTTATCCAACGTTTTTCGCTGCTCATAATCAGGTGTTCATCCATAAACTGTAGTGCCAATTCTTCCGTTCGGACGGAAAACCTGGCACGGTCATCATCCATCAGACAATGAATCAATTCCTTATCTGATCCTTTTTGTCATTCCGTGTTTGTCGATGCCGCGATTTCCATTTTCGCATTCACTCGTACTTTAATACGCGGCCATAGTATTTAGGCTCTGTGACACCGCTTGTCAATGCAATCGTACTTCTTGTATAATTGTTTGACTAGCTAAATACATTACAATTCCAACGCTTGCAAGGCATATGGAAGCTATCCCTTTGCGTATCGCATGTTAGTGTAAACTTGTTTCTGTAAAAGTAGAATGGCCGAAAATAGTAGGTCAGGGAGTATTCTTGAAGTTACCACACTCAAAGGATGCAACCATGACCTACCAGAACGATTTTACTCTGTCCGAAGCCCTTTTGCAACAACTCACGACCAGTGGGCTCGACGCTTTGCCCACGCTGTTTCAGGTGCTCCTCAACGCCGCCATGCAGATCGAACGCCAAAATCACTCGGCGCGGCTCCCCACGAGCGCACGGAGGAACGCACCGGCCACGCCAATGGCTTCAAGGGCAAGACCCTCAACACCGGCATCGGACAGATCACCCTCGCCGTACCGCAGGTACGCGAGGTCAACGGGCAGGGCGGCGGCTTTTACCCGCAAAGTCTAGAGCGCGGCACACGCTCGGAACGCGCCCTCAAGCTGGCCCTGGCGGAAATGTATGTCCAGGGCGTTTCTACCCGCAAAGTAGCCGCCATTACCGAACAGCTTTGCGGGTTCGCCGTTTCTTCGGGACAAGTCAGCCAGGCCGCCCAGCAACTCGACGAAACACTGGAAGCCTGGCTCAAGCGGCCTCTTGCGGCCTGTCCGTATGTGTACCTCGATGCTCGTTATGAACGAGTGCGCCAGGCAGGACTGGTGCAGAAAGCCGCCGTTCTGATCGCCGTTGGGGTGGACGCAGCGGGCAAGCGCAGTGTGCTGGGCGTTTCCGTGGCTCTGTCGGAACATGAAGTCCACTGGCGAGAGTTTCTGCAAAGCCTGGTGGCACGCGGCCTGTGCGGGGTGCGTTTGGTCGTCAGCGATGCCCACGAGGGGCTAAAAGCGGCCCGTCTTGCCGTATTCGGCGGCGTACCGTGGCAACGATGCCAGTTCCACCTGCACCCCAATAAAGCCTCAACAGAACGCTTCGGCGTATGTGCCCAAGCAGGACATGAAAGCACCTGTCGCGGCAGACATTCGGGCCATCTTCAACGCTCAGGATAGGGCCGAAGCCGACGCTCTGCTGAAACGAACGATGCAAAAGTATGAGACGGCGGCTCCGAAACTCTCGGCTTGGCTGGAAGAAAGTCTGCCCGAAGGCTTGACGGTGTTTGCGTTCCCTGAGCCGCATCGCCGCCTGCTGCGGACCACAAACGGCGTGGAGCGCGTCAACCGCGAGGTGAAGCGTCGTACTCAGGTGGCGAGCATCTTCCCGAATGAGGCCTCGTGCCTGCGGCTGGTGTCTGCACTGCTGATGGAGATCAGCGACGACTGGCAGGCCGACAAAGCCTAGCCGACAAAGCCTACTTGACGTTCACAAAACAACTGACGACATAGCAGCCGAGCCAAGATGCTTCCAGCTTTTACAGAAAAGACTTGACACTATCCTTCCTTCCAACTACCGACGCTGCTCATATTTACAAAATGCACCCGTCAAATACAGAATTACAGTCGAATGGAGCGGTCATATTTGTCAAGACGGCTGAGAAAATTAGAAATGCTTCTATCCAGATCAAAACATCTTGACAGCCGAGGCTTTCATTCAGGTATACTCTTGCTGTGCCGAACCAACGCTTCATCCGAATACTGACTGCACTCGCGCTGCTTCTTTCCATGTTGGTTCCCAAGCCGGTAAGTGCATGGTATTGTGAGGGAAAGCAGTGCGGCACGGCGTTCGGCTCCTGCTGCTGTATTTCCGCGCCAGACAATCGTGATCGGCAGTCCGCCCAGACTGCTGGCAACACGGCGAAAACGTCTCTCTGCAAGTCCGGCTGCAACTGCACAATGGTAATGAGTGCCGCGTCGTCTCCGGCGGCAACGGTGGCGTCTCATTTTATTGTGTTCTCTGCCGCTCTGCTCCCTGCTCCCGCTTTCAATTACGTTGTCCCTCAAATCGTTAAGCCGGTCTTCTACGTTGCTCCCACACGCGGCCCACCCGGTAAGCTGCTTTCCCTTGTCACCCCTGGCCTTCGCGCTCCTCCTGCTGCCTGACATCTTTAGCCCGTCTCACACAACCGGGACTGTCAGCGCACGTCTTTTCCCACCCACTCTTTTGCCTGCCTGACACCCGATTCGTCCAAGCTGTCAGGAGGTTTCTTTGCGTTTTCTCACTTTTTTTATTACCTGCTCGTTACTGTGTATGGTAGCCCATAACGGTTTCGCGCAGACATCTCCGCGACCATTGACTGTTGACGATGCGGTGGCGCTCGCCGTCAAGCAGAACCCACGTCTTCTAGCGGCGACCCGCGACATCGGCGCGGCCAAATCCGGCGTTCGTGCCGCTCGGTCGCTGGCAAACCCGTCACTCACCTTTGCCCCCGGCATCGGCAGCACGGGCGGGTCGGACACGGAACTGCTTGTTCAACAGCCACTCGAAATCAACGGTACACGCACCGCTCGCACCAACGTCGCCAATGCCCAGCGGCGTGTCACGGAGGCCGGGGCAGTCGTGGAACTGCGAAACATCGTCTTCCAAACCAAGTCAGCGTATTACGAGTTGGTACGCGCCCGCGAACAAGCTGCTGTGACCCTTGACCTGCTGCAAAGCGCCCAGGAGTTTGACCGGATCACCCGGCGTCAGGCAGAAGTCGGGACACGCCCCGGCATTGACCAGACGCAGACGGGGATCGAGGTCGTCCGCGCCCAGCAGCAGGTGACGCTGGCCGGGGGCCAGGTCGCAGCGGCACTTATCGGTCTGAATACACAGATGGGCCAAGCACCGGACACGCCTATCGGTGCGCTCTCTCCTCTCACGACTTCGCCGCAAATGGTACAAACGGACTTGGCTCTAAGGCAGGCGCTCGGCTCTCGCGCTGAAATCCAGGTTGAGGAAGCAAACCGTGAGGTCTTCCGGCAGCAGGCAAGGCAGGCACGAGCCGCCGGACTGCCCGATCTGGTCCCGCAGTACCGCGCCAGCAGTCTCTCGAACCGGGGCAGTACCACTTCCGGCTTCGGCTTAGGAATTTCTTTGCCGTTTCTCGACTTCGGCGGTCGCCGCGCCCAAATCCGCCAGTCGGAACAAGCTGCCAGTGCCCAGGAAGCCCGAATCTCGGCCACGCAGAACCAAGTGCGGCAGGAAGTGACGCAGGCGCAGGCCCGCCTCGCCGCCGCTGATGCCGTCGTTCAAGGGTATCAGCAGGGCGTTCTGGATCAGGCCCGCACCTTGCGGGACGCCAGCCGCCGGGGGTTTCAGGAGGGCAAGACCAGCATCGTTGCCCTGCTGGAAGCCCAGCGCACCTACCGCTCGGTTCAGACCGAATATATTAACGCCCAGGTGGATGCCGCCGTCGCCCGTGCGGAACTCGAACGGGCTACCGGCGCAATCCCCGCCAACCTTCTGGCCCAGGTCAGTCCCTAACCAATCAAGGAACCCAGCATGAACACTTTAAAACCCAATGAGGCTCATACTATAGAAACGGAGAAGCCAACCGCTGTGCCGCCTCTCGCCGCGCCCTTTAAATCTCCCCCGGTCAGCCGCAAGTCGCTTGGCCTCATCGCGGCAGCGTTCGTTGTCGGCGTCGCCGGAACAGCCGCCGTCACGTCAAGGCGAGGCCCTGCCCCCGCGAACCAAACTGCCGAGGCAGCCGCAAAGCCTAGTGCGGATGAACCAAAAGCCGATGCCCAGAGCAGGCTAATCAAAATAGACGCTGGGGCGGTGAATAATGCAGGCATTCAGACACGCCCCGTCACGTTTGCCCCTTTAACAGTGACTATGACGGCTCCCGGCACAGTGGAAGCCAATCCAAGTGGACAGGCCAAAATCACGCCGCCGGTGTCCGGCAAGCTGGCCCACATTTTGGTCAATCAGGGAAATACCGTTCGGGCAGGGCAGCCGCTCGTCGTTTTGGACAGCTACGATGTCGCCCAGGCCCATGCTGCCGTGCGTGATGCCCAGCTTGGCGTCGGGCAGGCGGTCGCTGCCGTTCAGACAGCCCAAGCACAGGTCGGTCAGTCCCGTGCTAAACTCAGCAGTGCCCAGACGACGCTTGGGCGGCAGCGGCAGCTTGCCCAGGCCGGGGCATTCTCTCAGGCTCCCCTGCTGGCCGTGCAGTCCGAGGTGTCCCAGGCCCAGTCAGAGCTAACCCAAGCCTTGACGGAACTGCGTACCAAAACAGCCGCTGCCGATAGGGCCGGGCGGCTCATTCAAGACCAGCTCATTTCTCGGAGCGAGCGAGAACAAGCACAGGCCGACCAGGAGCAAACTCAGGCGCGGGTGGATCAGGCAAAAACGAGGCTGGGTCTTGCAAGGCAAGCCCTCAGCCGTGAGCAGAAGGTGTTCAGCGGCGACCTGCTCTCCAAACAAGCGGTGCAGACCGCCCAAGCCGACGTTCAGGCAGCCCGGTCGGAGGTGCAGACCAGCCTCCGCCAAGCACAGGCGGCACAAACTGCCCTGCAAAGTGCGCGTGGCCGCGTTACGGCGACACATGACAATCTTTCTGCGCTGGAAGGCGGCGGACACACGGAAGGCGGCGCGGGCTTGGTGACATTGTATGCACCGCTAGGCGGCGTGGTCACGGAACGAGCGGCGACTCTGGGTGAGACAGTCGAGCGCAGCACCGCGCTTCTGACAATCAGCAATACCAGCGCCGTGCTGGTCCAAGCCAATGTGCCGGAGCAGGATGCCGCCCGCGTCCGGGTCGGGCAGACCGTTCAGGTCACGGTTCCGACCTACGCCGGTCAAACATTCATAGGTATCGTGCAGACGCTCGGCAGCAGCGTAGACGAAAAAACACGCTCCCTGCCGGTGCGCTGTCTGGTGGAGAACCGTGACGGTCGGCTTAAGCCGGAGATGTTCGCCCGCGTCACACTTGCGACCGGCAAAGGCGGCAGCGCAGCCTTTGTTCCTAGCTCAGCGATTGATACGGACGGTGAGAAGCGGTTCGTCTACGTTGCCAAAGACGGCGGCTATGAGAAGCGGGCCGTGCAGATCGGGCGTGTGACCGAGGCCAGGACGCAGATCGTCAGCGGCGTTCAGCCCGGCGAGAGCGTGGCGACCGCAGACGTATTCGTCCTGAAAAGCGAGAGCAAAAAGGGCGAGTTGAAGGGGGACGACTGAGCTATGTTAGAAAAGATTCTCAATTTCAGCCTTACTCAGAGGTTTCTTGTCATCTTAGGCGTCCTCGTCATCATCGGCATCGGCATCGTGTCGGTGAAGAACTTGACGCTGGATGCCGTGCCGGACATCAGCACAAACCAAGTGATTGTCAACACAAAAACGCCGGGCATGGCCCCCGCCGAGGTCGAGAGGCTAGTGACGTTCCCGGTCGAGACCGCGATGGGCGGCGTTCCCGGCGTCCAGGAGGTACGGTCGCTATCCCAGTACGGGCTGTCACAGGTAATTGTAACCTTCTCCGATGCCACGGACATTTACTTCGCACGGCAACTCGTGAATGAGCGGTTGGGCGGCGTCCGGGAACAACTCCCACCTGGCGTGGCCGCGCCGGAACTGGGGCCGGTCTCGACGGGGCTGGGCGAAATCTATATGTATTCGGTCGAGAGTGACACGCGCAGCCCGATGGACTTGCGGACATTGCAGGATTGGGTCATCAAGCCTCAGCTTCGTACCGTGCCGGGCGTGGCCGAGGTAAACACCCTGGGGGGCAATGAGAAGCAGTACGAGGTCCGCCTTGATCCGCAGCGGATACGGGCGCACAATGTCACTCTGCGCGAGGTCATTGACGCCGTTCAGAAAAACAATGTCAACGCAGGCGGCGGCTTCATCGAGAAAAACAACGAGCAGACCATCATCCGCAGCGTCGGCGTAGTCACGTCCACAGGGGACATCGGTAACATCGTCGTGGATGCTCAGGGCGGAACGCCGATCTATCTCAAAGATGTCGCGGATGTGGGGATTGGAACGCCTCTCCGAACAGGTGTGGCGACAAAAGACGGCAAGGAGGCAATTATCGGTACGGTGCTGATGCTCAAGGGCGGCAACGGGCGCAGTGTTTCGCAGGCTGTGGATGAGCGCATGAAAGAAGTGCGCTCCCAGCTTCCCAAAGACGTGACGCTTACGACAGTCTACAACCGCACCGACCTGGTGAACAAGACTGTCCATACCGTCCAGAAGAGTCTGCTCGAAGGCGGCGCACTGATCCTTTTCGTGCTGCTGCTCCTCCTCGGCAACGTCCGAGCCGCGCTGATTGTCGCCGTCCTGATCCCGCTGTCCATGTTGCTGGCCGCAACCGGCATGAACCGCTTCGGCATCTCAGGCAACCTCCTGAGCCTGGGGGCAATTGACTTCGGGCTGATCGTAGATGGCGGCGTGTTCATGGTGGAGAACATCGTGCGGCGGCTGGCCGAGGAGCGGGAGCATCGCGGGCGGACACTGAGCCGCGACGAAGTGCGGCACATGGTTTGGGAGGGGGCCAGGGAGGTCGCCACGCCGGTAACTTTCTCCGTCCTCATCATTACCGTTGTTTATCTGCCGATCCTGGCCCTGGAAGGCACGGAGGGCAAGATGTTTCAGCCAATGGCCTACACGGTTGTCTTCGCTCTGCTGGGCGCTCTGCTGCTGACCCTAATACTCACGCCCGCCCTCTGCTCCATGTTTCTGTCCGGGGACACGAAGGAGAAGCACAACCCGATCATAGCGTTCTTCGACCGGGTGTACCGGCCTGTTCTGGACTTCTCCCTGCGGGCGCGGCTACCTATTGTCGCAGGCGCGGTCGCCATTCTTATCGGCGCGGGACTGCTGTTCGGGCGGCTCGGCTCGGAGTTTATCCCGCAGCTTGGCGAAGGCTCCTTGGTCATTCAGCCCGTCCGTCTGCGAACAGTCGGCACGGCGGAAACCGTTCGGCTGGTCACGCAGATGGAAAAAGCCGTGAAGACTATCCCGGAAGTGACGACCGTGTTCTGCAAGAGCGGCACGGCGGAAGTCGCCACTGACCCGATGCCGATCAGCCTGACCGATGGCTATATCATGCTTAAACCCCAGGAAGAATGGCGTCCCGGCATGACCCAGGAAAAACTGGTTGAGGAAATCAAAAACAAAGTCGAGACGACTGTTCCCGGCCAGGGTTATGGTTTTTCGCAGCCGATCCAGCTTCGCTTTTCCGAATTGGTCGCGGGCGTCAAGTCCGACATCGGCATCAAGGTGTTCGGCGAAGACCTGAACACCCTCAAGCAGAAAGCGGACGAAGTAGCCGCTGTCGTCGCCAAAATCCCCGGCGCACAGGATGTGCAGGTGGAGCAGGTGGATAACATCCCCGTCCTGCAAATCGGCATTGACCGGCAGGCTATCGCCCGCGTCGGGGTCAACGTCTCCGACATCCAGGACTGGGTGCAGACTGCTATCGGTGGGCAGCCGCTCGGCCAGGTCATTGAGGGCGACAAGCGGTTTGAGATCGCCGTGCGCCTGCCCGAAAACGTGCGCTCTGACGTGGACTCCCTCAGAGCTTTGCCTATTGCTACACCTGGCGGCGGCTCCGTCACGCTCGGCAGCCTGGCGACGCTTAAGATGGTTCCGGCCCCCGCGCAGATTAGCCGCGACCACGGCAAGCGGCGGGTCGTCGTGCAGCTTAATGTACGCGGCACAGACCTCGGCACGTTTGTCCCCCAGGCGCAGGCTGCCATCGCCCAGAAAGTCAAGCTGCCGGAGGGTTATTACCTGGAATGGGGCGGGCAGTACGAGAACTTGCAGCGGGCGAAGGCGCGGCTGACAGTCGTGGTTCCCATTGCGCTGGCCTTGATCTTCGTCCTGCTGTTTTCCAGCTTTGGCTCCATCAAGCAGTCGCTTCTCATCTTTTCGGGCGTTCCTCTTGCCATCACAGGCGGCATTCTGGGTCTCTGGCTACGCGGGCTGCCGTTTTCGATCTCGGCAGGGGTGGGCTTTATCGCCCTTTCGGGTGTAGCCGTCCTCAACGGCGTCGTGATGGTCTCGGCCATCAACACGCTGCGAAAGCAGGGCCGCACGATTGACCAGGCCGTGCGCGAGGGGGCGAAGACAAGACTCCGTCCGATCCTGATGACGGCCCTGGTCGCCGCGCTGGGCTTCATTCCGATGGCGCTCAACACCGGCATCGGGGCAGAGGTGCAAAGGCCGCTGGCTACGGTTGTGATCGGCGGTATTGCTTCGGCGACCATTCTGACACTGATTGTGCTGCCAATTCTTTATACTTGGTTTGAGCGCGAAACCGAGGACGTGGATGTAACGCCCGCCGCGCCACCTGGGGATCATCAATTGAGTGACTTGAAGCCATTGCCTATCACGGAACGGGAGGTTGTGGCCGCAAGGTTCCAGGAGCCACTTCCACAGACGCAGTTGCCTTGATGCAGCAAGAGGGAGACATGTCATGCCTCCCTCTAGGAGAAAACATTATGAAAGAGATCAAAGCGATCATTCAGCCATTTCTGCTTGACCGGGTTTTGGATGCGCTGCACGACATCGAAGGGCTGCCCGGCGTTACGGTCTCCGAAGCGCGGGCGGTCAGCATGAAGCGGGGTCACTACGAGCAGGTTGTCAAAACCCGCTTGGAAATCATGGTCTCCGATCCACTGGTCGAGACGGTGATTAAGGCCATCCAATCACAGGCGCACACAGGTAACGCCGGTGACGGCGGCATCTTCGTCATTCCGATTGAGGAGATGGTCAACATCAGGACAGGCGAAAGAAGCATCGAACCTGATAGCCGGCAGTTATGAAACCGCCTACAGGGAACGATACTTTAGGAACATTGGTCTGGAAGGAAACACTATGGCGGAACACGCAGGACACGTTCACGGGCCGACCAGCGGCAAAAAACTCTGGGTTTCACTTATCGTCACGCTGATTTTTGTCGTAGGGGAGGCATTTGCCGGGTGGGTGTCCCATTCGCTCGCCCTTCTCTCCGACGCCGGGCATAACTTGAGCGATGCCCTCGCGCTGGGCCTTGCCGCCTACGCCGTGGCAGTCGCTCAAAAGCCTGCCACTGCCAAGCATACTTATGGCTTCCACCGTGTTTCGATCCTCACCGCTCTGTTTAATGCTGTCACACTGGTTGTCATCGCCCTCTGGATCGGCGTCGAGGCATACCAGCGATTTATTCACCCGGAGCCGATTGTCGGCTCCTTGATGATCTGGGTCGCGGCGGTCGCCGTGCTGATGAACACGGTGATTGCCGCTGCACTCTCAGGAGACGCCAAGAACAGCCTCAACAGCCGGGCGGCTTTTGTCCACATGGCAGGGGACGCGCTTTCCAGTCTTGCGGTCGTCGTGGCAGGCGTCATCGTCCATTACACCCACTGGGTTTATGCCGACTCAGCGGTCTCTGTTTTGATCGCCGTGTTCATTTTCTATTCAGCCGTGGGGATTGTGCGCGACGCGGCAGACATCCTGATGGAGAGCAGCCCGGAGGGTCTGGACATGGGAAAATTGGTCACTGGAATCAAAGCCGTAGCACCGGTGCGCGACGTGCATGACTTACATGTTTGGACGGTCGGTGATGGACTGAATATGCTGAGTTGCCATGTGACTTTGCCCGCTTCCTGCTCTTTAGAGCGGTGCAGTTCCATTGTGGGAGACATCAACAGCAAGTTGCACGACGATTTCTCAATCGGCCATGCGACGATCCAAACCGAAATTGAGGGCTTGTGTCACGGAGAGCGTTCAGAGAACATTCATTGCGATATGGAGCCTCATCAGCATGGTCACGAGCATTGATATGTCACTTTTTCTAAAAGTTTTATCCTATTCACTTTTGCCAGCGGCAGTAATGATCATCGGTGGAATCATCGCTGCCCGCCGTACTCCGGGAGCAAGGGTACGGAGCGGTATTCTTCACTTTGCGGCGGGCGTTGTGTTCTCCGTGGTCGCTGTGGAGTTGTTGCCGGATGTAGTGCGTGGACACGCGCCGTGGGAGGTCGCATTTGGCTTCGGGCTGGGTGTGGCGGTCATGCTGGGAGTGCAAGGACTAGAGCGTAAAACGGGGGACAAAGACACCTCCGGGCTGCCGATGGGCCTGCTCGTAGGCATCGGTGTTGACATCGCTGTGGATGGGTTGGTGCTGGGAATTGGCTTCGCGGCAGGGGCAAAGGAGGGATTGTTGCTCACACTGGCTCTGACGGGCGAGTTCTTATCGCTGGGCCTCGCCGCGTCCGCTGAATTGGGTCAGGCCGGAATGCCTCGCTCTAAAGCAGTAATGACGATTTCTAGCCTCGCGCTGCTGTTCGTCGTCTGCGCGGCGGGTGGGGCAACGCTGCTGCACAGCCTCCCTCACAGCGCGTTAGAGATCGTGCTTGCGTTCGGCGTCGCGGCCCTGCTATTTCTTGTGACGGAAGAACTCTTGGTAGAAGCACACGAGGAGGCGGAAACGCCGCTCCTGACCGCCATGTTTTTCGGCGGATTTCTGCTGTTCCTTCTACTGGGGATGATGGTCTAACGAGCGAGACTGAGTGAAGGCTGAAAGATTCGTAGGGTGCAGTGGAGGCGCGTTGGTGCTATGAAAAAAAGCATGGTCATTGATCTTTCCCCCAAACGCTTTTGGAAGGCCGGTGTCGCTGCATTTGGATTGCTGGGTCTTTATGTTCATTTCGCCGGTGTTCACAGTTTGCCGATACGTGGTGTTCAGCCGAAAAAACCTGGGCAGACAAAGGCGCAGCACCAGAAGAAGCTGTTGATTCAGAAGATCAACCGCTACTGGCAACTGCGGGAAGAAGCCAATGAGCGTGGGATTGACACGTCTCAGGTTCCAGCAATGCTGTATGTCGTCGGAAACGACGGTAACATCTACCGAATACTTCCTGATGGTAAGCGTCAGCAAGTTCCTGACGACGAGTTCCACGCCATAGGCAGTCCTACAGCAGCCACGTTGCAGTGAGCTGGTGATTGAATAAATGCGTTCCTGCAAAACTTGACAATCTGCTCACCGCCGGATATAATACTACTATACACATCGAAGTATATTCCTCGAAGTTTTCAGACGATGAGATTTGCATGAACCGAGATTTGCATGAACGAAATCCTTCCAATACTACGCGCCTTAGCCGACCCAACTCGTCTGGCTGTTTTTCAGTGCATCCGAGAATGTGGCGGCGAAGCCTGCTATGACACATGCACAGGATTGTGTGACGGCGGATGTACGGGCGGCATGGCTGTCTGCGATGTGCGCTGCCAAGTGCCGTGTGCGCCTAGCACCTTGAGCCACCACCTTAACACATTGCGCGACGCGGGATTGATCGAAACCTGCAAGCGTGGCCGAGAGGTATATGCCGCGATTCGACCGGAAGCTCTGATGAAGATAGCTGCGTTCTGTTCTCTCGAAACAAAATAGCGACACACGCAGCGAAAAAACTCTAAGATTGGTTCAGTTTCGCCTTAATTGGCGACCAATTTAGTCGTAGTTTATTGACCAAGACAGGTTTTAGAAGGCATCAAAGATGGCAGTTACTTCACAGCGCAGCAGTCAGCAGCGCATTTCGTTTCTCAAGCCGGTTCTCCTATTCCTTGCGGTGCTTGTTGTGGTCGGCGTGATGATTTGGCAAGCCATCGCTGCCAGCGGAACTCCCGACCCAGCGCAGAATGGCATCAGCCCCGCCGCGATGGTGCTGAGTACCGGAGTGCTGGTCTTCCGCGAAGGTCTGGAAGCAATCCTCGTGCTTGCGGCAGTGACGGCAGGCATGGCACGAGGCAAACAGAAGGATTATCTGCGGGCTGTCCCAGTCGGGGCATTCGCAGCGTTCCTGGCAACAATCGCAACGTGGTTCATCGTCGTCGCGATCATCGCGCATGTAAACGCCCCGGAAATGGCGATCCAAGCGGCAACGGGCCTTCTAGCAATCGTTGTGCTGCTGGTCGTGATGAACTGGTTTTTCCACAAGCTGTATTGGACAGGGTGGATTGCCAACCACAGCAACCGCCGCAAGCACCTTATGGAAACCGCAACCGACTCGCGTTCGGCAACCTTCCTCGGCCTTGCTCTGCTCGGCTTCACGGCCATCTACCGGGAAGGCTTCGAGATCGTCCTGTTCCTGCAAGATTTACGGCTCAAAGCTGGAAACCTGCTCATTCTGGAAGGGGCGGGAATCGGCCTGGCCCTGACTCTGATCGTGGCCGCACTCACCTTCACCGGAAACAAGTTCCTGCCCTACAAAAAAATGCTGATCGTCACGGGCGGGCTGCTGGGCGTCGTGCTGCTCGTGATGGTAGGCGAAAGCGTCCAGGAGATGCAGCAAGCTGGATGGCTGGCAACGACGCCGGTTCATATGCCCCTTCCAGCTTGGCTCGGCCTGTGGTTCTCGATCTTCCCGAACGTCCAGAGCTTCGCCGCACAAGCGGGAGCGGCGGCGCTGGTTATCGGCTCCTATGTGCTGGTTCCTCATGTGAGCGCCTGGCGTTCTCGAACCCAAAAAGACACGTTCTGCGGTCGCTGAGACGAAAGGAAAAAACGATGTCAACTCTAGCGCTCCCTTTAGGAGCAAGAAGAAAAAGAATTGCAGGGCGGTCACATGGGGCCATCCATCCACTATTGGCTTCAAAACGGCTGCTGCAACTGGCGCTGATTGCCCTTATCGTGGTTCCGATACCAAGTGATGACGGCCCGTACAAGGCTCATGCGCCCGCCGTCGTGCAAGCAAGGCCCGCCGTGTTTATGGTAGCAAAAGTCACCCGATGACCCCAACAAGAACAGCTAATGCCCCTGCCCGCAATATGCAAGGTGCGATGCGCCTCGAAATCCTGACAATCGGCTGGATGCTTGTAGAAGCCTCGGCCTCTATTGGTGCAGGAATAGTCGCCGGAAGTGTGCTGCTGCTGGCCTTCGGCGTGGACAGCGTAATCGAGTTGATTTCAGCCTTTGTCCTGTTTCACCGGCTCCGCAAAGAAGCGAGCGGCGCGGCCCACGACGGAGAAGAAATCGAAGCTCTGGAACGCCGTGCAGCGCGGATTGCAGGCTACCTACTTTTTGTCCTTGCGGCCTATGTTGTCTTGCAATCGGGTTATGGCTTGCTGCATCGGCACCCGGCGGAGACTTCTGTTATGGGTATTGCCGTCGCGCTAGTAGCTGCGCTCGGTATGCCGGTGCTGGCACGAGCAAAAATCCGCGTTGCTGACGAGATCGGAAGCATGGCACTCCGAGCCGATGCGATGGAAACCTTTACCTGTGGATACCTGTCGTGGGTGCTGCTGGCGGGTCTGGCGGCGAACGCACTGCTCCACTGGTGGTGGCTGGACAGTGTGGCTGCGCTTGTGCTTGTGCCGTTTCTCATCAAAGAGGGGCGCGAAGCAATGGAGGGCGGGTGTAGCTGCGGAGCATCACCAATGTATATAAAGGTCCCATAAATGAGGACAACAAAATGGGCTAAACTAAGGTGGAGACCACTGCCCATGAGAAAACAATATTCGGCTGCTTTCAAGGCTCAGGTCGTCCTCGAAGCACTCAAAGAAATTAAGACCGTCGCTCAGATCGCGTCCGAACATCAGCTTCATCCGAACCTGGTAACCAAGTGGAAGCAGGAAGCCGTCGCCGAACTGCCCAAAATCTTTGAGCGCAAAAACGCACAGGCCCAGGTGCAGGAAGCCCAGGAGCAAAAAGTCGCACAGCTTTACGAACAGATCGGCAGACTAACTACGCAACTGGCGTGGATCAAAATCGGGTGCAGCGCATTGTTAGGCTGCAACTGGCAAGGGTATCGCTGCAAGTGGATTAATGCCCAAGTGTCGGCAGATGTCTTGCAGCCCATCCAAGTTCAGCTTTGACAAATACTCTGTCGGGTGTTCTGTCAGCCCTTGCACGTCCCAGCCAACTTCCTCACCAAATTGCTCTAGCATCCACCCTCGGCGGTGGCAATCTTCTAAAATATCATCGCGTAACTCGGCGGGACTAATGAAATGCTCCGGCGGCGATTGCTCCAACAACTCGCAAGGCGTCAGATTCAGAACTTCGCATAGTCGGCTCAACTCGGCAAGGGAAAGAGTCATGCTTAACTCATCTTCATAAGCCTCTAAATCCCAAGTATGAGAGATACCGATAGCTTCCCCTAACTCTTGAGGATTTAGGCCGATACGCTCCCTTGCTTGTGTGATTATTTGGTTTGGCCCCATGCAAGCCTCTATTTGCCGCCTAAC
>JANXNV010000188.1 GCA_025353925.1 Armatimonadota bacterium
CGAGTGACGACAGCACGGCATCGCGGATCAGCGGCGTGTCTTCCTTCAGCGTCTCCGGAGTCTTGCCCTTTTCTTTGCTCAGCTCCAGCCCCACGGTCACTTTCAGGAAGTGATCGCTGCCGGGGTCCGCCAGATTGACCAGAAACTCATCCAGTGTCAGCACCGGACCTTTCTCCACCTTCTTGACCTCATGCTTGCTCTTCGCGCTGACCTTCTGCACTACGAAGAACCCCACGGCGAGAATGACGACCGCCGCGACTGCGATAATGATCAGCATCGGCGGCTTCTTCTTCCCCGCCACCGGCTCTTCTTTTTTTTCCGTCTTTTCGGCCATAGAATTCCCTTTACTCGAACTTCAGAACTCGCTCAAACTCGTGCGCCCGCCAAGTGCAAGCGCAGGTTGATTATCGGCAGGAATGCGGGGAAACTGTACGGGGGGAATGCTTCTGTGTCAGGCTTGACTTTGCCAACGAATCTATTCATAATAATACGGGAGCAAATTTTAGTTCATGCACCGTCGAGTCATACTTTCATTAATCGTCCTGTTTTCTCCCTCAGCCTGTGCAGCGGCACCCGAACCCTGGCTCCCGACTGCCGCACGGACGCGCCAGGAAGTCCTCACCGACCTTCTCCCTAAGGCGAAGATGCCGCCTTACGATAAGGTCCTTCGGCTGCTCACACAAGCACAGGCCGAACTTGCAGAAGCAGACCCCGACAAAAAACTGGGATCCGTTGATGACGCCTACGATGCGGCACTGCTCATTCAAACTAAGACGACCGACCACGCGCTGGCGGCTCGTCTTTTCGATGGCTTTATACTGCCTTCCCTCCGGTTTGCCCGCGCCGATCCCACATTCTACGATAGCCGCCGTCAAATCCTCAAAGCCGCTTTCGGAGCCTATCAACAAGCTGGTCAAGACGACCGGCAGATCGCTGTTCTGGTCCTGCTGCGCCGGGAAGCCGCAGAGGACGAAAACTTCCTGGATTGGACCAATCTCCAGCTTGCTTCCCTGTACGCGCACCGAGGCCAATACAAACCCGCGATCGAAGCCCTGGAAGCAGTTCAGACACCAGGTATGATGGGCAGCAAGGCCTACCTCCCGGCGTTGAGGCAGAAACTGGAGGAGCAACAAGTCCAGGAGAAACAAAAAGAAACACAAAAAGAAAAGCGCACCGTTAGAAGTGTTCCACTCATGAAGTCCAGCAAAAAATCCAGCAAACGCAAGGTCAAGCATTGAGTCAAGCATTAAGTGCGAGGCACAAAGGTATAATTTCCATGTTCAACCGGTTTCACATCACACTCTTTTTACTGCTCAGTCTGAGCCTTCCTCTGCTGACCGCGCCTGCCTTCGCAGAAATCCTCTCCACGGATGTCACACTGGAAAAGATGCCCGGTAAAACGTTCGCCGATGTTCAGGCCAAAGCGTCGGCGGAAGCAGTCACCGGGCCGATGTGGGGCAATGCGCCTGACCCGACCCAGCTTCCATTCCATCAGACCTTCACGGGTACAATCACCGCCGATGCAACGATGAACAAGCTGGCAATCTTCAGCGATGATGGCTGCGACGTGTATGTAGACGGCGCAAAGGTATGGAGCAATCGCGACACGCCCCAGGCATTGCCCGACATATCGAACTAGCTGCACGAGCTGCCCGTTACTCTCACGCCAGGTTCGCACGCGGTGGAAATCGACTACAGCAACGTGATTTACACGGTGGCCGATCCCACCAACGGAGTTCCGCCTGATATTGACGGATGCACCCTCTTTCAGTATGGCCAAGCTCCTACTCTGACTTTAGTGGCCGACAAACAGGCCCTGTGCGCGGGAGGATGGAACCAATCTCGTAATGACTACAGTTATCTGAAAAAAGAGACAGGGCAACTCGTCGTGCGAGGCTCGACGGATGATCCCAAGCCAGAGCCTCACATAGCAACGGTGATAGCTACTGTTAGTGATAGCAGTGGTCACCCATTATCCGGGCAGACGATTATATTCACTTGGGAAATGCCCGCAATAGACACGAGCGGAAAAGAGGCACCATTATCTGAAGTGCATACTGTGACGACAGGCACTGATGGCATAGCCCAAACAGACGTTATTTCGGGAAATGAAACTACTCAAACATTTGACACGAGTGGCAATGTCACAGGTGATCATCCAATAACAGTGAGAGCGAGATGGGGAAATGTACAATCTGGTATTGATCTCAGCATCAAAGTGCCTGATGGGAGTTGGCAGTTTCAAGATGCGGCCACAGGGTGGCAAGATTGGCAGGGTGATGGAACTGACCTATATTCCGCCGTCGCAAATGTGGCTGACGATCCCGCTAACTCCAACCGCGTCCCTCTGCATATTTCTCTGATGTTTCAGGGAAATCCGGTGGCAGGACACCGCGTGAACTGGAAATTAAGCCAAGTGCTTGATAAAGCGGGCGAACCAGTTCTCCCTGCAACTACAGGCAACGACATGGGGCAATATATTGGGTATGGTCATTTGTCAGGCGATTTTAGCACAACTGATAGTGCAGGAGTGGCTCCTGCAACCTATACTTTAGGAGATCATTACGGGAATCTGAACTTTACTTTTGAGGATGATAGTATCTACACACCTATCTCATCAACTGGAACCATACCTCGGCAGGCTTCGCGACGAGATTCGGAAGTTCAGCCTAATGTTCTAGCCCCAGGCGATGACGTGCGTTCGCTGAAAGAGGCGGCTTTCAATCCGAATGAGTATTCTTATGTACGCGAATTAGCAGCCCCGTGGCAGTCTCACCAAGGCCCGAACCCACACTGTTATCCTGCCCCAAGTGGGGAAGAAGATGATGAATTGCTACCGGAAACCAGAAGTCTGGTGGAACAGACGATGCAGAGTATTGGTAAAGCAGAGGCTGCTAATGGTTTCCGTACATGGAAAGCAGGTTATCAAAACCAGTATGGGATTCACCCTGGAACTTGGTATTACTCGCAGGTAGTAGGAGATGACCCGCAAAGCAGAACGGGATCTGGAATCGGAAGCCATTGGGATGATATGGGCTGGCAAAGCAACGGTCGAGTTCAACGTGCTGGCGCGGCTTTCGATATTGTTCTTTCCAATGTTAATGTGTTTGGGGCGTACCCGAATAGTGACACTATGGCAGGACGAGTTAATGGCCCTTTCTACGATTATATTCAGGCACTACGTAATACAGGCATTGTTTGTTGGCATCGATGGGCAGGAGATGGGTCAAACCTGGAGAACGAGATTCACTGCATAGACCCTGCTTGTTATGGGTCGGGAGGGACGAGTCCTAATCAGACATTGATGAAAACCTTTTTACAGGGACAAGTTGACAAGTATTTAACCGGCACTTCGGGTTCGTCAACATATACATTGGACTTCGCCATCACTCCCGGACAAAAACAATCGTGCAGAGACAGAAAACTTTTTTATGATAATATTATAAGTGATCCAAGCCACTACCACCCCGGCATTCACTATTCCCTGCATGGACCGTAATATCAATTATGCCTCACAAAAACTTCTTTAAACTTAATAGTGTGCTAGGAATAAAGTTTTGGTACGGTTTTATTGTGGTTGCCGCACTACTGCTGATGGCTGTTAGCCTCAAAAGTATTGCTTTTCCGCCGCAGATAATCTTGAAACCCGCCGGTATCGCTTCGCCTATAAGCCTTCGCCCGGCAGATACGCCTCTGTCGGGTATGCTGGCACGTGTGGATATGGAAACTCTGCTTTCGAAGAGTAATCAGTCGTTTTGCATTTACTTAGGCATGACTAATAATCAGCAAATGCTTGTCAGCGCAGTAATCAACAGATCCGCAGGGAAATCTCGGCTTTTTTGGATTGACTCCAGTTCCACACGACCCGCGAGATCGCAGCCGCTTGGCTTTTTTAGTCCCGATGATCTCAAATTGTCTAAAGATGGACGGATATTATTGGGCAAGTACGATGGCGCGAATGATGCTTGGGCAAGCAGCCAGTACAAGCGCGGCGAATATAATTCCCATAGGCTTTATGTACTGCGAACTACTGACTTGTCACCCCTGACCTCTATTGATATACAGCAAACTAACAATATCAATGGCATCAACTCCCTGTCCGATTACGCGGAGCAAGCATTGCTGGCTGTGACGACACTAGTCCCCTATACCAATAGCGGTGGCTGGACGGATGATCATCTAGAGATATGGGATTGGCGGAAAAATCAGCTTTTACGCACAATAAAATATGTACATGCACACGCCCTTAGTAATGTTCTTCTATCTCCCGATCATCTTCACTTGACCGGCATCTTTTTAGATGAGCAGCAAGCAGTTGGCGGCATTATTGATTGGCTGGACCCACAAACCGGTGACATCCTTTGGCATATTCAAGGCAACGCAAAAAAACCAATAGATACGCCGTTTTTCTTCTTGCCGGACGGTTCACTTGTCAGCCAAAACAATGTGTACCGTTTGAAAGATCAATCCATACATACTTTACTTCCGCGTCACCCAGAGCTACGCTGTGTTTCTGGGACAGGAGAAGCAACAAGCTTTGCATTTTTCTCCTCCAAACAAGGGCTTGAGCTTTGGAATATTCCTGAGAGTAAGATGCTCAAACACTGGCCTCAGATCACGAATGCCGGGCAAATCTTCTTGTCCCCAGATAAGACAATCCTTGCCGCCGTATGTTCGCCGGAAGTCAACCAAGGCATATCGGTTTCTTTTTTTTCAGCACGCGAAAATTCAATTCTGGCGGTTTGATCCCGAGCTGCTGAAGACACAATAAGTGTCATCAGTGCAACTAAGAGTTATCTATTTAATACCGCCGCAGGATCACGATCTCCACGCGCCGGTTCTGCGCCCGCTTCTCCTCCGTGTCGTTTTTGACCAGCGGACGCTGGTCCGCATACCCCGCCGCTTCCAGGCGCAGGGGGGCGACGCCGCGGCCTTCGAAGTAGCGCAGGACGGTGGTCGCACGAGTGGTAGACAGCTCCCAGTTGGAGGGGAACTGGGTGGTGTGGATGGGCAGGTTGTCCGTGTGGCCCTCGACCCGCACGGGGTTTTGCGCGACAGGCTTGTTGAGAACATCCGCGACAGTGTTCAGCAGGCTCAGCTCCTCGGGGCGCAGGGACGCATCGCCGCGGGCGAAGAGCATCTTGTCGGTCATCACCGTGACAATTACGCCGCGCTCATTGCGGGCGACGCGCATCTGGGACTCCAGATGGTTTTTCTCAATATAGGCTTTGACGGCGAGATACGCTTTGTCCAGGCTGTTGGCGTCCTGGCGCAGCTTGGCGTCTTTGATAAACTGGTCGCTCGACGAGTCGCCGCTTTTACTGGAATTGACGATGGAGGGGGTCGCGTTCAAACCGCCGCCCCGGCTGAAGATCGTCGGCACGCCGCCGGTGACGCTCTCGCCGAACCCCGAGCGCACAGAGATGGCAAGCTGCTGGAACTTGGCCTGGTTCATCACGGACATGGCGTAGAGCATGATGAAGAACGCCACCAGCAGTGTAATCATATCGGCATAAGTCAGCAGCCAGCGCTCATTATTTTCATGCTCTTCGCCCCCGCCTTTTTTCTTTCGACCTGCCATGCGTGTGATGCTTTCTTGGGTGAATAGTTTCGGAACCTAACCCCGCCGCTTCGCGTCGACCCTTCCCTAGGAAGGAAGGGTTAAGAGCAGAGAGGACGGGAGCAGACGGCCCCTCCTGACTCTTCTCCTGACTCCCACCCTTCCTTCCTAGGGAAGGGTCGACGCGAAGCGGCGGGGTTAGGTTCCTACGCCGCCAGTGCCGCTTCCGCTTCGATCGCCCGGCGGATCTTCGGCGAGAGGAACGCTTTCAGCTTCTCTTCCACGATGCGCGGGTTGTCCCCCGCCTGAATGGCGAGAATCCCTTCCGTGATGACCTCGCGGACCAGGACTTCCTCGTGGCTGGCCGCTTTCAGCTTATTCGAGAGTGGCAGGAAGATCAAGTTGGCACTGGAAACGCCGTAAAGCGTGGCGATGAATGCCGCCGCGATACTCGGCCCCATGCTGCCCGGATCGGAGAGGTTTGCCAGCATATGCACCAGGCCCGCGACCGTCCCGATGACCCCGAGAGTCGGGGCGAAGCCGCCCATCGTGGCAAAGAGGTTCGCGCCTTCATGATGACGGCTGCCTAGAAAGGCGATATCCGTCTCCATGATCTCGCGCACCAGCTCCGGGTCCGTGCCGTCGATGGCGAGCTGGATGCCCTTCTTGAGAAAAGGGTCCTCGATGGCGTGGGCTTCGTCTTCAAGTGCCAGCAGGCCCTCGCGCCGGGCTTTCTCCGCGAAGCCGACCAGCATCTTGATGATCTTGCCGACATCCTCATGCTTGCCCAGAAAGGCGTTCTTGACCACGCCCGGCAGCCCGAGAATCGCGGATAGTGGGAACGAGATCATGGAGGCCCCGAGCGTCCCGCCGAAGACCAGTACCGCCGCCGACGGGTTGATCATCGCCTTCAGCTCGCCGCCCTCCATGACGATCGAGCCGAAGAATGCGCCCCAGGCCAGTACCAGCCCGATAATTGTTGCCAGATCCATCGTCGTGTTTTCTCCCCGTGATTTTCGTCAACGGTGTCTTGCTACTTGCTTTGTGCGGACAGAAAATCTTCCGACGCCCAATCTTCCCGCAGCGCATCGCCGACATGCACGGCGGACATCGGCGGGCGCGGAAAGATACCGGCCCGCCGGCGGAACTCGACTACCCGCGTGATGACCTCTTCCGTCGACTCGCAGACCAGCAGCTTTTTGCCGGTGACCAGCGTGATATGCGTGTCGGGCCGGGCCTCGACAAACTCGATCAGGTCGGCATTTAAGATGAACTCGCTGCGGTCAAAACGCGTGACTGTAATCATAGTCTTGGGTTCCTAAACTACTGCTTGGACCAATTACTGCTTGATCTGGATGACTTCGTTCAGCATCTGGTCCACGGTCGTGACGATCTTCGTGTTGGCCTGAAAGCCGCGCTGGGTCACGATCATGTTGGTAAACTCGTTGGAAAGGTCTACATTCGACTGTTCCAAATAGCCTGTGCTGATCTTGCCGAGGCTGGACGTCAGGGCCTGACCAACCGACGCCAGACCGGAGTTGATGCTGGGGCGGAACGTGTTGCCGCCGTTGCGCTCGAGTCCGGCGGGGTTCGGGAAATCGCTCAGGGCAACCTGTCCGAGAATGCGGGTTAAACCGTTGTTGAAGTTTCCGGTGATCGCTCCTGACTGATCAATGCTGAACGATTGCAGCGTCCCTGGCCCGAAGCCATTCTGGTCGGTCGGCGCGGCGCTCGACGAGCCGGAGATCTGTGTCACCGAGCCGAAGTTCGGTGTGATGACCTGCCCGGTGGCTGCTCCATCGGTCGGAGTCAGGGTGATCGTCCCAGTGGTCGCAGTCTCCTTGCCGCTGGTATCAAACGTAATCGAGCCGGACCCCGTCGCACCGGCGTCCCCGGACGCGCTCCAATTCCAGGTGTTGGCGGCTGCGGCGCGGGTGAAGCTGGCCGTAATGGTCTGCGGCTCCCCAAGGCTGTCATAGACTTTGACCGAGCGGGTATATGCCCCGGTCGCTGTCGTGGACTCAGCGCTCAGATTGCCGCCGAAGGTGACGGCGGAGCTGGGCTGCACGGCGGTCAGGCCGCCGACCGGAATCGCAAGCTGCGACGCCGGGGTGATCTGCTGAGTGGCATCGATCTTGCCGTTGACATCCGATTTCCAGCCGAGCACATGCGAGCCATTGGAGGAATTGACCAGTGTCCCGGTGCTGTCGAGGCTAAATGAGCCGTCACGAGAATACGAGATGCCTGTGCTGTCGCCGAGCATAAAGAAGCCGTTGCCCTGGATCGCCATATCGGTCGGCTTGGTCGTGCTTTGCAGGCCGCCCTGCTGCAGCATCATATCGATGGAGCCGACACGCACGCCCAGCCCGATCTGCTGCGGGTTGGTGCCGCCGATATTGCCGGTGGGTGCCCCTGCGCCCTGGATGGTCTGCGAGAGCTGATCTTGGAACGTCACCCGGCCCGCTTTATAAGCGGTGGTGTTGACATTGGCAATGTTGTTGCCGATGACGTCCATGCGCTCTTGGTGCGCTTCGATTGCGGAAATCCCGCTGTACATTGCCTGTAACATAATAAACTTTCCTCCGTTTGAGCGTGGCACGCGTTATCCGTCGTGCCGGTTGATGGGGTGCGGCGTCCTCATCAATTAAGAGGGAGGTCCCGCCGCTTCGTTTCTCTATCGAAAACTCTATAAAAACATGGCACTGTCAATGTTCGTGAAAATATTCTCTTTCAGTGCTTCGCGGGACACCGCCGTGATGACGGTGCGATTGGCGACGGAAACGACCAGGGCCGTCTTGTCCATCAAAAACAGGGAGTCTTTGGCTCCCTTGGCCGCCGCCTGGGTCATAGCGTGACCCACTTTCGCGACATCTTCGCTGGTGAGCGCGATTTGGCGCGATGCCAGCCGGGTCTGAGCATGACCCGAGATCTTGATTCCCGCCTGGGCCGTGGCTGCCGCCAGGGACTGCTCCGACAGCACTTTGCCGAAGTCCAGTCCGCCGGTGCCTGTGGGCGTTGGCGAGATCGGCTTTGTGCCGATCGACGAAGCACTACGAATGCGGCTTTCAATATCAAGTGGCTGGTTCATAATTGTTGTTTTAGGTTCGTGTTGTTACGCAGTGACGGCGTAGAGCAGGCAAGACGTGGGATTGAAATCCACCGCTGTGGGACGCAGACGCCCAGTTTCGACCGGCGTCGAAAAGGAGGGGAGCAGAACAGGACCCAATCGTAATGACCTACTCTTGTCCCGGCGCAGGCCGCGACTGGGCGTTTCGCCCCACAGCGGCGGATTTCAATCCCACGTCTTATTCCACGTTCCTTCGGCTCACGCTGTTCACTGATGCTGACCTGAGAAGCCATGCGTAACCTCAGTTATTTTATTGTTTGATGTTCGTGATGGCGGAGGCATCGATGCTCTCGGTACCGACCGTGAGGTACGTCTTGCCGCCCGAAAGCGATACGGACGAGACCACGCCGCTGACTCCGGGATCGGTCTCGGTGGCCGTCGAAACGGTCTTGCCGATCAGAGCTGCGCTTTGAGCTACCTGCGTAAAGCTGGCTGTTGAAGAGAGCGTCGTATTCAGGTTCTGTATCTGCTCAAGCTGGGAGAACTGTGCCAGCTGCGAGAGTGTCTGCTTCTCATCGGTGGGTGCAGTCGGGTCCTGGTTCCGCAGCTCATTGACCAGCAGCAGCAGAAACGAATTCTTGTCGCTGAATGAGTTAGTGCTTTTCACCGTTCCGTCCGGGTTGATATTGGTCGCGCTTCCGCTGACATTTGTTGGTGCGATTGTCATAGTTTTCTCCTAAGCTAGGGTATCGACCTGGCCGCGTATGAATTGGCGTATCGCCGCGGGTTCCGCTCTCGCTTCCGGCTCGGTGCCGGTGCGGAGTGCACCGGGAGAATTGGAGGAATGCCCCCCCTGCTTTCCACTCTGCGAGTGTCCCGCAAACGAGCTGAAGGTCATTCCGCTTTGCGGGCCGGTGCCGCTAGCGGGCACGGGGGACGGGTCAGGCCGTGCGGCACTCTGGGCCGCCGCCGGATGGACGCTTACCGTCAGCTTCTCCAAATGCATCCCCGCGGCCCGGAGTGCATGGTGCAGCTCTCCGGTTGAGCTTTCCAGCGCGGCTTTCACCTGCGGGCTTTCCGCGATGACATGCGCCGTCACGATCTTCCGATCTCCGGCGGCTTCGGCTAGCGTCTGCGGCGCAAGTGTGACCGTCACGTGCAACTTGCCCCAGTCCTTCGGGTGCAGATGGATCGTGATCTGCTCCGGCGTCTCAAGCCGGGTGGGAAGACCAATCGCTTTCACCCCCTCGGCGGCTTGCTTGACGATCTCTGCCCGCTCGGCGACAGTAATCTTCGGCATAGCCGCTGGGGTCACCGATGCAGCGGGCACAGTTCCGGCCATTAGGAAACTGAAATCCGCTTGGGGAGGCGTTTGCCCGGCAATAGTACTAGTACGAATATCGGCAGGCTCGGCTTCGGTCTTCAGGGCATTCCCCGTAGGGGCGGGGCTTGCCCCCGCCCGTATTTCCTGCCCTATCCGTATTTCCTGCCTTATCTGCGTTTCCTGCCTTATCTGCGTTTCCTGCCTTATCTGCGTTTCCGTTCCAATCCGTATCTGCTGTCCCGTCCGCACCACTGCCGCCTTCAGGTGCTCAAGCGGAGCGATTCGTATTGCTGCGGCACCAGAAACGTTCCGCTCAGGCAGCACGTCGGCTTTATGTTCAGGCAGCACGTCTTTCAGCGACAGCGCTCTGAAAGGCTCCCGGCTCGGAATTGATGAAGCCTGGGGCTGAACAGGGACCCTGCCGACTGCCTTTTCCGGGACAGAGGCCCGCAGCACGTTCTCAACTGACGCAGGCACAATCGGCGACGCAGGCACAATCGGCCCTGACACGATGGCAGGTGCCACTGCTGTGACTGGGGGGACATCTACTGCTAAAGCACTAGACACCGGAGGATTGGCAGGCGGCACGGCAGATACTGCCGGAACCTGCGGCACCGAGAGCGGCACTTCGGGAGCGGACGGCGGTATGACGGTGCCCGGCGCCTTAACGTCGGCAGGCAGCAGCGGTTCGGCGGAAACCGGCACCGACGACATCGGCAGGGCCGGAGCGGCAAATGTGGGAATAAACAGCGGCAGCAGGGGAAGGCTGACGGACACAGGGGTCCGAGCTTCCGTGGGAGGCAACTCACCGTCCGGCTTGCGGGGTACGCGCTCTTCCTGAGTGGGGGAAGAAGCCGGGGAGGTGTCCATTGCGATCTGCGCTTTTGCTGTCTGCTCTTTTTTTGGCGGCGTCACTTTTTCGAGCTTCGGTAACGTCTCTCTTTCGAATACTGGTTTTTGCGGCGCAGCGGTTTTACCGCTTTGCTGCAGTAAGTCCGCGAAAACCGCGGTCGGGCCGGGCGGGCCGGCAGGTAGAAACACGAATACGTTTCCCGGCGGGCCGGTGTCCGTCAAGGGTCCCGGGGAAATTGGTAAGAGAGGTATCGGCATCCTGCCCTCCTGTGATTGGTAGTGGTCTCTCTCGTTACCGAGAGTATCGGCAGATGCAGCGGGAAAGAAGAGGGCACACAAGCAAAAAGCCGCCCGGTGCAATGGTTGCACCGGGCGGCTTCTCGAAAAAACTCACCCGACGCGGGCTTTGTCTTCAATCGACTGTCCAGCTTTGCCGCCGGTGGCCTTCGTGTAATCGTCGAAGAACTTCTTGATGCCAATATCCGTCAGCGGATGATGGAACAGCATCTCCATCGTCTTGTAGGGAATCGTGGCGATATGCGCCCCAGCCTTGATGCTCTCAGTGACTTGCAGCGGGCTGCGGATCGAGGCGACCAGGATCTCCGGGTCTTTAGGAAACTCGTAGGTCTCCACCATGTTGACGGCCTCCACGATGTTGATTGGAGCTTCCAGGCTGCCCATATCGTCGATGCGGCCTACGAAGAACGAGATAAACGACGCCCCGGCTTTGGCGGCGATCAGAGCCTGCGGCAGCGAGAAGATCAGCGTGACATTGAAATTGATCCCCTGCGGAGACAGCTCTTTGACGACTTCCATGGAATTGGCGTTCATCGGCACTTTGACATAAATATTCGGTGCCCATGAGGCGATATCGCGGGCTTCCTGCATTAGCTTGTCGACATCGGTTTCCACGCATTCGGCGGAAACGGGAAGATCACCGACGACGCTGATAATCTCCATCACCCGTTTTTTATGTTCAATACCCTCTTTTGCAATCAGCGACGGATTTGTCGTCACCCCATCGAGAATCCCCCAGGCCTGTGCCTGCTTGATTTCGTCCACATTGGCCGTGTCGATAAAAAATTTCATGGTCTTAGGTCCCTCCGCTGAAAGTGTACCCACTCGCGGGGTCAAACACCGCCGCCTTGCGGTATAATGGTTTTACCGTATGTCCAGTCCTAATGCCATCGATCCGGGTTCGCGAAAGCGAATCCTCTATGTAGACCATACGGCAAAAATGAGCGGCGGCGAGATCGCCCTGCTGAACCTTTTGGCGCACCTCGACACGGTACGCTTTGAACCGATTGTCGTTCTCAGCTCCGATGGCCCCATTCGTGGAAAGATGGAGGCAATCGGGATCGAAACCCACCTTCTGCTCATCTCCCCAAATGTTTTAGAAACGCGCAAGGACTCGCTTGGCTTCAGCACCCTGCTCCGGCTGCGGGATGTCGCGCTCACCGGGGGGTACGTTCTCACCCTCGCCCGCTTTATGCGTCGCCACCGGGCCGACCTAGTTCACACAAACTCGCTGAAGGCGGACATTCTGGGTGGGATTGCCGCGCGTCTGGCCCGTATTCCCCTGATCTGGCATATTCGCGACCGGATCGATGACGATTACCTCCCCCACCCTATCGTCTGGCTGTTCCGCCGCCTATGCCACTGGCTGCCGGACTATGTGGTCGCCAATTCGCACTCCACCCTAGAAACGCTCCAGATGAAGAGAAAAAACCACTTTTCCGCAGTCTATAGCGGGGTCGAGATCCCGGCACGCCAATCGGTAGTCCATGACGGAGTGCCGACATTGCCCAAGATGATGTCTGTGGTCTATCCAGAGTCGCTCGTGCCGGTATTAGGCCTTGTCGGGCGGATCACTTCCTGGAAAGGCCAGCACATCTTTCTCAAGGCAGCCGCAATTGTCCGGCAGCGTTTCCCGCGCGTCCGTGTCCAAATCATTGGGTCGGCACTATTCAATGAGGAAGCTTATGAAGCGGAGATCCGTACACTTACCGCTGCGCTCGGCTTGGAAGAGGTGGTCGAGTTTCTAGGGTTTCGCAGCGATGTCCCCAGGCTTATCGAGAGCCTGACGGTACTGGTACATGCTTCCATCACAGCAGAGCCTTTCGGCCAGGTCATCGTAGAGGGCATGGTCGCGGGAAAGCCCGTGGTTGCGACGGACGGCGGCGGAGCGCAGGAGATCGTCCTCAGCGGAGAGACCGGCCTGCTGGTCCCGATGAACGATGTCAAAGCGATGGCGGATGCGATCCTCTACCTGCTGGACAATCCTGAAATCGCCTGTGAGATGGGGCGACGCGGGCGGCAGCGGGCGCAGGAGCATTTTAGCATTGAGCGGACCGCCCGTAAAATCGAGTCCGTTTACGACCAGCTATTACACACTCCTTCGGGGCAGACCCTTGACAGCCTTGTTAAGAGCGGGTAAAATGGGAGCACTTCAAGCCGAAGTGGTGAAATGGTATACACGCTACGTTCAGGTCGTAGTGCTCGCAAGGGCGTAGGAGTTCGACTCTCCTCTTCGGCAGTAAACCACTTAAAAACCGACCGTCCCCCAGGACGGTCGGTTTTTTGCCGCGGAGAGTCCAACTTAATGCCAATGGAGAACACCATGGCACTTATGCAGCGTTACGCCGACATTCCGGTCAGCAATTCGGTACTCAGTCAGGACCACTACACAGAGGCCGAGTATTTAGACTTCGAGCGTCTTGCACAGGGCCGCTGGGAGTTCTTGCCCGTTGAGCCGCTTGGGCTGCCGGGGCCGCGACTTGGGATCATCCGCGCGATGAGCGGCGGGACCATTAATCACAGCGGGATCACCGTCAACATAATGGCAGCTCTCGGAAATGCCTTGCGCTTGGCGGGCAGCCAGACATTCCATGTCTACGGTTGCGATCTCAAGATACACACCACGGACGGCTTGAATTCATTCCCCGATGTCAGCGTCGTCTGCGGCAAGCCATTAGCATACGGCAAGCGGCGCGACATCGTGACGAACCCGATCCTGCTGACGGAGGTGCTTTCCCCTTCGACCGAGGCCTATGATCGGGGTGAGAAGTGGCTGCAGTATCAAAGCATTCCTACTTTGCAGCACTTTCTGCTGGTCTCGGCGGATAAGAGGCATGTGGAGCTGTACACGTGCGACGAGCCGGGGTGGCGGTTTCAGACATTTACGGAGGCAAATTTGGATGCCGAGATTGTTCTGCCCGGTCTCGACATATCAATTTCGCTGACCGACATTTACGCGCTGGTAGAGTTTGACGACGAATAGTCACCCCACCCCACCCGCGCGATCTTCCCCAGC
>JANXNV010000098.1 GCA_025353925.1 Armatimonadota bacterium
AAGTCCCCGGCTACCCTCTCAGCGACCAGGCCCTCGTCGACGCCCTCGCCGAGCGCGGCCTGACCGTCGCCCGCCGAACGGTCGTCAAGTACCGCGAAGAGATGCGGATATCCGCATCGTACCTACGGCGGCGGCAGTGACGCCGTCGTAGCCGGATTGGAAATCACCTGATTTCACGAGTCTAAGTTTTTGGAGGACGGGGGCAAGCCCCGCCCCTACGGGAGTTAGCCTTCTCTGCGTAGGGACAGGGCTTGCCCCCACCCTTCTCTCATCCACCTCCTCACCATTCAATAAGCAGGAAATCCATGTGACGGAGGCGTATAACGAGGCACTCCGCCTTCAAAAAGGAAAATCCATGCTTCGTCAAATTCTCGCGTTTCGGCTGCCTCGTGTCAGCTTTTTCGTTCCACTTGCACTCCTCACACTGCTACCGCTTTCTTGTGCCGCGCAGAAGAATATTCCAAAAATCACCCTGGAAGGGGCTGCCCCGATCCGGCAGCAAGGCTCAACCGGGGAAGACAAGAAAAGTGCGTCTGCCTACGGTCATGTTTTGGGGATGAACTGGGGCGGGCAGGCGGGGGACTATGCCGAGTATGCGTTTACAGCGGCAGCAGGGATCGCTCCGGCCCGATTGACCGTGCGGTATGCCCGTGAGACGCGGGAGACGGCGCGGCTCGACGTTACTCTCGACGGCAAAGCGGCGGGCAGTTTGGCGTTCCCAGCGACCGGCGGCTGGGGCGACACGGCAGACCAGTACCGCGAAGTGGTGGTGGCATTACCTGCGCTCTCGGCGGGAGCGCACCGGCTGCGCCTGAGTGTTGCGCTGGCCCCTCCCCTTCCCACGGCGGCGCAAACGCTGCCCCCGGTGCCGGTGCTGGAACAGGTCGGGAACCGGAGCGACAAGAATACGGTCGGGCACGGGAAGAATGTCGCGCTGTACACCGGCACGCCCTCTCGATTCTTCTATGCAACGCAGAATATGACCAATGTGTTTAGTGCCGTCGACGGCCAGACGGTTCGCTGGTTCCCTGACTATGTGCTGGTCACTCCGGGGAGCAGCACGGCGAACAATGTCAATGTTGACCGGCTCGACATCGACGCGGGTGCCGTCACGGCTCCGGCACCCCCCGCTGCGACGGGTGACGGTGTGTTCGAGCAGCGTCAGGTCTGTATCACTCAGGACGATGTGGCCGTTTCCCGAATCTACTTGACGAACCCCGGCAAAACCGCCGTGATTCACCGCATCACGATCCGTGGCGATTGTCGCGGCTCGGCGGATTATCGGGGTAACGTTGGGGGAGAGAAGTTTACCCGGCGCAGCGGCGACTTGGTCCTGCTGACCGACCGGAACGTTTTCCCCACGACTCTGCCAAACGGTCTGACGATGGCGGTCGGCGGCGGCCTCGCGCCGATTCAAGTGGAGACCTCCACGCCGGGTGCCTACACTCTGGATTACGACATCGCCGTGCCGCCGGGCGCGACTAAATCCACTGTCTTTGCCTGCGCTTTTGACCGGGATGCGGCGGTGGCGACGACGCATTTGCAGAACGCTTTGAAGCGGGCCGATCCGCTGCTCGAAAACCGGCGCGACTGGCAGAACTTCTACGAGACACAGGTACCGTCGTTTAGCTGTTCTGATTCCCGTCTGAGCGAGCTGTATGCGTTCCGCTGGTTCCTGCTGCTGTTTTCTCGGGCGGGCGGCGACCTGGGCTATTTCCGCTACCCGGTAGACATGGAGGGGCGTGAAGAGTTCCAAACTTATTGCTGTTACAGTGCGCCGTTTATGGCCTTCGATCTTAACTGGCAGACGGATCCAAAGGCCGGGTTTGGGCAGATCGCCAATGCGGGAGTCGTTGCTTATGAAGATGGCCGCCTGCCCTGGTATGCGACCCCGCAGACGAACCGTGTTCCGGTGCAGCACGCCTCGCTGACGGGCCAGTCCCTGCTGCCGCGAGCCGCCTGGAAGTTTTACCAGATTCATGGTCGTAAAGATTTAATTGCGCAGGTCTATCCCACGATGAAGAAGGATATGGACTGGTGGATCGCCGACCGTGATCCGGACGGCAGCGGCCTGTTTCGCATCGATGACCAGCTTGAAACGGGTATGGACGACCTCCATCGCCGCTGGAAAGGCGCAAAGCCAGCCCGCTATCAGGCGATTGATGCCACGAGTTATGCGATCTTAAATCTGGACGCCGTCGCAAACATGGCGCGTGTGCTGGGCAATACCAAGGACGCTTCCTATTACGGAAACTATGCCAAGAAAAGTACGTCGGCAATGAACACGCTGCTCTGGGATCCGGCCTTGCAGCGATACCGGGACCGCAGCCCGGACACCGGCGAGCTGACCGACTACAATTCGCTGACAATCTTCTATCCGCTGCTGGCCGGAGCCGCACAGAAACAGAATTTGGGCGTCATCTCTCGCTACCTGCTAAATCCGAAAGAGTATTGGACGGCCTTCCCGGTGCCTGCGATCTCGCAGTCTGACCCGGAGTTCGATCCCGTAGGCCGCTACTGGGCCGGTCCGACCTGGCCCGCGACCAATTCACATGTCTTCGAAGGATTTGCCGAAACAGCCAAAAAGCTGGACCGATCTCAGCTTCCCCAAGCTGCCGAGCTGCTGCGCCGGATCGTTGCCCTGCACTTCCGGCCACGTGCGGATTTCTACGAGCATTACAACTCGCTGACGGGTCAGCCGGAGAGCAATTTTCGTGACTACATGCACTCCTGGTGGATCGACACCATTATTCAGCAAGTGGCGGGCCTGACACCCCAAAACGACGGCAGCCTGAGCATCGACCCGCTTCCGATGGGCCTGACACACTATGCCCTGCGCGGGGCACCCTATCGCGGGCACCGGGTCGATGTTCTCTGGAATGAGCCGGAGACGGGGAAGGGCCTGACCGTACGCGTCGACGGCACCTCGGTGCGGCACATTTCCAACTTCCTGCCTGGGAGTTCTCCCCTGATAATCCCGGCATCGGAAGTTCAGGCGGCAGCACGTAAGAACGGCAAGTAGGCTGCGGGCAGCGGATGAACGGAGGGGTGCAATGCATGCGCCAATATCTCCAAACTGTCCACAAGGCGCGGGCCAGGGCGGCTGAAATAAGCATTGCCGTCGGAGACGAAGACGCGGCTGTTTTTGACGCAGCGCAGGCTCGCCCATCCCGGCTGTTGCTTCAGAAATGGCATGTCCTGAAGTGCTCGGTCGGCGGCATAGCCGCAGCAGGAGACGAACAGCACGTCGGGCCGTGCTCGCACGACTTCCTCCCAGGGAAGTGAACGCGAGGGTTGGCCCGATATGCCAAGAATGTCTACACCGCCCGCCATCTCGATCAGGGCCGGATTCCAGTGCCCGGCACTGAACGGCGGGGCGATCCACTCCAGAAATGCCACGCGCGGCCAGTCCCGCCGGGGGATCGCTGCTGTTCGCGCTGTTACGGCCGCCACTCGGTTTTCCAAGGCTTCCACGACCTCGCAAGCCTTCTCCAAACGCCTAGTGGCCCTCCCGACAGTGCGCAGGGTCTCAAACACATCCCTCAGCGACATCGGTTCCAAGTTCAGAACGCGCGGCTGCCCTGGAAGGCGGCAGGCAGCCTCCTGCACTTCGGACTCGGCGACGGCGCACACATCGCAGAGTGCCTGTGTCACCAGCAGGTCCGGCTGCAGCCACTCTAGAACTTCCTGATCCAGCGAATACAAGGCCGCCTGCGTTTTCAATCGCTCCCGGACCAAAGCGTCGATTTCAGAGCTGGAGGCGTCATGGGGAATCAGCGTTCGCGTCACCCGTGGCAATACCTGCACTGAGGGCGGATAATCGCACTCATGGGTGACACCCACAAGTTGATCTTCCAGACCCAAAGCGCAGAGTATTTCCGTCGCGGCAGGCAAAAGTGAAACGATTCTCATTCTTTCACGAGTGGCCCTTTTTACCGGGTCGAGAACTTATCGATTGTCGTCTGCCGGTAGACTTGCCCCGGACGCAGCGTGGTTGTCGGGAAGGCTTTCTGATTGGGCGAGTCGGGGAAGTGCTGGGTCTCCAGGCAGAAGGCATTGCGGCGGTTATACACTTTGCCGCCCTTGCCGACGTTCGTGCCGTCCAGGAAGTTGCCCGTGTAAAGCTGGACACCCGGCTCGGTCGTGCTGACTGTCAGCACACGGCCTGTCTTCGGAGAGTACGCCCGTGCGGCTACGATTAGCGAACTCCCTCTGTGGTTTAAGACAAAGTTGTGGTCATAGCCTGCGCCGTTTTTGATTTGAAGATTAGCGGCGTTGATCCGCTCGCCGATGACATGGGGGCGGCGGAAATCAAAGGGGGTCCCGGCGACGGGAGCTAATAGGCCGAACGGAATGGAGGTCTTGTCGATCGGCGTGTAGCGGTTCGCATTGATCATCAGGGTATGGTCGAGAATCGTGCCGCTGCCTGCGCCGTTGAGATTAAAGTACGAGTGGTTCGTGAGATTCAGTACGGTAGGCTTGTCGGTGGTCGCCGTGTAGGCGATCTTCAACGCATTGTCATCCGTGAGGGAGTAGACGACATGGACCGCCAGATTGCCGGGGTAGCCTTCTTCCATGTCCGGGCTGTAGAGTGTCAGCGAGAGACCGGCGCCGTTCGGGATGCGCACGGGTGAGGCTGCCCAGACCTTCTTATCGAAGCCGATCTTGCCGCCATGCAAATGGTTGACGCCGTTATTAACCGCCAGCGTGTAAGTCTTGTTGTTCAGCGTGAACTTGCCCTTGGCGATCCGGTTGGCATACCGCCCGACCAAAGCCCCGAAGTACGGGCTGCCCTTGATATACCCGGCGACATTATCATAGCCCAGTACGACATCATCCAGCTTGCCGCGACGGTCCGGGACTAGAATAGAAGTCACAATGCCGCCGTAGTTAGTGATCTTCACGACCATCCCGTGCGAATTAGTCAGCGTGTAGAGGGAGACGGCCTGCCCGCTTGGGGCGGTCCCGAAGGGCTTCTGCGTGATGCTGCCGGGAGCTGCCGACGCAGTGGCGGCGAGCGTAAGAGTAGTGAGAGCCGCGAGGGCGAAAGTGCTGCCGATGGGCGATTTCATGTGATTGCGTAATGTCATGGCTGTTGAAATATCCTCCTATGGATCGCGAAAGTTACTTTTTTGCGAAGGTCACGACGACCAGCGCATGCGGCGGCAGTGTCAAGTCCCATCCCTGACCGTTTGCGGGCCGTGTCTGCATCGGAAACGGCTGCGGGCGCACGGTGTCGGAGTGGTCCCAGGTATTCGTTGCCTGCGGATCGGGCGAAGTCAGCACTGTGGCGGAGGCTTTTGCGGCCGCAAACCCGGCGACACTCAGCTTGACAGGGCGCGAGTCGGTTAAAGTGCGGTTGACCAGGAAAACGCAAAGCTGAGATTTGTCCGCCGTCAAGGCACTGAAGACATCGACATCCGCCATATCGGAGACTGCCGGGAGGAAGCCTCGGCGCGGCACATCATGGCCGGGACCAATCGAGATCGTCTCGACCGGAGTGCGCGGGCGGGCATTTGCGTAGAGCTGCGACGTATAATACTGCGGGTAGACAAACACGACTCCACGCTCTTTTTTGATGCAGCCGCCGTGCAGCAGGGCGGTGACATTGGAAAGAGTCACCCAGTCACTGTTCCGAAGAAACGTATTGAGGGTCAGCGCATTGAAGATGGCTCCGGCCGTGACGTCGTGGTTCGGGCTTTCCTGCCAGTGATCACCGCCAAGTATAATGCCCCATTCCGTCGGAGCGATCCGCGTCCGTGCCGCAGGACCTTCGATCTCGGTGATTTGACGGATCATACCCGGCAGCAAGGTACCGTCGAGGAACGCGGCATGGGACATGGCACTTTCGAAGCGATCCGCATAGGATTCCGCGCCGAGGCCGCCGAAGGGAACCAGCGGGTGAATGGACAGGTATTCCGGGGCCTGGCCGCCATTCGTGAGGGCGGAGCGCAGGATTGCGCCGTTCCAGTCTGTGTCTCGGGCAACGCCGTCCGTCAGAAACTCATCTCCCTTGCCGGTGGCAATAATTTTGATCGTCGGGTCGGCTCGAAGCATGGCGTCCCGAAACTGCACGAAACGAGCGGCATTGCCGGAAGCATTGGTATGCCCGATCTGCCAGTCGCCGTACAGCTCATTGCCGATCTCCCAGAGGGGAACATGGCGCGGACTACCGGCGGCAGTGCCGTCATTGCAGTAATGCACCCAGGCGGCAGCTTCTTCCGGGGTCCCGTTGCCGGCATTGACACCGATCTGCGGGGTTGCACCAAGCAAGTGGCACAGGTCCAGAAACTCGTCCGTGCCAAAGTGATGCGAATCGACCCCGCCCCAGGCGATATTGCGCATCGTGGGGCGAAATTCGCGCGGCCCTACCCCGTCGCGCCAGTGGTACCCGCTGGAATAATTTCCGGAGAAGCGCAGGATGGGGATGTTCCAGGCCTGAGCGGCCTTCAGAGCGTCCGGATCGAAATTGCGGACGGCATCATCTGGAAACAGGCTGATCTGGTCCACATCGACTGCCCCGCCCGAAATGTGGCTGATCACAAATCGCGCAGACTGTCCCTTCGTTATCGAATTCACCGGAAGAACCCAGTGCAGCGTGGACTTATGCCAGTCGTTTCCCGTCGCCAGCACCGCCGTGTCGGTCAGCGGCAAGCCAGCTTTTTCCTCTCCAGCCTGAAAGCCGCCATCTTTTTCGCCCCCGGCCCGCACTGTGACAGAGACTTTACCAGGCACACCGGAGGCGGCGCGTGTATACAGCGTCAGCGTGTAGGCGCGAGTGCGGGTGACCGGCAGAAAGACCCGCTGGCTGAGGGTACCGTCCTGCCCGGACAGCCGGACGCAGCGGGGCGACTGGAAACCGCTGGAGTCCAGCCAAACAGCCGACCCGGTCTGGTCCCACCACTGGGCTTCTCCATCTTTATCGTCGATTTTCTCCAGGCCCGGGTTGTGCAGTGTATCCGCCCAGAGGTTATCGTAGATGACCGTGTGCAGGTTCTCAATGAAGTTTCCGAAGACGTTTGGGGATACTGACGCCGCCGCGACATGCGCGACATTTAGTGAGATTGTCGTCAGCTTACCGGGTGCGGCATCATTGCGTCGGTATTGAAAGAGACCGCGTGTGGCGGGGGAAACGGTGACCGGCTGCACTTTAGGCGGGGGCATTTTCCGGGACGGGGCAGCACACGAGGCAGTGGAGCAGCTGACAAAGAGGGCCGCGCTGCAAAGCGCGAAGACTAAATTGATTTTGTGTGTTATGAGGTGCATTTCCGTCTTATTATAAAGCAGACGCGACGGTCTGTCAACACCCCCCGGCCTTGGGTCAAAGCGGGCCGAAGCGGGTATACTGGAAAAACTGTTTTTCGTGTGGAGACTCTCATAGAACGCCGACTTTTTCTCGTCGCCTTTTTTGCCTTGCTGCTTTGCCCGCTTGCCCCTGGTTCTGCCAGCCCCAGTCGACCTCGTGTGGACCCTGACTTTTATGCCTATAACTCAAAAGCACACTTTGATGTCAAAGTGGTGCCTTACGCGAAGCTAGGCACGATCTCCGTGTCTCAGGTTTCTTTCCCCAGCCCTGTCGTCACGCCCTACCCCGTCAACAACACCGTGACCGGATTTCTCTTTTTGCCGTCGACACCCGGCCCGTATCCGGCTATGCTGGTGGAGCATGAATGGCTGCCGGTCAAGCTGGAAAACGAGTTTCGGATGTGCCGCCGCATCGCCGAAGGGGGCATGGCGGCTTTTTTGATCGTCCAGCCCTACAGCTACAACCGGCGGCCCTTGCCGCGTATTCCTGATGTCGAGCTGCTCTCCGCCGATGTGCCGCAGATGGTCGGTGCAGTCCGGCAGGCTGTGCTGGATGCCCGCCGTGCTTTCGATTGGCTCTCGACACGCCCAGACATCGACCCGCAGCGGATGGGAGTGGCGGGAATCAGCCTCGGGGGCATTTTCGCGCCACTGATTGCGGGCGTGGACCACCGGGCCAAAGTCCTGGTGACGATTGTCGGCGGTGTCGACGTTTCCGATATCGTCTTCGACAGCCCGATCACTTACGGTATTCAGCCGGGATTCCGCTACCACGGCGTCACCTATGACTCATTGAAGCGTGACATGGCACCGATCGAACCGGCGAACTGGCTTCATGGCTTCGATCCTCGCAACGCCCTGCTCTTCAATGGCCGCTATGATGTTTTTATCTCCCCAAAGCAGGCCCATCATCTCTCTGAAGCCCTGGGCGGGGCACAAATCGTCTGGACCAACACGGGACACTACGGCACGGTATTCGCGGAGAAGGAAATCGAGGGCACGGGGATCAAATTTCTGCGGTCTCGCTTTGGCCTGGACACGACTCCGTTTGCGCCGCCTTTGACTCTGCCCGCACCGACAATCAAGATCGGACTGCTGGCGGGAGGCCATGAGGGCGCCAGCCCGGCGGTCGCATACCAGATTATCAATTTCGATAAGGCCGCACGTTTTTCCCTGGATGGGCAGCTTACTCTGCGCGGCTTGGCCATAGCACCGTCTTTCAGCCTGGACGAAAGTAATTCGCTGGGCTTCGAGTTTCCATTGCTGCATGGTAAGTCTCAGCCAAAGCTATTTTACTTCTTTCACTTCACGCTATAGCGGGGGCGTTTTGCCCAAAGATGGACAAACAAACTTTGGTGTGTTACAATTAGGGTATTCGCTGGTCGGGAGGGGGAATGGCTCCCTGAATAGGACTCGAACCTATAACATTTCGGTTAACAGCCGAATGCTCTGCCAATTGAGCTATCAGGGAACAGGACCGA
>JANXNV010000099.1 GCA_025353925.1 Armatimonadota bacterium
CACGCTGAACTTGAGCGGCTGCGCTCCCCCCTCGCGCCGCGCGGCTTGGAACGTCAGCACATAATTCCCGGCGGCTGGGAACGTGATGCTCTGCGAAATGCTGCCCAGCGAACCTTGGCCGGGACAGCCTTGCAGGAACGCTGTCTGCGTGCCGTCGGGAGCGGGAGCCGCATTCCAGGCACTGCCATTTGCCTCGATGCCGCTGTTCCCGGCGAACGTCCAGCCGCCGCCCCCTGGATTATAGGAATAACCGGCAGCTGCGAGGCTCGGTGTCTCGAAGCTGGCATTCGCGGCTATGGTGACGGCGGGCACGACGGCGGCGGGAACGACGAACAGTGTGATGCTCTGCGCCGGAACTGTCACGTTCAGCGCACTGCCGGTCAGAGCAGAATCCGAGAGGCGCGTGATCGCGTTCGCCGAAGTCAGCTGCCAGGCCTGAGCAGAGGCCCCGCCGGAGAAGTTCGCCAGGTTCACCGCGACCGGAGCGGCATCTGCGAGGCTTTTGTTGATCACGATGATTGTCAGTGCGCCGTCGGAGGAGCGCAGAGCGGCAAACGACGAGACCGTATCCGGATCGGGGACCGTGTCGGAGAGGCTGACATCCCCGAAGCCCGAGTTGCGGCCGTCGTAATTGCGGAACAGCTTCATCGCCAAATACACCGGAGAATTGGTGCTCGGCATCGTCCAGCGGGTGGCGATATCCAGGCCTTCGCGCCCGAAGATACCATACACGTCGGCCTGGGTGGTTGCCCCGTTGATATTGCCCTCGGCTCCCCAGTTGTACTCGGTCAGCGCGGTCTTGGTGCCGGGATAGTAGGAGTTGACCCAGCCTTTAAGGCGCGGGATGAGCTGCACCTGGGAAGAGATCCAGCTTTCCGCCGTATAGCTCGGGTCCCAGAGCTGCCGCGTAGAGCGGTTTCGGAGCAGGGCCATGCTATCGGTGACTGTCTCGCTGAACTCACCCGCCTGGGGGTAGAAGTGGACGCTGAAAACGTCCAGCGTCCGCTGACCAGTGGCCGCATCATGCTGATGTACCTGATCCAGCACCCAGGGCAGGTAGTCCATCCCGCCATGGGCGGCCCGGTCGGGAAACGGCCCGCTGTACCCGTGGAGGGAGGCATACTGCTGGTCCGCGCCGCTGTTGAAGTAGCCGTCCCAGCCCCACTCTTCCGGGGCGACAACAAGTGCCGAAGGATCGGCGGCCTTGACTTTGGCCCCGTAGGTGAGAATATCGTTCTTGATCTCCTCCATCGTCGCCCCATTGGGGTGAACATCCCGGTGGGTCGCATGCCAGATGCTCGGCTCATTGTCGAGAATATAGTACTTGAGGCCACTCTTGTCTGCCGTGCCCCATTTGGAGGTTAAGTGCGTCATCCAGCCGCCTTCGATGTCTGCGCTGTCGGGGACATTGGCGTCGCGCGGATCGTTCCCGATGATCACACTGCCGTCGGCGCGAACGCCGTTCCCGGCATCGGGCAGGTAGGAGTCGGTGCTTTGCTGTGCCCCGTATTTGGCGATGGAAAAGCTCGGCAGCTTGGAACGGTTCGGCCCGAGGTTCGCGACCCAGCCGATGGTCGGGATGGTCAGCATCGGCTGCGCCCCGCCCGCCTTCGAGTCGGCGATAAATGTGTCCCCACGTCCGCCGGGGGCCTGGTCGGAGTCACCAATGCTTTCGAAGAAGTAATCGGCGTCCTTGTTGTCGGCATTCTGCTGCCAGTTGTAGCGGCTGGTGTTGTTGCCGCCCAGGCGGTTGAGGGGGGCGTTGAGGTCGGTCAGAGCCGCCGGTGTCCCGTAGGCGACGCCATAAATCAACGGGCTGATCGGGTGACGACCCGCCGCCGCGTCTACGCGGATAGAGACCGGCCCACCGGTGGAGGCGGTACCTGTCAGAGCAATATCGTCGACAAAGAAAGGCGTCGTCGAGGCCGTCCCGCTGGCATCCTGTATCCAGAAGCCGTCGAAGTTACTCCGTCCATCCGCCCCGAGGCGTGAAAGCGGGATCGTGACCAGCGCCCAGGAGTTTGCCGGCGGGGCGGGAATGCTGACGGCGGGCTGGTAAACACCGCCCAGAGTCGCCTGCACCTGAAGGCGGCGGCTGCCGTCGGCCCCGCCGTTGATCCAGAACGTCAGTGCGGCATACGGGGTGCTGCTGAACGGATCGTGGTGCAGATACAGGGCCGTCCAGGCCCCGGTCGTGACCGCGATGGCGTCGCTGCCCGCATGCGGCGTGGTCGTGGAGGCAAAATCGGTGGTAGCCCAGCTGTAGTTCTGCCAAGCATTTTGCAGAGAGTCGGTGTAGACCGCTTGATCAGCGCGGGTCGGCGCGGTGCCAAACAGTGTGGGCAAAATTGCCCCAGCGAACACGAAGTACGGCTTAAATCGTCGTGAAAACATGGGGTGTGATTCCTTTGATTGGGAAGGACATAGGTATGCGCCGAAGATGACACACTTGCAATTAGTGTGATTATACCAGAATTATCGGGCATCGGCAAGAAGAAATGTAGTGGGGCACGAAAGTTGGGTGGTTTTCAGCCGCTCGACTCTGACCCGAAAGCAGTGTATAATACCGTTGTGGAAACGCACTTGACACTCACGGTCGCCTGTTATGCGCTGGGCTACTTAGCGGGGCTGGCGGCCTTTGTCTGGATGGCCCGGCGGCGCAGACTGGCGACGACGGGTATGATGGCGGTGATGGGAGCCGGGCTGGTCGGCGGACTGGTCGGGGCGAACCTGGCGCAGTGGGCCTTTGGCGGCATTCTGGGAAAGACCGTCTTAGGAGGCATCGCCGGGGGCTATCTGACGGTGATCTTTTACAAGCGCCACTTAGGCATTCGGCGCTCCACCGGGGACCTCTTCGCCATCGCGGTCAGTGCTGGGGAGGCGGTGGGCCGCTGGGGCTGCTTTTATGGCGGCTGCTGCTACGGTAAGGCCTGCGATGTCCCCTGGGGCGTCTCGCAGCACGGGGCGTTTCGGCACCCGACACAGCTCTATTTGTCGGGGGCCAACGCTCTGATTTTTCTTGTCCTCTGGCGACTGGACACGAAGCACCAGCCGGAAAACACGCTTTTCTACACACAGGGCGTTCTCTACTGCGCGGCCCGGTTCGTCATCGAATTCTTTCGAGAAACGCCGCCGCCGGTCTGGGGCCTGACCCTGGCGCAGTGGGCGTGTATGGCCGGATTCACCTTTTTTGCCGTGCAGCTCACCCGACTGCTCCGGCCCTCGAAACCGATAGGAGCCGCGTATGGCTGAAGTATCCTCGTGTCCGAACTGCGGGACGGAATGGACCGGCGAGGCGACGGTCTGCCCCAACTGCGGGTATATCCGCCCCTCCGAAGCCTCATGGCCGCCTGCCCCGACCGGTTTGGGGCAACAGCCGCTTCCGCCCAGGATGCCCCTCGTGCCGAAGCTCGTCACCGGCAAAGTCTGGGGGGACATCACGCTGGGCATCGCCATCACACTTGCCTCGCTCGTCACCTATTGCGTAGGCCTGATCGCTATGCCGATTCTCTACTTCTCACTCCGGGCGCAATATCCCGTCTTTGCGAGAAGCATCGGGTACGGCCTGCTGGGGGGAGTGGTGGTCCTGCTGGGGGCTTTGGGCGTGTGTTTGTATTGGGTGAGTGGACAGAGCATTCATTGACTTGACCGCTGGAATCTGCCATGATTATGGAAAGAGTGTAAAGAAAAAATTGGGAGGGGAAATATGTCACCGAATGTTATCGAAGGGACCTGGGAGGAGATCGAACGCCGCAAAGCTGAGTTGATTGGCTGCTACCTACGCGTAACCATCCAGCCGGAAAAATGGTCTCTCGAAAATTCGTCATCCCAAAAATTCGCTCCAACCCAACCTGACACGGCGCGGCGCACCTCGGCACTTGGCAAATATGCGTTTGTCTCCGGCGGCTCCGAAGAGTTTGCCGAGGAGAAGCGGACGGAAATCGAGCGCGAAGACCGAGTTCGCCCATGAATCATGCTCTTGACGCCTGCGCGATGATTTCCTATCTGCGCGGAGAGGTAGGCGCAAATGTGGTGGACGGTTTGCTGAATACTCGCGAGGATGAGTGCTTTGCCCACAGGATCAACTTGCTGGAAGTCTACTATGACTTTATTCGCAAACACGACGAGCCGACTGCCAGGCGGGCACTCGAAGATTTGGAAGCCGCAGGTATAATCGAGCGTCGTACCATGAGCAGGAACTTTACGCGGCGCGTGGGGCAGCTCAAAGCACGGGACGAATTTCTTTGGCGGACTGCTTCTGTATCGTTCTAGTCCAGGATATTCACGGTCAGGTTGTCACCAGTGACCATCACGAGTTTGATCCCCTCGTCCCACTCGGCATTGTTCCTATACTTTTTATCCGTTAGCGGAGTTGTCACTCTTAGACAATCCATTCCGAGAAATACACGATGACCACAATTCCCCCTTGGTCCGAACAAACCCGTGGCCTCTGCCCGACCTGCCTGCGTGATGTTCCTGCCCTCCTCTTCGAGGAAGATGGGCGCATCTGGATCCGTCAGACCTGTTCCCGGCACGGGGAGGCGAAGGCACTGCTGGCCTCCGATGCCGCTGAATATCTGCGGCTGCGGCAGTATGTGCCCGACCGCTCCGGGGCGAACTGCTGCTGCGGGCCGGGCGAAATCTGCGGCCCCGAGGGAGCGGTCGGCCCGCCGGTATGCATTCTGCTGCTGGAGATCACGCAGGCCTGCAACCTGCGCTGCCCGACCTGCTACGCCGATGCCCAGGGCCACGACTTTATGACGGTCGCCGAAGCCCGGCGGCGGCTGGATGCGTTTTTTGCCGTGCAGTCCCGGCTGGACGTCCTGATGATCTCCGGCGGCGAGCCGACCATCCACCCCCGGCTCGCCGAGATGCTGGATCTGGCCCTCGCTTACCCCATCGGACGCATCCTGATTAATACAAACGGCCTCCGGCTGGCCCAAAGTGAGGCCCTGGTTCAAATGCTGGCGCGGCACCGGGAGCGGGTGGAGCTGTACCTGTCGTTTTCCAGCTTCCGCGCCGATGTCCAGGAGCGTTTGTATGGAAAAGACCTGCGCGTGGAGAAAACGGCGGCACTCGACCGGGCGAAAGAGGCGGGCCTGTTCGTGACCCTCGTGCCGACGGTGGAGCGCGGAGTCAACGAGGATGAGATCGGCGACCTCTACCGCTTTGCCCTATCACGGGACAACATCAACGGCGTGACGTTTCAGCCGGTTATGGACACCGGTCGCAATCAAAACGGCTACTCCGGGGCGGAGCGGCTGACGATGACTGATGTTTTGGGGGAGCTGGAACGACAGACCGACGGGGCACTGCTGCGCTCGGACTTCGTGGGCCTGCCCTGCTCCCACCCGGACTGCTGCGCCCTGACCTACGGCTTTTTAGATGCGGGCCGCACGACCATCACGCCCCTGCCCCGCCATCTCGACGTTTCCCGCTACCTCGACCTGTTCTCCGACCGCATCAGCTTCGCCGGTCTGCTCGGCGGTGCCGCCCGGCGGGTCTGGTCCGACGTCGCCCATCTGCGGGGCCGTCAAACCCTGCGTGACCTTGCCGTATTGTTCGCCCGAGGCGGCCTGCGCGACGTTCTCCCGCTCCTCGGGAACCCCGATGCCCTCGGCAAGCGCGTCTTCCGCGTCGTAGTCAAGCCGTTCATGGACGCCCACACCTACGACCACAAGCGGATCGAGCAGTGCTGCACGAAAATCATCAATGAGCGCGGCGAAGCGGTCTCTTTCTGCGAATACAACGTCTTCCATCGGGGCCGCAAGAACCGGGAAGCGGTCGTGCCGCTGACGATGGTGAAGTGAGGTTCCGAAAGCCCCCCATTCGAAAGGACCATCTTCCCATGAGCGAATACGACCGGCAGCAGCAGGGGCGGCGGTATGAAGGGTGGGCGTTTACGTTCTGCAAGGCGGCGTTTCTGGTGCTGCTCTTCCAGCACTACGCCCTGCTGGCCCTCTCCGGCCTGGCGACGCTGTTCTATCTGCTGGCCGCGCTCAAGGGAGTCAAGCAGTGGCACTGCTGGGCTAAACCGCCCTGGGTGACGCTTTTCTGGGGCGCGGTCTTCGCCGAGCAGGTGTGGGCGATTTTGACGCGGCATCCCCTGTTCGTCAACTGAGAGGGTAGGGTATAATCCGCCGTATGGAACAGGACACTTCAGAAACCGTCGTCGTCATTACCGCCGTAGGGCGGGACCAGCCGGGGATCATTGCGGCACTCACGAAAGCCGTCTTTGATCTGGGCGGCAATCTTGACGATGCGACGATGACGCGGCTGCATGGGGCCTTCTCGACAATGGTCTCGGCGCGGCTGCCCGAGGGACGTTCGGAAGAGGATGTTCGGAGCGCACTGGCCCCGGTGGCGTCGGCCCTCGGGCTGACTCTGGCCGTGCAGACGGTTCCGGCACACGCCGACGAAGACACCCCGGATACGCAGATCACGGTCTACGGGGCGGATCGGCCCGGCATCGTGTACCGGGTGGCCGCGCGGCTGGCTTCGCGCGGGGTGAATATCACGGATATGGACACGCGCCTGACCGGAACCGCCGCCGCGCCGGTGTATGTCATGCTGCTGGAAGCGGTCACGGGCGACCTCGATCTGGCGGATGACCTGGCGGCACTGCGGGACGAGCTTGGCGTCAATGTCTCCGCCCAGCCCCTCGACACGGAGGCTCTTTAGGCCTTATGCCCGCCCGTCCCCTCGTACTCTATCCCGACCCACGCCTGAAGACGCCCTGCGCGGTGATCGAAGCGATTGACGACTCTGTCCGCGCCTGGGCTGAGGATTTATTGGCCTCGATGGACGCCGCCCCGCCGCGCACGGTGGGGATCGCCGCCCCGCAAGTCGGGATATTGTCCCGGCTCGCGATCGTAGACACGTCGCGCAACCCGCAGCATCCCGGTGGTCACGGGCTGCTGATCCTGGTCAATCCGCAAATTGTCGCCGCCGAAGGCGAGCAGATCTTCCGGGAAGGCTGCCTGAGTCTGCCGGACTACACCGCGAATATCCGCCGCTCCCAGAAAGTTACCGTCACGGCCCTCGGGCTGGGCGGCGATCTGCTGACTATCGACGCCGAAGGCTTCGAGGCGGTCGTTTTGCAGCATGAGATCGATCACCTGGACGGCCTGCTGTTTCTGGACCGGGTGGCGAATGTCAAAACGGACCTCTTCCGGCGAAAAACCGGCTGAGCGGGTATACTCTTCCCAACTTTTACACACGGACACAGGAGATATTCTTTTGGTTAGCTCAACCCTGGCACAGACGATTTGGCCGCGCCCTGCCGCCGCTCCCCTGGCCGCCCTGGGCCGCGATGCCCTGCTGGTGACCGCCTTCAGCCTGCTGAATGCACTGTGCGCCCAGATTTTCTTTCTGCTGCCGGGGACGCCCATCCCCGTCACCGGGCAGACCTTCGGCGTGCTGCTGACGGGAGCCTTGCTCGGGCCGCGCCTGGGGGCTTTGTCCCTGATGCTGTATTTGATTGAAGGCGCGGCGGGCCTGCCGTTCTTCTTCGGCGGGACCTTCGGACTAGCCCATATTTTAGGCCCGACGGGCGGCTACCTGCTCTCCTATCCGCTCGCGGCAGGCCTAGTCGGCTGGCTGGCGGGGCGCGGCTGGGACCGGAAGCCTCCCCTCATGCTGGCGGCCATGCTGCTCGGCTCTGCGGTGATTTACACGTTCGGGGCAAGCCAGCTCTCACATTTCGTCGGCCACGCGAAAGCGATCAGCGGCGGCGTCCTGCCCTTCCTGCCAGGCGATGCTTTGAAGGCGGTGCTGGCGGCGGGACTGCTTCCCGCCGGATGGAAACTGCTGGGGCAAAAGCGTGGCTGACCGCCCGCCCAATTCTCTTGTCATCGGCACGCGCGGCAGCAAGCTGGCCCTGGCGCAGACAAACGGGGTCGCCGATGCCCTGCGCCGCGCACATACCGCCCTCGAAATCGAGATACGGATCATTCAAACCCAGGGCGACGCCACCCAGGCAGCCAACGTCCCACTGGCGTCGTTCGGGGAGAAGGGTATCTTCGCCAAAGAGCTGGAAGCCGCCCTGCTCACGGAGGAGATCGATGCCGCCGTCCACTCCCTGAAGGACCTGGAACACACACTCCCCGAGGGCCTGATCCTCGCCGCTATCCCGCCGCGCGAAGACCCGCGCGACGCGCTGATCGGCTCAGCCCTCGACTCTCTTCCGCTCGGCGCAAAAGTCGGCACCGGCAGTGTCCGGCGCCGCGCCCTGCTGCTCTCCCGTCGGCCCGATCTGGAGCTTCTGGAAATTCGCGGCAACATCGATACCCGCCTGCGAAAATGGCGCGAGGGCCAGTACGACGCCATC
>JANXNV010000104.1 GCA_025353925.1 Armatimonadota bacterium
ACGGCCTCGCCGTGCAGGTTCTGGAAGCAGCCGAGACCCCCGGCGGGGGCTGTCGTACGGCAGAGCTGACCCTGCCAGGCTTTCAGCACGACATCTGCTCCGCGATTCACCCGCTGGGCTACGGATCGCCCTACTTCCGTACCCTGCCGCTGGAAAAGTACGGCCTGGAATGGATTCAGCCGACCAGTGCCCTCGCCCACCCCTTTGACGACGGCCCGCCTGCCCTGCTGGAACAATCCATCGAGGCGACGGCGGCAACCTTAGGGAAAGACGGAGCGGCTTACCAGCGTCTGATGCAGCCGCTGGTACCCGACTGGGAAACCCTCTGCCAAACTCTGCGTGAGCCTCTGCGCCTCGCACGTTACCCGTTCGGGCTGGCCCGTTTCGGCCTCAAAGCAATTTTGTCTTCTCAGGTGCTGACCGAACACTCTTTCACGGGCGGTCGGGCACGGGGCTTCTTTTCCGGCATGGCCGCCCACTCCATGCTGCCGCTGGAACAGTCTCCGAGTGGTGCGTTTGGCATGGCCCTGGGGATCGCGGGCCACGCGGTCGGCTGGCCGTTCCCGCGCGGCGGGTCGCAGAAGATCGCCGATGCCCTGGTCGCGCACCTGAAGACGCTTGGCGGCGAAGTGGTCACGGGAGTCACCGTCAAGTCGCTGGACGAGCTGCCTCCCGCCCGCCTGGTCATCGGGGACATCACGCCGCGCCAGCTCGTGCAGATCGCCGGGGACAAGCTGCCGAACGGTTACCGTAAGCGTCTCGAAAAATACCGCTACGGCATGGGGTCCTTCAAGCTGGACTGGGCGTTGTCCGGCCCCATCCCCTGGAAGTCGCCGGAAGTGGCACGGGCTGGGACCGTCCATCTGGGCGGGACACGCGCCGAGCTGACCGCCTCGGAGCACTCCGCCTGGAACGGCGAGATCTGCGAGCGGCCCTATGTGCTTTTAGCCCAGCAAAGCCTCTTTGATTCCACCCGTGCCCCGGAGGGCAAACACACGGCATGGGGCTACTGCCATGTCCCGCACGGCTCGACGGTGGATATGACCGAGCGCATTGAAGCGCAGATCGAGCGGTTCGCCCCCGGCTTCCGGGACCTCATTCTGGCCCGCCACACGATCTCGCCCGCCGCGATGGAACGTTACAATGCCAATTATATCGGCGGCGACATTAACGGCGGCATCCAGGACTGGCCGCAGCTCTTCACCCGCCCCGTCGCCCGCTGGACTCCCTGGTCCACCCCCGTCCCCGGCCTGTTCCTCTGCTCCGCCTCTACGCCCCCGGGCGGCGGAGTGCATGGGATGGGCGGATACTACGCTGCACTGGCATCACTAGCTCAATTTGGCTAAATAATTGCCCCTCTCTTCATTGTCCTGCATCGAATCTTATTGGAAATAGCCTGAAGATTGCATTTATGCATGAGAGAAACATGATAAAAATCGAAGCTATACCAAACACAGTGCTGGAAGAGTGTGATAGTCTTAAAAACATGGCCCGAGAAGCATTAAGTTTCTTGCAATGGCATAGCTGGTGCAAAATAGTGAAGCAGGGGTATCTTGATATTGGCTGGCCCGGTATCCTAGCCATATTCTATTTTGAGATCGAACCTGCTTCTGCATCCGCTGATGATACGCTTTGGGTTGTTGTGGGGGACATTCCGCCTGCTTACATTGATACAGTCAGTTGCCCCACCGCGGCACTTGCGTTGAGCGGTTACCTGAACGCTATGCAAGAATGGATGGATCATATCAGCACACAACAGCCTGTTGACAATCTTATCCCGGTTTATCGTCGTCACTCGCTTCTACGAATGCCGCCTACAAGAGAGTCAGCACAACTTCTACAAACCCGATTAGATTTCATTAGAACACAATTGCTGCCTATTTGCGAGAGCTAGAACAGGCATAACATTGCTCCAAAGGCAAGTTAGCCTCCCACTGAGCTTTGCACTTAGTCAACTTTAACCCGCTCCGCGCCCGCATACACCGTCATGCCCGTGTCACGCAGAAACCCGATCAGCGTCATGCCATTCGCGGCTGCAAGCTCGACGGCGAGCGAGGAGGCGGCGGAGACGGAGCAGACGATGGGGATGCGGGCCATGAGGGCCTTTTGGGTGATCTCGAAGCTTGCCCGGCCACTGACCAGCAGGATCAGGGGCGAAGCATCGTCTGACCAGGGCAGCCAGCCTTGCTGGACCCCGAAACCGATGGCCTTGTCGGTGGCATTGTGGCGGCCGATGTCCTCGAAAACGCAGCGGCAGGTTCCGTCGGGGTCGAAGAGGCCGACCGCATGCAGGCCGCCGGTCTGCTGGAAGAGCGTTTGTCTTTGGCGCAGAGTGTGCGGCAGTTGGAGCAGAACTTCGCGGGTGACGCTGGCCACGGCACCGTCTGGCAGAGGCTGACATCCCATTCCCACCGCTTCAATCGCCGCTTTGCCGCAAAGGCCGCAGCTGGTCCCGGCCATCAAGGTCCGCTGCCACAGGCGGTTCGCAGGCGCAGGTGTACGTAGCTGCACGGTGACGATATTCGCGATCTCCGTGTCGGCGGCTTCTCCGACATCGCAGCATCGTATCTGCCCGATGTCTTGTTCATCCCGGATTATCCCCTCGGTCAGCAGCAGACCCCGTGTCAGCTCGAAGTCGTGCCCGGGAGTGCGCATAGTGATCGTAAACCGCTCGCTCCCCAGGCGTGTCTCCGGCGGCTCTTCTACGACCAATGTGTCTTCGAGGGAAGCCAGGGTACCGCCGCGCAGACGGGTGACGGGGAAGTGTTTTAGAGAATCGGAGTAGGAATGCGCGAGTTTGCTGCTGGTCATGGTAATACTAAATCAGCGACCACCGGGCAGTGGTCGGAGCCGAGTGCGTTTCCGACGAAGCAGTGCTGAACCTGCCACTCCCGGCTGACCAAGATATGGTCGATGCGGACATACGAGTGCTCCACACGCGTATAGTTCCCGTAAGTATAGCCGTAGCCGCTACCTGCCTCGGAGAAGGCATCCCGCAGACCAGCATCAAACAGGCGGCGGCAGACCAGAGACTGCACCGGAGCGTTCAAATCGCCGGTGAGGATGACCGGGCCGCGATCCTGCTTAAGATACCCTGCGAGCAGATCGGCTTCCAGCAGACGCGAATCGGCGTTCCAGACCAGCCCGCCGACCTGCCGGTGGCGGATCGAGATCAGGCCGACACGCGGCGAAAGTAAATGAACATTGTAGAGCGTCACAGAGCGCGAGCCGAACGGAATAACACAGCGGACGCAGCGGCGCAGCGAGCCGGGATAGGAAATGTCACGCCACTCCATTTCGGGCAGGGGCAGGCGGCTGGCGACAATGTATTGGTCGTTGACGCGGACGTTCCACCCAGCCAGCTCCTCGCCCAGGCCCCCCTGCATCGCCCCGGACGAGTCCTGAAGCTGCAGTATGTCAGGGTGATACGTTCGAATATCCTCCAAAATTGCCGGGGTATCGCGGCTGCCCCATTTGACATTGTAGGTCATGATCCGCAGGTGCTGCCCGGCGTACTTTGGTGCCGGAGATGGCAGCAGCCGGTTCCCGCTGAAGCCCATGATCGGGCCGAGAACGCACAGCAGGGATCCGAGCGGCAGCCAGACCCACGCCCGGGACTTCCAAAGCGTTAGCGGCAGCAGAACGAGGCTCGGGAGTCCCCAGAGCCATTGCGGCAGGTAAAGATTTAGGCTCCCGACCCACCACTGCTCCGGCCCGAGCATGTTGGAAAGCAGGAGAGTTAGCAGAACCAGCGCGTAAACGATATCGAAGCCGACAAGTAAAGAGGGTCTTCGTTTGCGGTGCGGCGGCGGCGCTTCGAGCGGGCTGGTACGGGTCATGTTCGGGCGTCCCTATTCGGTGGTAGTTTAGTATAGCACTCTCGCCGGGTTTAAGTTCCCCCTTGTTCTCGGAATAAAATAGTCAGAGGGAGAATTCTTATGTCGGAACAATTGACGAACGAGTTTTTGAGCGGGCTGAGGACGCTGGAAGAAAGCAAAGATACGGGGCCGCTGGTCAAGCTGTATTCTGAAAATGCAGCTATCGGCAATGTCATCGCACCGGACCAATTTCACGGCCCGCAAGGGGCGGAGAAGTTCTGGAAGGAATATCGGAGCGTTTTCGAGTCGGCGAAATCCGAGTTTCGAAATATCATCATTGGGTCGGAGCGAGCGGCACTGGAATGGACGACCGAAGGCACGAGCCTTGACGGCAAGCCGCTGCACTATGCGGGCGTGACGCTGCTGGAGATGGAGGGCGGCAAAATCACGCGCTCCTGTGCCTACTTTAATCCGCGTACGCTGGGGAGCCAGATGACGGATGACGCGCAGGCGTGAGATGTGATATAATGTTCAACTATGACGGAAAACGACGAGCTGCTGCTGCTTCGCGCTCTGCTGCGGGCCTCGGACTACGGAGTCCTGCTTTCTGACGCCTCCCGCCGGGACCGGCTCTGCAACCGCCGGTTCTGCGAGATGTTCGAGCTGGAAAGTGTGGACGTTCTCCAGGCCCAGCCGGAGTATGTGCGGCTGCATCTAGCGGCGCGTCTCAAGGATCCGGCAGGCTTTCTGGAAACGCTGGACTTCGTCTACGCTGACCCCGTGCGTGTCCTGGAAGACGAGGTTGAGCTGATTTCGCCCAAACGGCGGCTTCTGCGCCGCTACACCGCCCCCGTCACGGACCAGCAGGGGAACATCGTCGGGCGGCTCTGGACTTTTTTGGATATCACGCGCACCCGCAGCACGGAAGACAAAGTCCGCGCTCAGGCCGTCCAGCTCAAGGAGCAGTCGCGGCAGCTGGCATCCGCCCTCAAAATAGTCACCGGGCGGCTGGACAAAGTGGAGAATACGCTGACTCTGACCCAGCAGCAGCTTTTTGAGACGGAGAAGCTCTCCGCCGTCGGCCTTCTTGCCGCCTCGGTCGCTCATGACATCCGAAATATCCTGACGCCGCTGACCATCGAGCTGACTCTTGCCGATCAGAACGATCCGGCCGCGCGTGCCGAGTCCCTGGACGCGATGCGCCGTCAGGTGGACAGCCTCTCACTCCTGACACACCGTTTGCTGGCCTTGGCGAAGCCCGACACCCTGGAGCGCGTTCCCACGGATGTCTGCGCCCTGGTGACACGCATCACCGCATTGGTGCAGGCCCAGGCGGCACTGGAGAACGTCGTAATCGCTTATGCTGCTCCGCGCTGCCTGCCGCTGGTTCCCGCCGATCCCATCCAGCTTGATCAGGTCCTGGTCAACTTAGTCCTCAACGCGATCCAGGCCATGCGGGCGACGAACGGCGGCACACTGACCCTGACCCTGGATCAGCACGCAGGAGGCCTTCGACTGCGAGTTGCCGACACCGGTCCCGGCATCCCCCTCCCCCTGCGGAAGCGGCTCTTCGACCCGTTTTTTACGACACGGCCCGACGGGGCAGGGCTGGGCTTGTTCTCCTGCCGCCGAATCGTGCAGGCGCATGGCGGCACGATTCAAGTCCGCAGCACGCCGTCCCGAGGCACCCAGTTCGCCGTTTGGCTGCCTATCGCGGCAGCACTTTGATTGACAGTTTGGAGTGTGAAAAATCGCCGGCAAAATATTACTCGTGGAAGATGACCGCGCTATCGTTCAGTCGCTGCTCAGGCTGCTGGCGCGGGAGGATTACTTCGTCGAAGCCGTGACCAGCGGCGAGGAAGCCGTAGCCCACCTGCGTCAGGACCCCGCCTTTGATATTGCCTTGCTGGACGTGGCCCTGCCAGGGATGGACGGCTTCACCTGCTGCCGCCAGTTGCGTCAATCCGGCTGGATGCGGCCTATCTTGATGCTGACGGGCCGCAGTGCCGGAGCCGACAAGATTCGGGGACTTTCCTACGGGGCCGACGATTACATCACCAAGCCCTTCGACCCCGCCGAGCTTCTGGCCCGGATCCAATCCCACCTGCGCCGGGCACGCGAATACGATGTTCCGGCAGACGACCTGCGCGAGATTGTGCTTGGGCCGGGCCTCTCCGTCGATCTGCGGAACCGGGACGCGGTTGTTAAGGGCCAGCCCGCGCATCTGACGGACCGGGAATATGAAGTGCTTCTGCTGCTCGCACGTCAGCGGGGCACGGCTTTGGAAAAGCTGTGGCTCTTCCAGCAGATCTGGGGCAATGCGCCGCAGGAAAGCATCAAGGCCCTGGCCGTCTATGTTCGGCGGCTGCGTCAGAAGATCGAGGTCGATGAAGCAAATCCGCTGTACATCCAAACCGTGCGCGGCTTCGGCTATAAACTGGTCCCGCAGGAATCACAGGAGTGATTCGGGAACATTTCGCTTATCGGACGTGTTTTGGTAACAGTAATTTCATCGGAGAACCAATCATGCAGACTGAACAAAATCTCGAAATAGCGACATTCGGTGCGGGGTGTTTCTGGGGCGTGGAAGCTGAGTTTCGGCAGATGCCCGGTGTCACGGAGACGGCAGTAGGATACGAAGGCGGCGCGACGCTGAACCCGACCTATCAGGACGTTTGCTCCCACGATACCGGCCATGCTGAAGTCGTACAAGTAACTTTCGACCCGGCTCAAATCGCCTACACCGACCTGCTTAAAGTTTTCTGGGAGAACCATGACCCGACGACATTGAACCGCCAGGGGCCGGACATCGGCGACCAGTACCGCTCGGTGATCTTCACCCAATCCCCCGAGCAGGCTGCCGCCGCCCAGGCGTCCAAAGAGGCACACACTGGTCGATTCAAGCGGCCCATCGTGACCCAGATCGTCCCGGCGGAAACGTTCTACCGTGCCGAAGAGTATCACCAGCAGTATCTCGAAAAGCGCGGTCTTTCGACCTGTCATATTTAGACGAAAGCACCCCGGCACGCTTTGCCGGGGTGTTTTTAATTATAAGACCCGTGTCCGCTTCGCCAAAGCTTTCCGGGTTTGAAGCGCGGGCAGGCTCTCGCGCACGAAGGCGTTCTCGATGAGCCGGAAAAACGCATCTCGGTCCGGGCCGCGCACCACCGCCCGTTCATGCGCTTCCGAGAGTGCAATGGGGTACCCTGATCCTTTGCGTGCTTGGTCGTAGCAGAGAATATGTACGCGCTCCGTCAGCTCACTGTCTTCGGCCACCCACCAGGGGATTTCCACCCGAGCGATCTCCGCCCCGCTATTCAGATAAAAGAACGCGATCCGGTGTTCCGCCGGGTACAAATCCAGTACGCGGGACATGCTGCCGAACACCAGCGAGCGGTCCCCCGGACGCGGGAGCAGCTTCGCAAAAAGCTGTGCATCCGTGAGGTGCGTCAGTGCCGTGCAGGGATCCGCTGGACGGTGTTCACAGCCGGGGTCGCAGAGGGTCAGGCGTAGTGCTCCTACCACATCCCGCGCCCCCGGGCGGCTGACATAGCCCGCAATCGGTATGCCGTGTTCCTGGGCCGTCGTCAGCATCTCGCAGAACTTCTCAATCACCCGCTTCTGCTCCTTCTCAGACTCCCCTTGCGGGGTCCAGACGATTAGCGGGTCATCCACGAGTGCCACGGCGAAGCGGTCTTTATGCTGCGTGATCAGCTCTGACAGGGCCGCGCTTTCCGCCAGCAGCCGCCGATTGGCGATGATCTTGTCCGACAGCGGCACCGGATCCCCTCCGCCTTCGGTCTGATACAGGTCTTCGTCCCGGTAATGCAGCGTAGCCCGGGAGGCAAGATGCGGCCGTTCTCCGGTGCCGTAGTGCAGGGCGATCTCCCCGACATTCAGCAGAAAGCAGGGGGCGACGGCATGGCGGTCCAGGGGAATCTGGGAGCCGTCTGTCGCGAGTGCGGAGTACTCTTCCGGGGCGGCTCCCACCAGCTCAAACACTTCCGACGGCGACTTGTCCCGGCAGTCCGCAACCGACCAGGAGGGCTTCGGCAGACGCTCCCGCTGGGCACGGGTCGCCGCCCATTCTTCGCCGCTCAGCGCGGCGCGTGCCAGCGCGGTCTGCATCTGGCTCTTCGTGCGGTCGCCGCGCCTCTTTGCTTCCGCGCCCATCTTCTGAATATCGCTGATGACCTGAGAGAGTTCGAGCATAATGTGTACCTCGGAAGCAGATTCGGAACCTAACCCCGCCGCTTCGCGTCGACCCTTCCCTAAGAAGGAAGGGTGAGGAGTTAGGAGAAGAGTCAGGAGGGGCCGTCTGCTCCTGTCCTCTCTACTCCTCACCCTTCCTTCCTAGGGAAGGGTCGACGCGAAGCGGCGGGGTTAGGTTCTTCACGACCCCGTCAATCGCCACCGCTGTTTCCAGCAGGCCGCGCAGGTCCGCCAGCGGCAGCATGGTCGCCGCATCCGACAGCGCACGCTCCGGGTCAGGGTGAACTTCTAAAAACAGGCCGTCTACCCCTGCCGCGACCGCCGCCCGCAGGAGTGTCGGGATAAACTCGCGCTGCCCCCCGCTGCTGCCCCCCAGCCCGCCCGGCTGCTGCACGGAGTGGGTTGCATCGAAGATAACCGGGTAGCCGAAGCCGCGCAGAGCCGGCAGGGAGCGCATGTCCACCACGAGCGTGTTGTAGCCGAAGCTGGCACCGCGCTCGGTCAGCAGGAGGCTCTGGTTGCCCGTCGCCGTGACTTTATCGACCACGTTTTTCATGTCCCAGGGCGCGAGAAACTGGCCTTTTTTGACATTGACCACGCGCCCGCTTTCGCCCGCCGCGATCAGCAGGTCGGTCTGACGGCATAGGAACGCCGGGATTTGCAGGACATCTACCACCTCTGCCACGGGCTTCACTTGCCAGGACTCGTGGATGTCGGTCAGCACGGGGACGCCGAACTCGGCCTTGATCGCCGCCAGCACTTCCAGCCCTTTGTCCAGTCCCCCACCCCGGAACGCGCCGCCGGAGGTCCGGTTGGCCTTATCGAAAGAGGCTTTGAAGATATAAGGCAGATCGAGAGCGTCGCAGGTCGCTTTAGCCGACGCCGCGATTTCCCGGCACAGCTCCAGGCTTTCGATGACGCACGGACCGGCGATAATAGCGAGGGGATTGCCGCTGCCGCCGATATGAAAATCAGTCAGGTGAACTTCGTTCAATGTGCGAACCTCGACTTCCTGGCGAGAGTGCTTTCGAGAAAAGCAATATACTGTGGCATGATGACATCCCAGTCAAAATTGCGCTCACAATAGGCGCGGATTTGGGATCGGTGCTTTGGATTGGCCCGCACGGCACTCGCAATTGCATCACCTAAATTGTCGTTCTCCCGATCCACAATCGTGACCCATTCCTGCGACACATCGAGATTATGTGACGCCTCCGGGCTTAGCACGAGGGACAGCCCTGACGCGATGGCCTCACTGACGACCCCGGCATGGCCTTCGCCGTCACTCAGCAAGACGAGGCAAGCATATTCGGTGAGTTCGTTTTGCACCTGATCACGACTCCATTCACCGATGTATCGTGTGTTGCGATTGTTGACATTTAGTGTGCAGCCTGCTTGTACCGGCCCCGCAAAATCACATTCCACCGTGTGACCATCGAGCGCACTCGCCAATTCGGCCTGTTTTTTTCGAGGCTCAATGCGCCCGAGAACAATAGCTTGCTTCGAAGCCTGCGATGCAACTCTAAACTCAGCGCAATTAATTCCGTTGGGCAGTACAAACATTTTTGCTCGGCACCCTAAGCGTTCAAACGTGTTTCTGATTTCGGCACTGATTAGAATTAAGTACGGGGCTTCCGACATCTGGCGGAAGGTACGCCTGTACGAAGTGAACCATTTTTCCGGGAACGCCGCATATCCATAGTGCGTCGAGACGACCAAGGTGAAGGAAAAAAAACGCGACAGCACACGCCAGTATTCTGTCATCGAGTCCAAATGCAGATGCACTACATCATATTTCCAGGGCCGGGACTTCAAAATGATCCACACTTTGCGAATCGCCCGAAACGTGCGCGATAGTTTTGCCGCGTCGTTCAGAATCCCCGCCTGATGTCCAGCTCGCTCAAGTGCGCATTTCTGCTGCCAGATTAGATTTTCGACTCCACCCCAGCGCGGCGGCGGAATAGGCAGCCCTCCACCTAGCACAAATAGCACCTTCAAATCTCAACTCCTGTGTTCAAAGAAATTGGCCTCAACCCTTTGAAGCTCATCCGAAGCCAACAAACAATTGAGGCGATCCGGCCCATATTTGGTGGGAAAAAGCCGCAGCTGTAGGTAGCGTGAATGAAAAGCTGCAGCCGTCATAAAGTGCCCGGCTACCCAATGATAGGCGGCAAGTCGGCGAAAATGAGTTGCCAGCCAGCTCTGAGTCCCGACTGCGAATGCATCACGCTGTAAGTGCGACAGTTCAGGCAGGGACGCAATTTTTCGACGCACATAAATCTCTCCGAGGAACATCAGCTTTTTCTGCTGTGAAAGATTAGTCGCGTGCTGTCGGTAATTCAACACGACTTTGGCAGCGACCGCGAAATCGCCCTGTAAGCTAAGTCTCAGCCAGAGATCCCAGTCTTCAAGAGAGGCACGCGGCAGCGAACGCATACGGTCGAAAGGGCCAGCCGTTTCCAGGGCATAGCGACGGATAAGTACGCTCCCAGCGGAGACGATGTAACAGTTAATCGCCAGAACTGCGAATGTGGTCGGACTGCTGATAGGCCAATCTGTGATGCGCCCCTGAGTAGCGACGCGGCGATTCCGGATCCGTGCTTCGAGCCGCCCAGCTCGGATAGGCTTACTCGCTTCATCGATGTAGCGCGCAAGTCCATGAGCAGCGATCGCAGCCGGGTAGAGGTCGAAGGCCGCAAGCAGAGCCTCAAGGGTATCCGGTTCCCACAGATCATCGGCATCAAGAAATGCTGCAAAGCCAGCGGCAGGGGAAACCTCCTCAAGTCCGCGATTCCGCGCCCCCGGCAAACCTAGGTTCGACTGGTGTACCACGCGAATACGGCTGTCACACGCCGCGTAACGATCAGCAATGGCCCCCGTCGAATCCTCAGAGCCATCATTAACAATAACCAGTTCCCAGTCTGGTACGGTTTGACACAGGATGCTGTCTAATGTCTCCGCGAGAAACCGAGCCGCATTGAACGCGGGGACAACAATGCCAACTCTCGCCATGGGATAACTCACGACGCCAGCACCTTTTCGGGTGCTCCAGCTCCGCGGGCGTTCTCATACTCACGCCGGTACAAAGCCTCAATTTTATCCGTCATGATTTGCAGGGAAAAATGGGACTCGACACGCTCCCGGCCTGCGGTTCCCAAACGGCGGCGCAGGAAAGCATCGCGGGCCAATGTCTCCACGGCTCCGGCCAGGGCGGCGGAGTCGGAGGGAGGAACCAGCAGGCCGGTCTCGCCGTCCAAAATCATTTCGGGCGAGCCGCCGGTCAGCGTGCCGATCACCGGCTTACTGAGTGCCATGCCCTGCTGAATGACGGCGGAGCAGGGTTCATTCCAGGTCGAGGGCACGGTGACGATGTCCAGAGCGGCGATGACATTGTTAACATCGTCCCGGAAGCCGGTGAAAACCACTTTGCCGCTTAGGCCCAGGGCCTGGATCTTTTGCTTCATCTCGGATTCGTCCGGGCCGCTGCCGACAATCACCAGGCGCAGAGGGTAACGGTCGCCCAGCTTACTCAGGGCATCCAGAAGCACGGCATGGCCCTTCTCCGGGGCGATGCGCCCGACGATTCCGAGGGCCACGCAGTCCTCGGGAATGCCCAGATCCTGACGAATCACTTTTCGCTCGATAGTCGTTTTGGCAAACGCTTCTATGTCGGTCCCGTGGTGGATGACCTGCACCTTCTCCGGAGGAACACCGCATTTCAGGAGTGTTTCCCGGACAGAGTTCGACACCGTGACCATACGGGTGAACAAAACGCGGCTGTAGAGGAAGGTTCCGAGGGGGCTTTTAAAGGGGTACGGCATATGACGTGTCAGTATCCGCACCGGCACGTCTTCCATCCGGGCGGCGAAGCCGGGGACGACCATATCCAGGCTCCAATGCGCGTGCATAACATCGGTCTTGTTTTCGCGCAGGTAGCGGCGCAGTTTGCCGAAATCCTGCCAGTCGCCTTGACGCATGACGCGGATCGGCACGGTCTTGATCCCCATCTGCATTGCCTGCTCCTCGACCCAGCGGCCCGGGCGGCAGGCGATGGTCACATCATAACCGCGTAAGCGGAGCTGATCGGACAGGTTCAGGATATGCAGCTCCGTTCCGCCCCAGGAAGGGAAGCCGGTCGCGACTTGCAGCACGGAGAGAGACATGGAACGAGATTATCCTTTGGCGAGGCCAGCGACGGGTCCAGGGGTCGGTACCTCCGGCCCGTAGGCGGCGCAGATCCGGGCGATGATATTTGTAGAAGAGCGGCCAGCCACCAGGGACAGTATCTGAACATCACCGCCGTAGCCGCGCACGACTTCCGCTTCCGGCAGATCGGCTTCCCGGTAATCTCCACCTTTGACATAAATCGCCGGACGAATCTGCTCAATCAAAGGTGTAGGTGTGCGGGTCGAAAACGGCGTCACATAATCAACACAGGCCAGCGACGCCAGCATCTCCATACGCTCACCGAGCGGCACGATGGGCCGCAGATCGCCCTTGAAGCTGCGCACCGACTCGTCGGCATTGACCGCGATGACCAGGCCGTCGCCCAAGGCCCGAGCTTCCGCCAAATAGCGAGCGTGACCTACATGCAAAATGTCGAAGACACCGTTGGTGAAAACGATCTTCTCCCCCCGCTCCTGGCGGGCGGACATCAGCGCAGTAAGTTCTTCGGCTGTTTTAATCTTATCCCGCGATGATTGGCAGGTCAATCCCACAGATGTTCCTTTGGCCAGGTTTCAGACGGACATCGATCGCTTGAATCACGTCCGACACGGTCAGATTTTGCATACACAGGACATCGCCGCGTGCGCAGATGCGGTCCCGGCAGGGGACGCAGGGAAGCGAATAATCGATCAGAACCGTGCTGTTTTCTGTCAAAGGCCCGGTGCGGTTCGGGTCCGCCGCCCCGGACAGCACGACCAGCGGCGTGTGCAGGGCCGCCGCGATGTGCATGGGACCGGTATCACAGGTTAGCAGCGTATCCGCCCGCTGGAGCAAAGCCCCAAACTCCTGCACGGTGAGCTGTCCGGCTAGGTTCAAGATGCGGCTGTCGACGGTCGCGACTTCCGAAGCCAGAGAGACTTCATCCAGCCCATCCATGACCGTCTTGAAGCTCGGAGGTGCCCCGGTCACGGCGACTTTCACCCCCGGCTGCGCCGCCCAGTATCCGGCGACTTCCCGGAAACGCTCCAGCGGCCAGCGATTCAGCGGCCGGGAGGCCGCCGGGTTGATGACCAGCAGCTGATCAGCCGCCGCGACTTCCAGCACCGATAGAGTACGCGCAGCACTCACCTGCGCCGCTTGCGGGACATCAAAATCCAGCGATTTATCCGTCAGCGGACCAATCCCAAGAGGCAGCAGCTCTTTCGCAAAATCGTCGACGGCATGAGCGATCTTGCCCGTCGCTGAATTGATTTCCATGCACTTGCGAAACGTCAGCCGCGTTTTTGACCCACTGGCCGCCACCATCAGATACGATTTGGCACTCGGGTGCAGGTTGATGGTCAGATCGTATTTAGCCCGCGCGATTCGAGTCAGAAACGGCAAGAAACGGTCGAGACGCGAGTCCACCCCGCGTTTATCGAAAGTCCAAACGTTCCGTATCAGCGGGTGCCCGGCCAGCGAAGCCGCCATGCCGCCGCCGACCACGAAGTCGATCTCGATGCCTGGAAAAGCCGCGTGTAAGGCCCGTACGGACGGTGTTGCAAGCAGAATATCCCCGATGCCGCCAAATCGAATAAACAGCGCACGTTGGTAGATCATAACACCCCGGAGACCATCGATGACCGATTATACCGGATTTCCGGCGGGTGACGCAAGCGGCGTTCGCCCGAGAAGTGCCAGCGACACGGCTTCGACCTCTTCGATAGGCAGAGAGGCCATGCTGCCGTCGGGCGATTCCAGGACGCGGTGGCACGGCCCGTAATTGCCCCATTTACGCGGGTTGGTCGGCCCGAACAGCGCAACGGTCGGAATGCCGAGCGCGACCGCCGAATGCATAATCGCCGTGTCGTTGCCGATAAACAGGCTGAGCTGAGAGACCAAAGCCAGAGAGCCGCGCAGGTCGCAGGTTCCGGCGAAAGAGACCATTCGGGCCGACGTTTCCGGGCGGCACTGCTTCAGCATCTCCCGCGCCGCGTCAGCTTCATCCGGCCCACCGATCAGGGCGATCCGGATATTAGGATTCTGCGACACCAGCGCATCCGCGACCTGGGCGAACCGTGCGGCGTCCCAGCGCTTACGCTCCAGGCTCGCCCCAGGCTGAAAGCCGACCAGGCTGCTGCCGCCCGCTTCCGGCCAGGCCCCAGCGAGCCGGTCTTGGGCCAACCTGCGCTCATCGTCGCTGATCCAAAGCTCAAGTGCCGGATTCTCAGCGACTTCCGGAGCGACCGCCCGCAGGACATCGAAATAGCAGGCGATCTCACTCTTCTCCCGGTCATAGTCTACCCGGCAATTCAGCAGCGGCCCACGCCCTTCCGACCGGAACCCAGCACGCACTCGTACGCCCCCCAAACACGGCGTGAGCGCGGAGTGGAACGACCGGTTCAGCGCGAGGCAGAGATCAAATCGCTCGCGGCGCAGGCGAGAAATCAGCTTGAGATGTGCCCAGGTGCCTTTATCGGACTTGTAGGGATCAAACTCCATGATCTCATCTAAGTAGGGATTATTCTGCAGCAGGACCCGAGCATTCTTACCTGTGAGGAGCGTAATGTGGGCGCCGGGCCACTGTGCCCGCGCCGCCCGGAAGATCGGCACGGCGAGGAGCGTGTCTCCGATAAAGCGAAACTTGGTCGCGATCAGAATACGCTGGATTGGCCCGGCCCGCTCCATTAAAGGCGCACAGCTGGGATTGGGGACAGACGGCGTTTTGGACGTGAGTACGGGAAGCGTGACCAGGCTGCTGCGGCTCGATCTCAAGAGACCTCGGGCTGCGGCTGCGACTTCCTCAGGGTGAATCGCTCGCAGGCAATCGTAGCGGCCTTCGCAGGTCGGATGATTGCCGCAGGGCGCACACGGCAAAGCTTTATAAATCGTCTCTGAAAGCGTGTCGAATGGGCCGGTGACTGCCGGGTCTGTTGAGCCGAACAGTGCCAGCGAGGGCGTGCCCACGGCGGTCGCCAGATGCATCGGGCCGGAGTCGGCACTCAGCAGCAGATCGCACCGCTGCAGGAGTGCCGCCAGAGACTTGACCCCCGTACGCCCAACCAAATCGACCGGCTTCGCCTTTTGGGTCAGTTTGAGAACCTCAGCAGCCAGTGCCGCATCTTCCGCCCCAGCTCCGACAAGAATGCAGGGAATGTCCGCCAGAAGGTCCAAAGTCTGCGCGAACGATTCAGCGAACCAGCGCTTTTGGGGGCGGGTCGCCCCGACATTCACCGCGAGAAGCAGGCCGTCCATCACGACTCCCGACTCGATCAGCAGCCGCTCCGCCGCTTCCCGTGCCTCGTTTTCGACTGTGACCACCAGGCGGCGCGGGACAGTGGGTGTGGCCGAGATGGAAGTTGCCGCGACCGGCATGGTATCGCGCATCGTGTCCGCCATATGCACCGCACGGGTCGAGCGCAGCTCCGTCAAAAACCGATTCATGCCGCGCCCGCCGAGGCCCACCCGGCGAGGTGTCCGCGCCATCCAGGCGGCGGCGGCGTACGCAGGGAGCGGCGGCAGAATGATCGCATCCGTGTAGCGGCCTTCGCGCAGAAGCTGGAACGTCTGCATTACCCGGCCCAGGCTGCCCCGAGCGGTCCGGGCGATGATCGAGTCCAGATCGGGGTTGCCCGCCAGGACTTCAGCCGCTGCCCCGGTGCCGACCACGGTATCGATCCGCGCCTCCGGAAAAGCCGACCGGAGCGCGGCAATCGCCGGGGTAGTCAGCAGAGCATCCCCCATATAATTCATGTTGATGACGAGAAACTTACGCATGATTTTCTTAAATCGACTCCGTAGCAGCCAGTACATCTGCGGGCGTGATTTGCTCCATGCACGCCGCCCCCTGCGCGTCGGTCGGACGCTGCCCCGGCGAGATCAAGCCCGGGATCGGCTTGTGCAAAATTACGTTTCGCGCTCCATACGGCCCATGACGAACTGGGTCCGTGCCGCCGAAAATGGCGACGACGCGCGTCCCCACCGCCACGGCGATATGCATCGGCCCCGTGTCTCCGGTCACCAGCAGGTCGCATTCCGCCAGCACGGAAGCCAACTCCAGCAGAGACGTTTTGCCGGAGAGGTCGACGAAGCGGCCAGCCAGAGACGGGGCAATCTGGGCTACACTCTCGGCATCGGTCTTATCACCGATAAATACCAAACTGCGGCCCGATGCCGCCAGTTCCTGAGCCACTTCCCGCCAGCGGTCTACGGGCCAGCGTTTGTAAGCCCGCGAGGCCCCGACATTCAGCGCGATCCGGGGACGCGGCAGCCCCGCAACCCATGCTTCCGCTTGCGGACGCGCCTGTGCCGCCAGATACGGCTGCGGCGTGAACTCCGGATGGGGAGTGCGGACCCCCAACGCTTCTGCAAACCCGTACAGTAAGTCTACCTCATGGCGGTGCTGACCCCGACCGGGCACGATGGGATGAGTCAGAAACAGAGAATTCATCTCCCGGTTCCGGTCCCACCCAAGCCGCACCGGTGCCCCGGACAAGGCCGTGACCAGACCGCTCAATCCCAGCCCCTGCATATCAAGTGCCAGCTCATAACGGCCTTCGTGCAGCTTTCCGCGCAGGTCCCAAAGCTCAGTGAGTGTCGGTCGATCCGGCAGAACATACAGCGTGTCGATAAAGGGATTGCCGCGCAGAACTTCCGCGCAGCGCTTCCGTACGACCCAGCCAAGCGAAAGATACGGGGCAGCCTCTTTGATCGCTTGAACAATCGGCAGGGCATGCACAACATCACCGATACTGCTGGTTTTGACAATCAGCAGCCGCGAAACTTCAGACGGCGGCGGCAGCGGGCGGGGCATCGGCACTCTTTTCTTGCTGCAGAAGTTCTGCCGGGGGCGGAACCCGCCAGCGGTCGTGGAGCCACAGCCACTGCTCGGGATACTTCCGCACCATCTCCTCGATCACAGCGGTTGCATCGGTCATAATCCGCTTGATGTCGGCGTCGGTATCCCCGGTCGCCGTCGTATCGATCTCCGGGTAAATCACCATTTTATAGGTCCCGTCCGGCTGACGTGGGCAGAACATCGGCACGATCCCCGCCCCAGTTTTGAGTGCCAGCACGGCGGGTCCGGCGACTGTTCCAGCCAGCTTGCCGAAGAACGGCACAAACACATCCTCGGACTTTTGGTCCGGCAGGATCGCAATGATCCCGTTGCTGCGGAGCCTGGATAAAATCGGTTTCGGTGATCCGCCGCGCGGCAGCACCGTGTAGCCGCCGTTCGCCCGCAGAGAGTCAGTAATTTCGTTGAAACCCGCGTCTTCACTCTGCCGCGCGATCACGGCGAAGCTGTACCCGGCGACCGCCGCCCGCCGCGCCAGCAGCTCCCAGTTGCCGAAGTGTGCCGCCAGCAGGATCATCCCCTTGCCGCGTGCCAGAACCTTGTCCACAACGTCGTAAGAGTCCGCCTGCGCCAATGCTTTGACCTGTTCGGGAGTCCAGCGCGGAGCTTCCAGGAACTCAGCGGTGGAAGTCGCGAAACTCTGGAAAACACGCCGTATCAGCACATCCCGCTCCGCTGCGGTGAGCGAGTCGCCGTAGGCAATACGCAGATTCTTGTCGGCGACTTGTCGGTAACGCCCGGAAACCGCATAGGCAAGCCCGCCCAGAGCGCGAACGACCGGCTTCGGCATGTGCCGCCCGATCAGACCGCCGAAAACGCGCCGCACCAGCGGCTGCCAGATTTTTTTCTGGATTCGCATAACGCTTAACAGATCGGCAGCTCAATCAGTGCATACACATCGGTCAAAGCCAGCGTCGTTTCTACCGATGGCAGGTAGACACTTCCCTGAATTCCGGCAACATTCAGTTGATGCCACTTGTCTTCCCGCCGAGTAAAGAGCGTCATGAGTGCTTCATCCTGCGAGACCAGCAGGTAATCGGTGAGCGACGGAATAGATTGGTAATGGCGGAACTTATCGCCCCAGTCGTAGGCTTCGGTCGAGTCGGAGAGGACTTCGACGATTAGCAGAGGATTCGCAAGCAGATCGGTCCGGCCCCGGTGGAACGCAAGCGGGCCGCAGACGACGGCGGCGTCCGGGAACGTGTTTACACCATCGCCGGTATGGACTTTCATATCCGAACCGAAGACGCGGCAGCCCTTGGGCAGAAGGGCGGTGCGCAGCGTCGCGATAATGTTGACCGCTATCGTGCTGTGGTTAGCTGTGCCACCGCTCATGGCGCGGATTTCGCCGCCTACGAACTCCCAGTGGCCGATACTGGTCCGCTCGAACTCGAAATATTCCTCTTCCGTGTAGATGATTTTCTCAGTTTTGCGATACCGCTGTGCCAGTGCCATTGTTTAGACTCCCAACTTGATCCGTGCCAGCACGTCCGCCAAAAAGGCAGCTTCGTTTTCTACCACCATCTCGATCCGCAGGGCGTATGTCGGCAGCTCGTCGGTCTCGGCAGTCGGCCATTTGACCGCGTCTTTTTCCGTCATCACGATTGCAGACGCCTCGGCCTGGCGGGCGGCTTGCTGGACTGTTCGCGCTTGCTTCGCATCAAAAGCATGGTGATCATCCCATGCCTCCTGCCCGGCGATGCGTACCCCGGCTTCCTGCGCCAAAGAATGAAGGAACGAGGACGGCTGGGCGATGGCAGAGACGGCATACACGAGTTTGCCTCGCAGGGCGTTCAGTGGCAGCGGCGGCGCGGCCAAATCCGACACGGAGGCGAAACCGACAGCTCGATGATCGGCAAAGTAGACATTCGCCGCCGGTGTGAGAGCGAAGATTTTGCCCAGCAGTGAGTGACGCCCAGTCTCCCCCAGCCCACCAGCCCGTGTCACGACAATGATACCCGCGCGGGCCAAATGCCGCCTGGCCTCACGGAGCAGACCGCGCGGGAGCGAAAAGCCGTTGTCGAAGGGGCGGCGGGCATCCAGGAGTACGATATCCAGGTCACGCGCGAGCTGCCAGTATTGGAAGCCGTCGTCGAGAACCAGAGCATCCAAATTGAAACGGCGCAGAGCTTCCCGGCCTGACTGCCGGCGGTCTTTGCCGACCAGCACCGGAATACCGGATAGGGTTCGGGCCAGGAAGACAGGCTCGTCCCCAGCTTCCGAGGCCGTCAGCAGACGGTCGCCCTCGGGGTCAGACACCAGACGCACGGACTGGCCCTCGCCGCCATGCCCCCGGCTGAGTACCGCGATCCGTTTCCCGGACTCTTTAAGGCGGCGACACAGGAACTGGGTCATCGGGGTTTTGCCCGTGCCGCCGACAGTCAAGTTGCCGATGCTGATCACCGGGACCGGCAGCGTTTCCCGCCTCCGCAGACCGAGCGTCTCTGCCGTCAGATAGGCATCCAGCCCGGCATCATACAGAGCAGACAGGCCGCCCAGAAAGCCGCGTAAACCCGAGGCCGCCATCCCCGAACGCCCCGGCTCGGCGATGACGCTTAGCAGATAGCTTTCTAGGCCCGACGCCACAGGTTCCACCCCTGCCGCTTCGGCCCCGTCGCATCGAGTGCTCCGGCTTCCCGCTCGGCCTGGGCTTCGAGGCCCGCAATCGCTGCCCCCACACGCTCGCACCAGAGCTTCTGCTCTTCGTCACTTTTGGCATCAGCGGGGATATGGATCGGGTCGCCGTAAATCCATACCGCCCGTGCAAACGGGGCCGGGACCATATACTGGTCCCATGCGTGGGCCAGCTTTCTTGGATAGGCACTGATGCCGACGGGGATGATCGGGGAGCCTGACTTCTGCGCTAGGAAGATCGCGCCCGGCTGAACCACATGGATCGGCCCGCGCGGCCCGTCCGGCGTGTGCGCCAGGGTACCGCCGCGCTTTAGCTGCTTGGTGATTGTCAGAGCAGCCTGCACCGCACCCCGCGCCGAAGTCGAGCCGCGCACGGTCTGCCAGCCGAACCGCTGGAAGATGTGGTTCTGGTATTCACCGTCCCGGGAGGTCGAGATCATGGCCCAGTACCCGCGCTTACGGAACCGGCAGATGGGGAGAATTGTTCGCCCATGCCAAGTGAGAAGAATCAGCCCCTTGCCCTCCTGCTGGACCTCGCGCACACGCGCCTCCCCGATTACCCGCAGCCGGAGGGTCGGAATAATCAGCCGCACGAGCCAGTACACCAGAAATGAGACGACACGGTACTTCATAGGTCAAAAGTCAAATATTTATGTCACGGCGGAGACGTGGGGCACGGTCACGGCCTCAAAATCCAGACCGTCCGTATCCTCGGATTTCTCGTCGCTCGTTTTTTCCCAGGGGAACTTCTTTTCGTGGAACCGCTCGTATAGATGTCGGTAGAGTCCGTCCGGCAGACGCATCAGCTCGGTGTGGGTCCCGCTTTCCACGATCTCCCCCGCCTGCATGACCAGTATCTTGTGCGCGTTCTGGATGGTCGAAAGGCGATGGGCGATCACAAGTGTCGTCCGCCCGCGCATCAGCGTTTCCAGGGCTTCCTGGACCACTTTCTCCGATTCGGCGTCCAGCGAAGAAGTCGCTTCATCGAGAATCAAAATACGCGGGTCTTTCAGCAAAGCACGGGCAATCGAGACCCGCTGCCGCTGCCCCCCGGAAAGCTGCTTGCCTCGCTCCCCCACCAGCGTGTTGTAACCCTCCGGCATGACGGACCGGTCCGCAATGAAGCTGTGCGCATTGGCCGCCCGGGCCGCCGCTTCGATCATCTCCTGGGTCGCTGCCGGGTTGCCGTAAGCGATATTGTCCCGGATGGTCCCGCCGAAGAGGATCGTTTCCTGCGGCACAATCGCAATCTGCCTTCGCAGCGACTCGAGTGTCACTTCCCGCAGATCGTGCCCGTCCACGCGGATCGACCCGGACTGCGGGTCGTAAAAGCGCGGGATCAGGTCAGCAATCGTGCTTTTGCCCGCCCCCGAAAGCCCCACCACCGCCACGACTTCGCCGGGGTTCATCGTAAACGAGATATTTCGCAGCACCGGCGTTTCGGCGTTGTAGGCAAATGCCACATGGTCGAACTCGACTCTCCCCTCGACTTGCGTCAAAGCTTTTGCATCAGGGCAATCTTTGATCTGGGACTCGACATTCAGCACGTTCTGGAAGATCCGTCCACCTCCGGCCATGATCTGTTCCCAGGTGACCTTTGCTCCGCCCAGGCCGCCGACGCCTTTGGCGATCAGGTTCAGGAAAAAGATAAACTTTCCCAGCTGCCCAAGGCTCATTTCATTGCTGGCGACGAGTCGACCTGCGAACCAGAGAGCGATCGCGATGCCCACCGCTCCAATAAGATCCGTCGTCGGCTTCAGCCGCGCGGATTGCCGGACAACGACCATCGCAAAGTTTTTGGCGGCCTGGTTTTCGCGCTGAAATCGATCCACAGCGACCTTCTCCGCACCGAAGGACTGGATAATCCGAATACCGCTCAGCGTCTCCTCCATCAGCGTGTTGACATCTGCCAGCTTGTTCTGCGTGTCTCCGGTGGAACCCCGAATCCGCCGTGTCAGCGTGTTGATACTATAGATCATCAGAGGCAGAACCACGAGTGTGATTAAGGAAAGCTTGACTGAGATCAAGAAAATACTAACGAGGCCGCCGATAACATAAAACGGAGCTGGGGCTAGGTCTTTCAGGCTGGTGATCGTGTTCTGTAGCAGAGGCACGTCATTGTTCATCGTGGACATGAGTGCCCCTGTCCGCTGACCGTTGAAAAAGCCCAGGGAAAGGCCCTGCAAATGCTCGTAAATACGGTTTCGCAGGCGAAGGCCGAGCCGCTGCCCGGCTTCGGAGAAGAACACCATGTCGCCATAGGTGAACAGCCAGCGCAGGCTGTAGACACCCACAATCGCCAGGCAAACCAGATTCAGGCGGTGTATATCTTCGGTATCGATCCTGCTCACGGCCGCATGCCTAGCAGAATTAATGAAAGGCTCCAAGAGCGTTGCGACTGCCCCATCCGATGCACTCACCCCGAAGGCGCAGACAAGCGCGAACACCAAATACCAGCGGTCCTGCTTGATATACGGCCAAAGGAAGTTCCAAATCTGACGCGGTTTCAGTGTCATAAGTGTGAATTTACCAGAAAGCGCAGGCTGAGCAGCAGCACGAAGATCAAGGCGAAGGTTGCAGAGATCTGTTCCCGGTTTCTGATGGCCTGCGCCCACTCAAATCTTCCTTCCCCACTAGTTCGCGGCAGGGGCGACGGAACCAGGCGGGGAACACGGCGGACATAATCCAAATAGGGGGCACCGAATTTCGCGGTCAGAAACGACTCCTCGTAGAAAATCGCCGCCAGATGGAAGAGCAGAAACAAAGCCAGTGTCCCCGCCACGCCCCAGACCCCGAGACCGGAGACCAGGCCGTAGCCGATCGCCAGCAGCAGAGAACCGAAGTACAAGGGGTTGCGGACATGGGCGTACGGACCACCCGTAGTAATCACGGCGTCCTTGGCGATGTATCCCGCCGCCCAGAAACGGACAATCTCCCCCAGCAGAACCAGCCCGATCCCCGCGCCGTACGCCGCCCACCCGCCGTCGCGCCGATGCAGCAGAAGCGAGAAGGCCAGCAGCCCGAGCGGAATCAGCCAGGTGAAGACGGTCCGGCGTCGGACCAGGAAGGGAGGCTTGCTCACCGGGTTGGGACTGTTTTCTGTTTCGGTCAAATCTGTTTCGGTCATAATTGATGCTTAGTCACGGTTTCGTCTGTATCAGATCGAGGAGCAGCTCGGCGGCCCGCTTGACACCGCCCGGATCGCCGAGGTTCGTGCGGACCAGATCGGTCAGCCGCTCTTTTAAACCTAGTATACGCCCCGGCTGAAGCAGCAGTTCCACGCCTAGAGCGGCAATGGCCTCCGGGGTGGCATCATCCTGCAAAAGCTCGGCGAACAGCCGCTCATCGGCGAGAATATTCGGCAGGCCGATATGGGCGATATTCAGGCTGCGGCGGCGCAGTCGCCACTCAATCCCCATCAGAGCCGATCCGCGGTAGACAATCACCATCGGCTTCTTCAGAATCATCGCTTCGAGCGTCGCCGTGCCGGATTTGGTCAGCACCAGATCGGATCGCGCCATAACGTCCCAGGTCAGCCCTTCGCAAATGACCAGCGGGGCCGGGCCGGGACGCTCACGGATCGGGGCTTCGTCCGGCATATCCGGGGTAAGCGTTCGCCCGTCCAGGGTCACACCCTCAGTGGTCGCGAGCAGCGGAACCGGAGGAGCCAGAGCCTCATGTGCCAAATGGGCCAGCTTGCCGCCTGCCAGAGTCATCAAGCCAGGCAGCCGGGACGACGCCTGCGCCTTCTCGATAATCTCTTCCACCAGTGTGCGCTGGGAAGAAGACGCCAGGGCCAGGGCAAACTGGATTCCGGGAATGCGCCGGGTCATCTCGTTTGCCGCCCCGATCAGCGCGGGCAGAATATGCCTGATCTCGCTGCGGCGGCTCCCCGGCAGCAGCGCGACCAGCGGGCGGTGGGAATCCAGGCCAAAATGCTCATAGAATTCACCTGCGGGCAGGATCGGCTTGACCAAGTCCAGCAATGGATGACCGACAAACCGCGCATCCGCTCCCGCCGACTTCAGCAGCGTTTCCGACCAGCGGAACGGGGTCACGATCCGGTCCGCCGCCGCGACCACCTTGCGTGTGCCTTTGCGGACCATCGCCCCGCGCCGCCAAGACCCCGGTGGGAAATAATAAAAGACCGGGCAGATACCTTCCGACTTGGCCGCCCGGCCAATAGGGACATTGAATGCCCCGGCATCGATCAGCACCAGCGCATCCGGACGGTCGCGCCGGACCGCCCGCTTCATCTCGGCCCGGACCGCCAGAAGCAGCGGCAGCTTAAACACCGTATCGGCCAGGCCGATACTCGCCCAGGGTTCGCTGTTGTAGCGCAGCGTGGCCCCCGCCTCCGCCATGCAGTGACCACCGATCCCCCAAGCTTCGACCGGGCGCGGATGCACCAGCTCCCGCAGCGCAGTCAGCAGGGCCGCCCCCTGCCGATCTCCCGAGGGTTCCCCGGCCATGATCGCGATACGCAGCGGCTTTTCAGTGGTCGCGTCAGTCATGCGGCCTTCCTAACGGGGAGCATCGAGCTGACGACCATTAGAGCCGAAGCGGATATTCCGGATGAAGTCCAGCAGGTAGTCACGCTCGACACTCGGATTGACCTCGTTCTCAATATTCTCCAACGCCTGCGACATATTCATCTGAGAACGGTACAAAAGCTTGTACGCCTGCTTGAGATCGCCGCGCACCGGCGACGAGACACCGGAGCGGCGCAAGCCGATCACGTTGAGATCCAAGACTTTACACGGTCGGCCATCGCCCATCATAAACGGCGGAATATCCTGCACCACTTTGGAGTAGCCGCCGATCATCGCCAGCTTGCCGATCCGCACAAACTGATGGACGCCGACAAAGCCCCCAAAGTTCGCTCGGTCCTCTACTTCCACGTGGCCGGAGATGCCGGTCATGTTCGCCATCGTAATCCCGCTGCCGATCAGGCAGTTGTGCCCGACATGGCAGTACGCCATAATCAGGTTGTTGTCACCGATCAGTGTCTGATTGCCCGCCCCCGCTGCCCGATGAATTGTGACATGCTCCCGGATGATATTGTTGTCACCAATAACTAGAAAGCTTTTCTCCCCTTTGAACTTACGGTCCTGCGGAATGCCTCCGAGAACCGCACCGGAGAAAACATCGCACCCGCTGCCCAACGTGACATAGGCTTCAATTACCACATGGGGGCGCAGGCGCGTTCCGTTTCCGATCACGGCGTCTTCGCCGACCACGGTAAATGCCCCGATCTCGACATCATCGCCGATCTGCGCACTGGGGTCAATACTGGCTGTAGGGTGAATCTTCATGCAAAAATAATGTCTTTTCCATCATACACAAGAGCGAAACGCATTAGAGCGGGGAGACTAGTGCAAACATGATGTCCGCTTCTGCCGCCTCTTCTCCGCCAACTCGCGCCATGCACCGCACCTTGCCCATGTTGCCGCGCAGGCGCAGCAGCTCGACAGTTACTTCCAGCGTGTCTCCCGGGACGATCGGGCGCCGGAACTTGGCATTGTCCACCGTGCCGATATAAGCCAGTTTGCCGCGATGCTCCTCGACCGCCAGAATCATCACGCCGCCAATCTGCGCCATCACTTCAATCACCAGAACTCCGGGCATGATCGCACGCTGCGGGAAATGCCCCTGGAAGAACGGCTCATTTGCAGTGACGTTCTTCAGGCCCACGGCCCGCTTTCCAGGCACCAGCTCCAATATCTTGTCCACCAACAGGAACGGGTAACGATGCGGTAGAATCTCTTTAATCGCTTCAATATCGAGTACAGGCAAAATGGTCTCCTCTAACAGTTTTCAGGACAAGTCCGGCGATAGCAGGCTCGCCAATCGGGTATTCAGTGTATGGCCTGGCTTGACCGCGAACAAGGCTATGTGTAATGGTCGGCCTATCAGTGCCAGGTCGCCGATCAAGTCCAGCAGTTTGTGACGCGCCAGCTCATTGGGGAACCGAAGCGGTGTCTCATAGCAGTCCTCGCCCAGCACGACCGCATTCTCGCGCGTCGCCCCAAGGCCAAGCCCCCGCGCCCGCAGGGCATCGATCTCCGAGAGAAACCCGAAGGTACGTGCCGGGGCGATTAATGCCGCGTAGTCATCGGTTTCTTCGTCGAAAACCGCCGCCGTTGTTCCCAGATAGGTGTGTTTCGGATAGTCCAAAACCACCGTCGCCGAAAACTTGTCTGCCGGGAGCGCGATGATGGAGGAGCAGCCATCCACGAGAGACAGCGGCTGCATCAGCGTGAGAGGCATTATATGCATCTCCAGCGGACGCAGACCGGTGTTTCTAACCAAGGTAACAAAAGGAGCCGCGCTGCCGTCTGCGGCGGGGACCTCGCCGCCTGTCAGCTCAATAACCGCATCGTCCACGCCCAGCCCAGCCAGTGCCGAAAGCACATGTTCAACAGTCTGAACTTCGATTCCACTCGCGCCGAGACGCGTACAGCGCGAAGTATCCGTCACATTCGCCGTGCAGGCCCTGATCTCCTGCCCACCGGGGAGCAAACGGAACACAAGGCCGGTGCCGGAGGGCGCAGGCAGCAAACGCAGGGAGGCGTCGGCCCCAGAATGCAGGCCGACGCCCTCAAGAATCGCACTCGGAGCCGCGAGCGTCACACGCAGGCGTTCACTCACGCTTCAGTATCTTTCTCGACTGCGTCTTTTTCCAATGCCGCCAGGCGCGTTTCCAGTTTTTTGATGTGTTTTTGCATCTCCGGCAGGGTACCGTACACGGCCTGTGCCCGCATCTCATTGCCGTGCGGGCGGCCATACATTCCCGAAACGAAGGACTGCGGCGGCAGATCCCCGATGACTCCCGTACGGGCAGCGACGATGGTCCCATCGCCGATAGTCACGTGGTCCTTAACTCCCACCTGACCGGCGAGTATCACGCCATCCCCAATCTCAACGCTCCCGGAGACGCCTACCTGGGCAACAATCACGCAGTTTTTGCCGACCGTGACGTTGTGCCCAATATGCACCATGTTGTCGATCTTGGTCCCCGCCCCGATCCGCGTGGAGCCGGTACGCGCCTTGTCGATGGTGACGTTCGCGCCGATCTCAACGTCGTCTTCGATAATCACGCGGCCAATCTGCGGGATTTTGTAGTGGCGATTCTCGATGAACATGTAGCCGAAGCCATCAGTCCCCAAGACGCTGCCGCTGTGGATGACGACCGAACTGCCAATCTCGGTATTATCGTGCAGCACGGCATGCGGATAGATGACACAGTTGTCGCCGACAGCCACATTGTCGCCGAGGTACACGAACGGATAGATGACGCAGTTATCACCGAGCGTGACATTGTCGCCCACAAATGCCAGTGCATGCACCGAAGCATTATGGCCGAAGCGGGAATTCTGACCGATAATTGCGGAGGGATGAATTCCCTGGTAGACTTTCGGCTCTGGAGCGAATATTCGAAGGGCCTGTGCAAACGCGAAACGTGGGTTTTTGACGCGGATCAGCGGCTTACGGGTCGTGCCCTGGAAAGAACTTCCCGCCGGGGCGATGACGGCGGACGCCCGGGAACGTGCCGCAGTCTCGAGCAGCTTATCGCTTTCGGCAAATGTGATGTCGCCATCCTGGGCATCTTCGATGCTTGAGATCCCACGGATAGCGATAGACCCGTCACCCTCTACCGCGCCTTCGATCAGTGCGGCTAACTGCCCCACAGTGGTTTGCATATCGTTTCCTTTTTAATGCACCCGAGCTTGAAGTCTATCCAATTTCTACAACCGCCAGGGTCCGGAAGAGAGAGCCTGCGTCATCTTTTCCGTCAGATCCCGATCACCGGGTCGCGGCGGCCCAAAAGTTACATCCCAGTGCTGCCGGATCGCCGTATCTTTCGCGGCGGAGGCCGTATCGTCGCGCAAAAAGGTCAGCCAGCGTGTCCGCTGCTGCCGCAGATGCTCTTCGGAGGCCGTCAGACTGGCTTGCGAGAAACTGGCAGGTGCAGTGCCGGGGCCGCGCGGCAGAAGCAATGCCCCAGCATCTCCGGCTGTGGGAACCGAGAGTGCCCCCGGCCGAGACAGTGCCGCAAGGAGGGCACTCCGCTCCGACGACAGCCGCGCTTCCTGTGCCGCGATCAGCCGCTCATCCTCCGCAATCAGCCTTGCTTCCAGGGCAAGTTGCTGCGCCCGAACGTAGTCCGCACGCGCATTCAGGACACTCTGGGCTTCATCGCGGCTCAAACGCGCCGCCGCTTCCCGCTGCCGTTCTCTCGCGGCAATCAAGGCTTCCAGACGGGCACGGTCGACAATCACCTTCGCGCGGAGCCGCATCAGCTCCGGCGACGGCGGCAGCGACTGGTCCCAGTTTCCGACGGTCTTGGTCAAAGCCGCCACACTCGCGGAAAGCAGCTGTAAATCCAGGTCCGGCGAGAGCGGCTTTCCGCGCGTGGAAACGGTGAACAGCCGATTTGCCTCGCGCTCCCGCAATTCACCTTCCTGCCGAAGCTGCTCCAGCCGTTCCAGCTCCCGCCGCTGGCGCAGGCTGCTCAGCAGGGCACGCTTGATTGCTTCCAGGCGGGTGGCCGTCCGCGACATTCCCTCTTGAGACGAATCAGCGCCTTCGATGTTCGCTCCGGTCAGTGCCGGCAGTATCGCCATTTTCTCATCGGGTCGACCTGCGGGTGGAAGCTGCCGAGACGCTTCCTCTAATCGGCCCAGTGCCGCGTCATACTGCCCGATCCCGTTCCAGCCCGGATGGTGCGTAATAAGCACATTCAGTCGGACAGATCCGCGCAGAGGCGGTGCGACAGCCGCCCTTCTCTGTGCGCAACCCGTCGCCACCAGTGCCAGGCACGCACAGCATCCCAAAGCTCTACTTGTTGACGCGCTTGACCACATCATCCGTGATGTCATTTGCCGTATAAACCGCAATATCGGAGGTGAAGACAACGGATAACCCCTTTTGCTGGGCGGTGGCGGTGATCGCCTCTTTGACCGTGCGCGTGAACTCGGTATTGTCAGCGTCGCTGAGGGCGCGAATCTGTGCCTGATAGCCGTCGCCGATCGCCTGCAAAGCCGCTTTGCCTGTTTCGTACTGCGTCGTCAAAGTCGCCAGGCGATTGGAGTCCGTAGCACTCGGATCCTTCTTCTGCTGCAAGTCGGTCAGCTCCTGGGCCGCCGCACTGGCTTTTGTCTGCAAGGCCGTGACACGGGCCGCATCGGCATCGCTTTGCCGGGGCTTGCCGATCAGCGTCCCCAGCTCCGTCTGCTCGGCTTTCGTGAGCATGACACTTGCCGTCTGCTGCCGGAACTGCGTGTCCAGGCGGTCCGCCAAAGCCCGCAGGTCGGCATCGTACTTGATTTTGCGGGTGGACTGTGTCTGCACCTTCGCGATATCCACACTGCCGAATGTCGGTGTTCCGGACGGTGCCGCGACCGCCGGGGTAAGTGTCACGGATGCCAGCATCAGTGCCGCCGCTCCAAAAATCGCGAGTTTGTTAATCGTGTGAGTAGGTGTCATGCTGTTCCTTCGTGAAATGAGATTGATTAAGAGTTTAAAAAGACTGCCCAATACTAAATTGCGTGCGGCCGCTTCCGCCGCCGCTGCCCGGAATGGCATAATCCAGACGGATCGGACCGATCGGAGTCACCAAACGGATGCCGACCCCGTAGTCGGTCGAAAGCTTAAAGGCCGTATGCTGCCGCAGACCCTGCTGCTGGTAAATACTGTTCCAGGCATCGCCGCCGTCGAACAGCAGAACACCTTGGAAGTTGTTATCCTTGCCCAGAGGCACTCGAAGCTCAGCCTGAAAGAGTGCCAGATTGCTGCCCCAGAAACGGTCCGTATCATAGCCCCGAAGCGAGTCCGCACCGCCCAGAAAATATTGCTCAAAGAACGGGATGTTCTTCGCCGTGGCTCCGATCAGGAGGCGCGTTGCAAGAACCCTTTTGGGCTGGTTGAAGTTCCCAACCTTGCGCGGCCCCTGGAGACTTGTGTACCGGCGGAAGTCGATCCCCAGCTTGCCGAAGTACTCTTTTCCCGGAGCCAGCGGGCTGGGCAGGTTCTGGTTGACCGGGCGCGTGGAGGCAAACACGGTCTCGTAAGAGAGGGACAGCAGACCACCCGCCGCCGGGGCGTTCTCGTTATCCCGATTGCTGAAGACGCTGCGGATGCCCAGGCCATTGACGGTCCCCTGCTGCTGAATGAACTGGTCCCCGTTGACGACCTGGAAATTGTCCGTACTCACACTTTCACTGCGGAACGTAATCCCACCCGTAAGAAAATCGCTCAGATTTCGGTTGACACCCAAGACAAGGCCCTTGCGCCGCTCGATATAGGTGCTGTTGGAGCCGGAAGTATTCGAATTACCGCCGATGATGCTGCTGCTGGCGAAACGATACAACGCTTTATTATAGACATCGAGACTGAGCGATGTGTGCTTCTTATCTAGGTACGGCTCGAAGAAGCTGAAGTCGAGGCTGCTCTGGCTGGAGATGCCGCCAACCTCCCACATCAGGCTAACACGCTCGCCCAAGCCTCGAAAATTATTCTCGGCGAGCGTTGCCTGCCCGACCAGCTTGGAACGTGAGGAGTAGCCGATCCCCACGGAAACCTGACCGCTGCGCTTCTCCGTGACGGGCACAGTGATGTCCACTTTACCGACATCGGCGGAAACTTCGTCGAATGGCCCGACCTCATCGAACAGGCCTAAATTATTCACACGGTTCAAATCGCGCCGGAGCTTCGTTTCGTCCAGCACTTCGCCGACCACGCTCCGAAGCTCGCGCATGATGACGACGGATTTGGTTTTTTTGTTGCCTTTGATAGTGATCGAGTTGATGTGCGCTTCGACCAGCGGGATGTTCAGAACGCCGGTCAGCGGATCAATATTGATGTCTGAGCTGACATCGAAGATGAAGCCCTGACCACGCACATACCCAGTCTGGTGGTTAAACAGCTTATCCAGATCTGCGACTAGCGTGTTGGTGTTCAGAACTTTGCCTTCCTGAGTCACCATCAGTGATTTCAGCTTGGCGGCGGGAATAGTAGGCTCTCTAGTAGGCGTGTTGGCTGTGAACTTGATTGTCTTGACCACCGGATTTTCTCGGACGGTGAACGTCACATCCACGCCGCCTGCCGGATCGGTCACGGCATCTACAATCACATCGCCGTTGAAGTAGCCCATGTTCTTGACTGCGTCCCGTGCCTTTTCCGCTACACCAGCACTGTATGGCGCACCCAGCTTCAGACCGGATTGAGTGACATAGGCACGGATCGCCGGGTCGGTGACTTTTGCATTTCCAGCGATGGTGATCCGTGAGACGCGCCCGGTCAGCGAGGGGGCACTCGGCCCGTCAGGCACAGGCTGCACGAGCGGCGGGACATTGAACTGCGGCAGCGTGCCTGGCAGCGCAGCCGGGTCCTTGCCCTTCACCGGATTCGTGTCCGGCGGCGTGGCACCCCGGGTCGGATCATTGCCGGGCGTCACAGCCCCGGCTCCATTCGTAGCTGGAGTGACCGGATTAGCCGTTGGATTGACCGGACCGGCATTCTGCGCATGAACGGCAGCCCACGGTGCCAGACCGGTCAGAGTTAAAGAGGCCGACACGACAAAGGCGCAAGCTTTTCGTGTCACTTGCGCCCGCTTTTTGTTTTGAATTATCAAGCAATGCTCCCTTGAAGCGTCCGTTTACGTTTGTTTTAAATTTTTAAGTACGGCTCAACTTTTTGCCGTACCATCGCCCGTGCCCGATTGAGGCGTGTTTTCACCGCTTCCAGGGTTAGGCCGGTGACCTCGGCGATCTCCGTATACGAAAGGCCATCGATCTCGCGAAGTACCAGGATGACACGGTACTCCGGGGCGAGACTTTCAACTGCCCGGTTGATCTGCGCTCCCAGCTCTTTCTGCTCCAAAAGGCGCGAAGGGGAACCGGACCAGTCGGCGATCTCGCGTGTCGGCCCGGCGTCCTCAAAATCGTTTTCGACTCCAAACGCCCCGGCATCCAGGGACGCCCCTTCCATCTCCCGCTGCCGCCCACGCTGCTTGATCCGGTTTTTGAGATGGTTGTGGGCGATTCGGTAAAGCCAGGTGTAGACTTTGGACTCACCGCGGAACTGATCCCGCGCTTTGTGCGCCGAGATAAACGTTTCCTGCGTCAAGTCCGCCGCCTCTTCGTAGTCCCCAATCCACTGAAAAAGCGTGTTGAAAATCTGCTTGCCGTAACGCGCGTACAGGGCATCGGCGTCGTGTACCAGTGCGATCTCACCGCGCCGCTCCGCCGCCTCGGGGAGTGGAGCTGGTGCTGCTTCTCGGTTGCTGGAACTCGCCCATCCGATTTTCCAGTTTTTTTGAGAGCGCGGCACCAGGGCCATGAGTTTCAGTCCTTTGGACAAGTCATATCGTGAAAAGTTTCAGCGAATTCCAGGAGATTTCAGGTTTAGAACCGGAAGACGCCGTCCAGCGAGACTGTGTTATTGCGCTGGTCATCAGTGGAGAGACCGATCTGTAGGCGTCGATTTAGACTATACCCGAGTTTGACCTGGTATTGCGGCGGCTGAACTGTCTGGTCCACCGTGCCGCGTGTTGCAAACGTGCGTGACACGGTGACTTCCAGGCGCGGGCCGATCTCTTTGACGATCGTCCCGCGTGCCCCAAATGTATCATAATCTACAGACAGGTCCAGGCCCAGTGCCGTTCCGATCGAGTCCGTGATCGGCGAGAGAATCGTCGGAATGACCACCTGGCTGAGCGCAGTCTTGAACTGGTTCTCCAGTTGGTTCTGACCGCCTGCTCCGCCGCCGACGATCCCCAGCAAAGACCCCGCCGGAACCAGTGCCGCCAGCATCTGCGAACGGGACAGGTCCCCCGGCTTCGACTCAAGGTCCAGAGCCAGCTTCTTCGGATCCGGATCGTTCAGCAGACCGTGAATATGTGCCGTGATCACATAGCGCTGAGACTGGCCGCCAAAACGGCTCCCGGACGTGTTCGCGGAGCCGCCGATTGGGGCGGACTCCCCAATGCCGCCCGAGGCTACCGACCGGTACTGCGACAAGCTGTTCGGGGAGACGGAAATCGTCGCCTGCGCCGTCAGGTCAATATGTGTCTGCAGGCCGGGCAGACCGTCTGCGCCTGCGACAGGATAATCCGCCTGCACTGAGTTCTGATCTCCGGTGGCCGGTTTGACGATCTTCAGCAGCGTCGAAGGTGGAAGGATGAACTGTCCGCGCTCGACAGTCAGGCCCGCGTGCAGACGCGGCTCGGAAAGCCGCCCCATCAGGCGCACCCCACCCTGCGCATCCGCCTTCAGCAGAGAGCTGCGCACCGAAACGGTCTTGCTGCGGCTGGTGCCCAGCTTCACGGAAACATCGAAACGCGGGTCAAAGCTTGGCGGACCGCCAGCTGCTGCCGGGGCATTCGACGCCGAGGGCAGGGTCGCAACGGCATCGCTGATCACCAGCGGCGCACCCACCGTTGTTGAAAGCAGTGGAGTTAGCCACGGGCCGACTAGCGACAAGGCACCGTTGAGCTTCGCTTTCAGGCTGCTGTTAAACTTCTCATAAAGAACGCTTTGCTTGCCGCCTTCGTCCACCGAAAGGTCCTTTGTCGACAGCTTGACACTCACCTGGCTATCCGCCGAAAGCCCACCCTGACCGGTCAGAGCGAATGTCCCCCCTTTGGTAGAGCTGCCCCCGAAACTCTGTATGACGGCTTTGTTATCCGCGAGAACAACAATTCCGTTGATCTTGTTCACGGCGGTCTCGAAGTTAGTCAGACCCAAGGCCGCGTCCGTCACCGTGACCAGCCCCGTCAACCCCCCCGTGCCGAAGTTGAGGCTGGCCGCGACCTGTCCGGAAGTCTTTTTGCTGTCCACCAATCCGGGGCTGAGCAGTGCCAATGCCGAGAGGTCCTGAACCTTCAGATCCGCATGCAGGTCCTGGTCCGGCAAAGCCACCGCCGTGCGGATTCCTGGATGGGGGATTAGGAACCCGGAGGGGTTCGGCAGCGTCCCCGAAAGTGTCGCGACAAGGCGTCCGTTCTTGAAAGCCGCCAAATCGTTGACCGTCAGCACTTTGGGGCCACCGGGTGTCGCAGAGATCAGCGTGATGGCCCCACTGCGTATCCGGTCCAGGGCGAAGCCTGGTACCGCTCCCGCCACAGCTTTCACCCCCGCCACCTCGGGGTTCGACAGGTTAATGGAACCTAGATAGTTAGGCGAGCGCGTCGGCCCGGAAGCATTGATCGAAAGGGCACTGATCTCGCGGGGCAGGATGCGCAGATAGGGGGCCGCCGTTGGGACGACAGTTTGCAGCAGGGCAAGCGGAATATCGGAGGCATCCAAATCGGCGTCGATATTGCCGTCGAGGTTCGCCGTACCGGAAGCATTCAGGAAGGCCCGTTCGCTGGCAGCGTGGATCTGATGCACAGTAATGATATTATTTTTGTAGTCGACATCCGCCGTCGCCATGCCAATGGGAACTCCCGCCGCCTCTATATCATGTGCCGAGGCGGTCAAATGTCCCGAAGGCTTGCCGGCGGCGGCATACGAAGCTTTGAGTGAGAGACCCGCGATAGACGTTTCACCGAGTGTCAGGTTATCCGCGCTCAAATCGGCCTGGGCGGAGAGCGCGTTCAACGGTCCGCTGAGAGCGATTTTCGGCAGTGCGAATGTCCCGCTGAGTGGCTGCGGCAGACCGGCAAGGCGTGCCAGAAAGGCCTGCCCGGCGGCACTCTGCCCCCAGCGTGTCGTGCGGATCGTAGCGACAACATGCGAAAGTCGCTCCGGGGCAGAAGTCGGGATCGCCGCGGCGAGCGCCAGTGCCGGGATCCGTTTCGGATGCGCCGGTGTCGGCAGGACCAGTTTCAGGCTGTCGACCCGGTACTCCACATGGCCCGCCGATTCGGCGGCATAATCGCGGGGGATAGTGACGACGAATGACCAGGGTTTTCCCATCTGCGTCAGCACGCCGTCATCATAGCGACCGGCGAGGGTCAGCGGCGCGAAGCTCTGTCCATTGACGACCAGATCGGGGACATCCAGTGCGCGAACCAAAATGTGGGGTGCCTGAGGAGTCCCTTCCAGATGGCCCGAAACACTTGCCGTCCCGTCCAGATCGGCATAGGGGTCTAGGAAGTAGTGCAGACGATCCAGATTCAGACCCGTGGCGGCAAAATCCGCCTGCAGCAGACCCTTATCGGTTCGGAGACCATGGGCCGAAAGCGTCGCCGTGCCGGATTTTAGCAAAGCGTTCTCCACCCGCAACGCCCCACCGTGGTAGCTGATGTCGGCCGAGGCCTCATCCAGACGGTACCCGCCAACGGTGGCATCGGTGATCTTTGTATGTCCGGCGGCGGACAGTGCGTTCAGCCGTCCCGAGATCTGAAACACCCCATCAGCCGTTCCGGTCAGGTTGGGCAGGGAGGCGGTCAAGGCGGATTTTGGCGAAGCCGACGCCTGCTCGGCCAGATGCAGGAAATCCTGGACATCGCCTTGCGACAGAGCGACATTGAGTGCGAGCATGGGGTTCGGTGACGACAAGCCGTTCACGGTGCCGCTCACTTTCGCCGAAGTCGGGAAGCGGCTGAGCGTCACGTCGGTCAGACGTACGCTTTGGAGGCTCGCAGCGACGTGACCGCCGATCAGGTCTGCTGAATACCGGCCATAGTGCGGCTGTGCCAGACGCACCGCCCCAACCGCCTCGGGAGCATTTGCCGGGCCGAGGATCCTGCCGTCGAAATCCGCGAATCCGCCGACAGCCATCTTCGTGTAAGGCCCCAGCAGACTCGCCAGATTTAGGCCTGCCGTGCGCACGGTCAAGTTCCACCGCCCTGATTTAGCCCCGGCGGGGAGCGTTCCGCTGACCGCCGCTGCGCCGAGCGTATCGCGCAGGGTCGCCCGCGTGATCGTCACCGCCGATCCCTGCGTCCAGGCGACCCGGCCCGCGACGAAGCGCAGGGTAGTTTGGCGAAGGCGAGCGTTTGCGACGGCGACATTCGCGACTACCGTCAGCGGCCGCCCCTGGTTATCCGCGATAAACTGTGCATCAGCCAGGCCGCCAAGATTGAGATTGCTCGTATTCGCCCCCGCAGGAAGCCGCAGTGCCGCCAAATCAAGGCCGTGGGCCGTACCCGCGAGCAGGACTGTCGGACGGGCCTTCGTCAAGTCCACGGTCGCTCGCAGTGCAGCCTGCCCGGTACCATTCAGCTTGAAGGTCGCCGAAGAGATCGAAAGCACTTTGCCGGCGTAGACGGCCGAGGCAGCGACACTCGTCGCCCGGTTCCCGGCATAAGTCACCGCAGGCAGGACACCGCTGACCGTGATGGTCGGATTTGTCGCCGCTCCGGTAAACTGCGCCACTACCGGCCCCGGCGAGACCTGCACCCCGGCGGGCAGTTTCAGGAACACCATACCCCGGCTGAGGCGCACCGGATCCAGCCGATTGGACTTTGCCGTAATCGCAAGTTGGGCGTGGGCAAAGTCGAACACAGTCCCGGAAGCTTCCAGCGGCTGCCCGGCCAGCGACAGACTGGTCGCGAACGAGACCCCCGCCCCGGTAAACGCGGCGGTGCCGTTCAAGTTTTCCAGCGGCAGGGCCACGATCTTCTTGTCCGTGACGGCAACCTTCGCGCGTCGTATCACCAGATGCCCGGACAAATCGAGCGGCAGACCCGGCGCGGGCTTGGAAGTCAGCTTCGCGACCATCACGTCCGCATCGGCCCGTCCGGCAATCACCCGTGCCTGCGGGAAGGCTTTGAAGTAATCTGTCCAGTAGGCTGCATCGGCATCTCCGACGACCACATGGCCGCGAAACCGGCCCGCCACCGTCCGCGAAACATCACCATTGACCGCAAGCGACGCAAACCGCTGCCCATTGCCCACGCCATTCACGGTGAAGTAGACCGTCCGCTCCGAGCCGAGATCAACCGTGGCCTCGACTTTCGCCAGCGTGTTCAGGGCGGGACGCTTGCCGCGATCCGGAGCATTGAAGTCCCGGAACAGCAGCAGACCATTGTGGACGAGAACGCGCCCGACGAACGGCTTGGTCGCCTGCTTCGTTTTCGGCTTGAAAAAATCGGAAAAGTTGAATCCCGAAGGGAAACGCTCGACCAGCAGTGCGGGCTGATCTAGTGTCACATCGCCGATCGCGTGGGCAGCGTTCCCACTATCAAAAATGAGGGCGTGGAGATCGTAGGCGACGCTGAGACGCTTGGCCCGCAGCGTCGCTTCGCCGTTCCCCACCACGAACGTCGCTTTGTTGGAAACGGCGACATCGGTCAACACCAACGCCCCACGGCGACTGAAGTCCGCCGCGCCAATCTTGACCTCATGCCCCGTCTGCCGCGTCAGCTCCCCCTCCGCAATCGGCACAAGATCAGCGCGTATGAGATGGTACACCGAGGAGAAGTAAATGCCCGAGGCCGTGGCGAGTGACAGCAGAGGAAGAGCGACCAGCCCGCGCAGTGTCCAGCGGACAGAGGCAGGAAGCCTGGGTGAAGATCGGGGCGATGTCTGTCGAATGCGTCGTTCGTTCATAAGTGACAGGGGGCGGAGGAAGGCCTCAGCCCTGCGCCGGCCTATTTCTTCAGGGCCAAAAACCGGTCGCTGAACTCTTTTGCATTGTAGGAAGACCGAACAAACGGCCCGCTGGCAACGAACAAAAAGCCGATCTCCTCGCCGATCGCTTTGTACTCGGCGAACACGTCCGGGTGAACGTACTCCACCACGTCCAGATAATTTTTACCGGGTTTGAGATACTGCCCAATTGTCACGCAGTCCACATCATAGGCTTTGAGATCGCGCATCAAAGCGACCACCTCGTCCTTGGTCTCGCCCAGCCCGACCATCAGACCGCTCTTCGTGTAGATCTCCGGATCGGCGGCTTTGACGTACTGCAAAAGCTGGAGGGAGCGGGCATAACGCGCCTGCGGGCGGACCTGACGATACAGCCGGGGCACAGTCTCAATGTTATGGTTGTAGATATGCGGCTTAGCGTCTACGACCGTCTGGATATTGGCTTTGTTCCCCAGAAAGTCAGGGGTCAGCACCTCGATGATCGTCTCCGGCAGCAGGTCGCGCAGCCACTGAATCGTCTCGGCAAAATGGTGGGAACCGCCATCGGGCAGCTCATCGCGGTTGACACTCGTAACCACTGTATGCTTCAAACCCAAAGTTCGCGCACTCTCGGCGATCCGGCGCGGCTCATCCGCGTCAAGCGCACCCCCCTTACCGGTCTTGACCGCGCAGAATCGGCAGGAGCGGGTACAGGTATCGCCCAAAATCATGAAAGTGGCGGTTTTTTTGGACCAGCATTCGCCGAGGTTCGGGCAGCGGGCTTCTTCGCAAACCGTCACGAGCTTAGCCTGACGCATCAACCCCTCGACTTCTTCGATCCCCTGCCGCTTGGGAAGCTTGATCGTCAGCCACTCTGGGATACGCCGATTGACGACCGGACGCGGAGCTACCGCGGGTACATTCGGCAGAATATCAAGTTGGATCAAATCAGCCATATTTCGGTTCTTTCTGACCCTTATTATAGCCGTTTTGGGCGGCCAGAGTCAACGCGCGAAGCAGTTCGCCGTTTACGGCTTGAGCTAGATCATACGAAAATCTTGACAAATCGTAAAATATGCTCTACAATAGAATCAGCATGAAGTTCTCGTTCTTCCATTAGCAAAGGGCCATTAAATGTCTTCAACATCACACTCAAAGTCACGCATCCAAGGCTTCACGCTCATCGAGCTGCTCGTCGTGATTGCTATTATCGCAATCCTAGCCGCAATCCTATTTCCCGTCTTTCAAAAGGTTCGCGAAAACGCCCGCCGCGCTTCCTGCACTTCCAATCTGAAACAGCTTAGCATTGCAGTCATCCAATATCAGCAGGACGCGGATGAGATCATGCCATTAGTGCTGCAGCCAGCCGGCGGCGTCGGTCCCAACAGCACACTAGGCAACTGGGTCGCCTATAAAAACTATACGACGGCACACACAGTACCGACTTTGTTTGACCCTTCACAAGGCACAATCTACTCCTACGTTAGGAGCACCGGCGTGTATATTTGCCCAGACGATTCGACTCAACAAGGGAATTCTTATGCGGTAAATAGTGTCGTCTCGGGAGCGAACCTGAGTCAACTTACCGCTCCGGCGTCGACATTGCTTTTTGTCGAAGAGTCCGACGGGTATAACGGTGGCTCCGATGATGGAATGGATGCAACACCGAATCTGGGTACAGGATTGACCGATACCATCACCAAACGTCACAATGGCGGTGCTGTCTACGCGATGTGCGATGGTCACGCCAAATATTATTTCACCGGGAAGCTCGACAGCACAACTGTCGGAACATCTCCGACCGGAGACCCACGCTACCAGCTATAAGCTGCAGCGGGCAGTCGTAGACCGCTTTTCCGAAAAAAGTTTTCAATTCCACGCCCGTCGGGTATCCTACAAGCATCTGAGGGCAGGTAAAGGAGAAAACTCTTATGGCACTAGGCTTTCTGTTGGATCAAATCAAAGGCGCAATCTCGAACCACGGTGATCAGCCTGGCAACAATTTCGACACCGGGGGGCTGATGAATACGGTCGAGGGACTGTTCGGTCAGCACGCCCAGAATACCGGACAAGTGCTGGGGTCATCCCAGGACCCCTACGGCGACCCCGCCGATCAGCAGCAGATTCGCGGCTCGTCCCAAGATCCATATGGTGATCCTGCCGATCAACGGTAGCGAGGTAAGCCCAAAGCCCGGAAGCAATTCGCTTCCGGGCTTTTTGCCGTCCGGCTTTCGGGTGTCGGGTACACTCTTTGTATGGATGTCATCGTAATCGGTGGAGGTATTGGCGGCCTGTCGGCGGCAATCGGTCTGGCGGCACGTAGGGCAAAGGTCACGCTGCTGGAAAAAAACTGCCGGGTCGGCGGTAAGCTCAATGTCTGGGAGTCGGGCGGCTTCAAGTTCGATACCGGCCCACATGTGCTGACCATGCTCTGGGCCTTGGAAGAAGTGTTCGCAGCCGCGGGCCGCAAGCTCTCGGACCATGTCGCGCTGACCCAGCTGGACACGGTCTGCCGGTACCATTTCGAGAACGGGGACACACTGGACGCCCCCGGCGACCCCGAGGCAGCCGCCGCCGCGATTGCGGCTTTTGCACCCGGTGAGGAAGCGGGCTTCAAACGGTTCCTGGCGTATGCACAGCAGGTAACCGAGGCCACCACCGACCCATTTCTGCGGCAGGACTTTGGGGCCTCCGTGCGCGGCGTTCCGACACCGGCACAGTGGAGCCAGCTTCGCAGCTTTCTCGCCCTCAAACCCTGGCGCACTTTGCGGCAGGTCGTGTCGGAGCATTTCACGGACCCGAGGCTGCATCAGATATTCGAGCTGTACGCCCTCTACAGCGGCTCCCATCCGGCCCGCGCCTCGGGCATCTTTGCCACAGTCGCCGATGTCCAGTGGCGGCAAGGGACGTTCTACGTTCGCGGCGGCCTGTACCGATTAGCCGAAGCACTGCGCGAGACTGCCGAGTCGCTCGGAGTCAAATTTCGGATGGAAACTCCCGCTCAAGAGATCATTGTTCACGGATACAGGGCACGCGGCGTGGCACTCCAAAGCGGCGAACGGCTTTTCGCCGATGCCGTCGTCTGCAATGCCGACTGCCTTTCCGCACTGACCACGCTTGTCCCCGAGACGGCCCGCCGGTCCTGGACCGAGAAACGCGTGGAGACGATCGAGCCGAGCACCTCAGCGTTCCTGCTGCTGCTGGGCGTTTCCGGCGAGTATTCACAGCTCGCCCATCACAATTCCTTTCTCGCCGCCGACGGCGAAGCGGAGTTTGACGCGATCTTCAAGTCGGCACGTCCTGCCGACGACCCGACCATTGGTGTTGCGTGCCAGTCCGTCACCGACCCCACCCGCGCCCCGGCAGGCTGCACGAACTTGTTTGTGATGACCAACCCGCCTGCCCTGAGCAGCAGTTTCGACTGGCAGATCGAAGCGCAAAATTATCGGGACCGAGTTTTGGAAAAACTGGAGCGCATGGGCCTCGACGGCCTCCGAAAGCGCATACTCGTCGAGCAGAGGTGGACCCCGCTCGATCTGCAAAGCCGCTACGCCGCTTATCGCGGTGCGATCTACGGGTTGTCTTCCAATGGCTGGCGGCAGGGGTTTCTGCGTCCCCCGCAAGTCTCGCCGGACGTGCAGGGGTTGTACTTCGTAGGGGGCAGCACGCATCCCGGCGGAGGAGTGCCGTTGTGCGCGTTGTCGGGAACGAATGCGGCTCGGAGGATCGCGGGGGATACTGAAGGAAATAATCACAACGGCCTCGGAACCTAACCTCGTCGCTCCGCGCCGACCCTTCCCTAAGAGGGAAGGGTGAGGAGTTAGGTTCTTCTCCCCACCACGATCAGCCGCACCGTCTCCTCCTCCGCTTCCGGCAGAGTAATCGAAACCGGCGGGGCGAGTGTCAGCCCCAATCGCCTGACGGTTGACCTGGCGGCAGCGATCTCCTCGGCGACACTGCTCCCCTTCATCGCGATCACCTGCCCCCCCATCGGCACAAACGGAGCCAGCCAGGGCAGGAGGCGGTCCAGCGGGGCGACGGCGCGGGCGACGGCAAAGCCGAACTTCCCGGCAAGCTTTGGCATCTTGGCCGCATCCTCCGCCCGCGCGTGGACCGTCTCGACATCCGGGAACCCCAGGGCATCGGCGGCGGTCCGGCAGAAGAGCAGCTTCTTGGCAGTCGAATCCAGCAGCGTCACCCGCAGGTCTGGCCGGACGATCTTGAGAGCCAGGCCGGGCAGACCCGGCCCAGTGCCGACATCGATGAGGCGCGAGTTTTCCGGCAGATCGACGGCTTTCAGCAGGGTGAGCGAGTCTAGGAAGTGCTTGACGGCGATCTCAAGCGGCGAAGTTAAGCGGGTGAGGTTCATCCGGGTCGCGTTCCACTCTACGATCAGCTCCGCGAACAACTCAAATTGCTCAATCTGAGCCTCGCTGAGACCTATCTCCCAAATACCGTTCGCGCCGCGCCGCAGGATTTCTCCGACTGTTTCCACCATGGGCGTCTATTGGCGGGCCGGGATGGTTTTTCCTGCGGAACTTCCGGGTAACACCACTTGTTAAGAGAAATTGCTGAGACAATAAGACCCTGAGGTAAATGAGATGCCCTCTGAAACGCTGCTGGACCGCTACAAAGCCGTACGCGCTTTCAGCGAGAAGATCTGTGAACCGCTCCTGCCTGAAGACTTCGTCATCCAGTCCATGCCCGATGCCAGCCCGGCCAAATGGCATTTGGCCCACACAAGCTGGTTTTATGAGACATTCCTGTTGAAGCCGCATCAAGCGGAGTACCACTCTCCCCATCCACAGTACGATTTTCTCTTCAACTCCTATTACAACACCATTGGCGAGCGTCATTGCCGTCCGAAACGCGGCTTGATCTCTCGGCCCACGGTCGAAGACACCTATGCCTACCGGGCCTATGTCGACGAACATATGACTTTGCTTCTCACCGAGGCGGACGGCGAGACTCTGGCCGTTCTGGAGCCGCTCTTGACCTTGGGCCTGCACCACGAACAGCAGCACCAGGAGCTGATGGTCACGGATATCAAGCACCTTTTTTTCGACAACCCCCTCTGCCCTGTTTATCTGCCGCGACGCGACCTGCCCGCCGCCCCCGTCCCCGCTCTGGAATGGATCGGGTTTGACGAGGGAATTCAAGAGATCGGCTGGGCCGGGGAAGGATTCTCGTTCGACAATGAGCTGCCCCGGCACAAAGAGTATTTGCAGCCTTATGCGCTCGGCTCCCGTTTGGTGACCAACGGCGAATATCTGAAATTCATAGAAAGCGGCGGTTACGCTCAGCCGGAGTGGTGGCTTTCTGAAGGGTGGAACGTCGTTCAATCGGCGGGCTGGGCTGCCCCGCTCTGCTGGTGGGACCGAAAAGGAGAGTGGATGGAGTTCACGCTGGCGGGGATGGCGCCGCTCGATTTGGATGCCCCTGCCTGCCACGTGTCCTACTTCGAAGCCGATGCCTACGCTCGCTGGGCGGGGGCACGTCTGGCCACGGAGGCCGAATGGGAGGCTGCATCGGTGACTGTGCCTCTTTGCGGCAACTTCGCCGAGTCGGGTCGCTTCCATCCCGCTGCCCTCTCTTCGGGCGACGCCAAAGCGGGCAAACTCTCCCAAATGTTCGGCGATGTTTGGGAATGGACCCGCAGCCAGTACACCCCCTACCCCGGATACGCCTCGCCGCCGGGCGCCCTCGGTGAGTACAACGGCAAGTTCATGTGCAACCAATTTGTACTGCGCGGCGGGTCCTGTGCCACGTCGCACTCCCACATGCGCTCAACTTACCGAAACTTTTTTCCGCCGGATGCCCGCTGGCAGTTCACGGGGATCCGATTGGCAAAGGATAGATAAACCCGATGATTACGCTGTCTCCGCCTCTGCACGATTGTGCGCCTGACATTGAAAGCTTCGAAGCGGAAGCTCTCTCAGGGCTGTCGGCACTCGAAAAAACCCTGCCGTGCAAGTATTTTTATGATGCCTATGGATCCGCGCTGTTCGACCGGATCTGCGATCTTCCCGAATACTATCCGACTCGCACGGAAACGGCGATTATGCAGCAAAACGCCGACGAAATCGCTGCGCTGATTCGTTCTGGTTCTCTGCTAATCGAGTACGGCAGCGGCAGCAGTGTGAAAACCCGTATTCTACTGGATCGCCTGCCACGCCTCGCAGGGTACGTTCCAATGGACATCTCGCGCGAGCATCTCCAGCGCACCGCCGCGCGGCTTGCCGAAGCGTATCCGCACCTGGATGTTCTGCCGCTCTGCGCGGATTACACCGCCGAATTCACACTCCCCGCCGCCTGCCGCCCCGTCCGCTCGCACGTCGTTTACTTTCCCGGCTCGACCATCGGCAACTTTCACCCGGATGACGCCCGCACGTTTTTAACACACATCGCGGAGGTTTGCGGACCAGACGGCGGTCTGCTGATTGGGGTGGATTTGAAGAAGGAGGCGGAGGTGCTGAACGCCGCTTACAACGACGCGCAGGGAGTGACGGCGGCATTTAATCTTAATCTGCTGACCCGGATGAACGCGGAGCTAGGGGCGGATTTTGACCTAACGCAGTTCGCCCATCGCGCCTTTTACAACACGCTGGCCGGACGGATCGAGATGCACTTGATGAGCCTCACTTCGCAGATCGTACGTCTGGGCGGTGCGGAGATACAGTTTGGCGAAGAGGAATCAATTCTGACGGAGTGCTCGTACAAGTACAGCCTGGCTGACTTCGCCGGTCTCGCAGAATCTGCGGGGCTGCAAGTTCGGAAAGTCTGGACCGACACGGAGCAAAGGTTCAGCGTCCAGTATTTGACACCGAAGTCATAGGCTCCAGCAGCGTCCATTCGCGGGCGGATTGGCCGACATGGTAGATCGTGAAGGGACGGTCCGGCTGTGCGGGCCGATAGCCGTTCCCGGCGGCCCAAAGCTCGACTTCCCGCCGAGCGTTTTCCTGGTTCACAACACTGCTGGCGGCGAAAATCCGGGTTTTGCCGGGACAGGGCATCTGGACGACCATGGGACGACGTTCCTCCTGAAGACTAACTTTCTGTAATAGAACACTCGGCTTCCGGGCGATGGTCCGCCAGCGTGCAACGCTGCACACTCGGACCACCGCCGGGAGTACCAGCCGAAAGAGGACCTGGCGGCCTCGGCACAGGGTAGCGCATGTCGTCTTGTGAACTCCGATGCGCTTCTGGTTGGCAACCTGCCTACGTTCTTTATTATTGCCTCTCGCTCCCCTTTCCCACACTGCACAGATTGCGGGTTTATTGTGGCTCAGTGGCCGTATTCCATGCTGTCCCGGTCGGAAGCCGAGTAGCCCGAGTAGTAGCTGTCGTAATAATCGTAGCCGCTGACCTCGCCGCCGTCCTTATCCAGTGCGATCCGGGCGACCAGGCTGCGTGCGGCAGCGGCGGGCAGTCCGGCGGTGGTCAGGAAGCCGGTGGGATCGGCGGCATACTTCGCCCGCAGCGTCGGGTCGGCTTTGAGCTGGGCATTGATAGTGCGAGTCTGCGCCTGAACGGCGGCAATCTCTTCGGTGGTGGGTGTGGACATTTTTCTTTTCTCCTTGTGTGTTATCGAGGCTCGCTTCCGCGTCCCTCTGATGTCTTTATTATAGGAGATTCGTAAGCTTCCCACCATGCCGAAGGCCACAAGGAGGGTATGAGTTTTTGCACATAAATAAGGTACAAGAAGGGTACCGAAAGAATGCAGGCCAAACTATGTCCGAACATCCGAATCAAAATGGCACCGAGCTGAAAGCAGAAGCCGAGGGCATCACCCGCATCACGGTAAGTGGGTTTAAATCCATCGCAGAGGAACAGAGCATCGAAATCCGGCCTCTCACCATACTAGCGGGCGCAAACAGCTCCGGCAAGTCCAGCATGATGCAGCCGTTGCTGCTGTTAAAGCAAACAGCGGAGACAATCTATGATCCGGGGGCACTTAAGCTAGACGGACCGAATGTGCATTTCACTTTGGCTGAACAGTTATTATCGAGTGTTGTTGAAGGAAATAGATTTAGCATATCGCTCTGGGCCGGTGAGGAAGGAATCAATTTCGCTTTCCATAAATTGCCGGAGGGCTTTGTTGTTGAGTCTCTCTCACGGCTTACTAAAGAGAATACCTCACCCCAGTTTCGCCTCCTCCCTGACATGACGCACGAACAAATAGTGTCGTTAGTGCCTCCAAGTTCAAAGGCAGCAATCAAACTTATCGAAGAATATCTTCGACTTGGGCTTCGTCTATATACGAAACGAGACCGTTGCTTTTTGCGTGTAGGTGCCGAGACTCAAACAGGTCATGGCTTGGTTGTCCCAGAGTTACTTTTCCCTTTGATTGCGACAGAAAGATACATCTACGAGATCATCCATGTTCCAGGATTAAGAGGTACTCCTGAACGTAATTATCCAGTGACAGCAATTGGGTCAACCTTCCCAGGTAAGTTCGATAATTACACTGCAAGTGTCATAGCATTTTGGAACAAATCAATTAACTCGGGAAACATTTTTTCGCTGAACGGATACTTGAAGATGCTGGGCTTAACGAGTGGAGTTACGATAGAATACATTGATGACACTCAGGTAGATATTCGTGTGTTCCGATTGCCAGCAGGGAACGATACCGTAAGCATCGCCGATGTCGGTATCGGCGTCTCTCAGACCCTTCCTGTGCTGGTCGCACTGCTGGCCGCGAAACCAGGTCAGCTTGTCTACATCGAGCAGCCGGAAATCCACCTGCACCCACGCGCTCAAACCGCACTGGCGCAGGTGCTGGCCGATGCGGCGAAGCGCGGTGTTCGGGTGGTTGTCGAAACGCACAGCTCATTACTGCTTTTAGGCATCCAGACACTGGTCGCCGAGGGAAAACTGTCGCCTGATTTGGTCAAGCTGCACTGGTTCGAGCAGAATGCAGGAGGCTCCACTACAATACGCAGCGCGGACCTCGACGAAGGCGGCAGATTTGGCGACTGGCCGGAGGATTTCGATAAAGTGGAGCTTGACGCCCAGAGCCGATATCTAGATGCCGCAGATGCTTATCTGGTGAGGAAATGATTTGATCACCAGTGTTTCTGTTCAAACGGATGTAGTCTTATCAAAACAATTGGTTGTTGACGCCTGCATTGCCAAAGCGGCAGGAAGCAGGCCAGACGAAGAATTCCTAATGCTTGACGAAGTGACGGCTTTTAGTCCAAAGAACTGCCGCGATATATTGCAAGCAATCGAGCGGCTTGGTTATCGAGTAGTAATGACCCCGGAAATTAAAACGGAATGGGACAATCATCAAAGGGGTTTTGCGCTCAGGTGGCTTTCAGCGATGACGCGGCAGAGTAAGATCGAAACGATACTCTCGCCTCACAATGACACACTTCGTGGTAAACTGACCAGCCTGATTGGACAACAGATTGGCAAATATAGCGTGACAGAGGAGACCTATGCCAAAATGCTGAAAGATTGGCATCTACTGGAAGCTGCATTAGTTACAGACAAAGTCATTCTCACTCTTGATAAAGTCCGTTTTCACTTCAAGGCAATTTCTGCTCAGTTTGATGACATCCGTACCATTACATGGGTCAATCCCGATGCGCCAGAGGAAGAAGCAGTCTCGTGGTTAGAAGCTGGGGCAATGCCGGAAACACATCGAATGCTGGGAAGTTGACATTTTGACCGTACCTCGGTATACTCATTTCAACATTGTGAAAAATTGCACGGACTAGCGGTTCCGATTTCGGGGTTACGATTTTAGATTGGGATAGCATCAATGGCGTATGCGTCTTTAGGCGACTTTATCAAGCGGCTGGACAAAGCGGGCGAGCTGCGGCGGATCAAGACACCGGTCAGCCCAGTGCTGGAGATCACGGAGATTGCAGACCGGGTGATGAAGATGCCGGAGGGTGGTCCGGCCCTGCTGTTTGAGAATGTCAAAGGCTCGAAGTTTCCGCTGGCGATCAATTTGATGGGGTCACGCAAGCGGATGTCCTGGGCACTGGGTGTCGAGGATCTGGAAGAGATCGCGGCGGAGATTTCCGCGCTGACCAAGCTGCCTTCGGATGTCCCGTCGACCTTCATGGGCAAGCTGGCACTCCTGCCGCAGCTCTCCGTGCTGGGAAAGATTTCGCCTAAGATGGTCACTTCGGCACCCTGCCAGGAAGTGGTGAAGCTCGGCGACGAGGCGAATTTAGACGATCTGCCGATCTTGACCTGCTGGCCGGACGATGGCGGGCCATATATTACGCTGCCTCTGGTGTTTACTAAGGACGAGGGCACCGGCAAGCGCAATGTCGGCATGTACCGAATCCAGAAGCAGGGGCCGCATGAGACGGGCATGCACTGGCAGCGGCACAAAGTCGGCAGCCGCCACTTTGCGAACTTCGAAGCGAAAGGCCGGGATATTCCCGTCGCCATTGTGCTCGGCGGCGACCCCGCCCTGACCTATGCCGCCACGGCTCCCCTTCCCGATGAGATCGATGAGATGGTTTTTGCAGGTTTCATTCGCAAGAAGCCGGTCGAGCTGGTCAAGTGCAAGACCATCGACATGGAAGTGCCTGCCGATGCGGAATTCGTGATTGAGGGTGTCGTCCCGGCGGGAGTGCGGCGGCGCGAAGGACCGTTCGGCGACCATACCGGTTACTACAGCCTGGCCGATGATTACCCGATCCTCAAAGTCACCGCGATCACGCACCGCCGCAATGCCGTTTATCCCTGTACCATTGTTGGGCCGCCTCCCATGGAAGACAAGTATATCGGCCTCGCTACCGAGCGGCTCTTTCTGCCGCTGGCGCGGCTATTCGTCCCGGAGATGATTGACTATCACCTGCCTGCTGAGGGGGCGTTTCACAATCTGGCATTGGTGCGCATCAAAAAGCGTTACCCAGGCCATGCGTTCAAAGTCATGCACGCCCTCTGGGGGTTGGGTCAGATGATGTTTACCAAGTGCATTGTCGTGTTTGATGAAGATGTGGATGTCCAAAACCCCGCCGAGGCCGTCTGGCGTGCCTTCGCAAATGTGGACCCAGAGCGGGATATCGCATTCGTCAAAGGCCCGATCGACGTTTTAGATCATGCCTCCCCGATGATGGCATTCGGCTCGAAAATGGGCGTCGATGCCACCCGCAAATGGCCCGACGAAGGCTTTACCCGCGAGTGGCCGGATGTTCTCACGATGCCGACCGAGATCAAGCAAAAAGTGGATAGCATTTGGAAGGATTTGGGAATAAAGTGAACAGAGGAACAAGGCTATGATAAACTCATTCTGGAAGTCATTTGTGATCGGCGGCATATTCACTGCTGTGCTGGCGTATGTCGCAGTCAAGCTGGGCTGGGGCTGACGCCGCCGGCGAGTGATCGGGGAACATCAGCGGAGTTTAGAAGGTCGTAAATGCAGACTTGACGCGGAGACGCTCCGTATGTCATTATGACTTTACACACTTTCGCTCAACAGGAATTCCCCGATGCCCACACCCCCTACACCGTTGCCGCAAACCCCGGCTCGCTCCGCCCACGACTTGCCTGGCCGCGCTGTCGCACTGCTGGTTTTTCTGCTCGGCGTCGCGATGCTGGTCTTCGTCTTCGTGATCGCCGCACATCTGTTTGAGTCACCCGTGCCGGGCCTTGATTTGCCCGTTAAGACGGGTTCCCCTGCTCCCCCCGCCGTCAACATCGGGGCCTCTTTGGCCGTGTTCGCCCGCAGTCTGCTGCTGCTGGGCGTCATGACCCTCGCCGGATCCCTGATCGCCAGCAAAGGGGCGCATCTTTATTTTGGGACATTTGCCCTGCTGAGAGACTCGAACTCCGCAGCCAGCGGTAAATGATCGGAGACCAGTGTCGGCAGCGGCTCAATTGCCGTGAGTGTCAGCACCGGCGAATAGAAGAAATAGTCGATACGGGCCTCCGGCACATCCGCCGGGTAAGTCAGGCGGCTGAGAGCAGCATCGGCATCCACAAGGCCCGTACGGGCCAGCAGAGTGCTTACGGCGGCACTCTCGGGGCCTTCATTGAAGTCGCCTCCAACGATTACGGGAGTTGACACAGCCGCGATCAGCTCGGACAGACGCGCCGCCTGCTTCTCGCGCTCCGCTCCGCTTAGACCCCAATGCGTGCAGAAGATCGTCAGCGGGGTCCCTTCCCAGTCGAGACACACTTGAAGCACGCCCCGCTGCTCCCGCACACTCGGCAGGAGATGGTTTCGCACCTCCAGTACCGGGAATCGCGAAGCGACCGCCACTCCGTACCCCCCTGGCCCGAGACGCAGATTGGCTTGAAACGTCAGAGTCATACCCAGGGCTTTTTGCAGCCGCCCCGGCTGATCCACGAATTTGCTTTGGGGCAGACGCTGATGGACTTCCTGAAACAAGACAATGTCAGGGGACAAGTCCGAGATTAAGTCCGCGATACGCTCAGTCGAGCGTATGCCGTCGATCCCCCACCCGCCCCGGATATTGAACGTGACGATCTTCATTTTTTCCCCTCAAAAATCCATCCTGCCGCAGCTCCCAAAATAGCAGCAGGTAAAACGGCACGTATTCAGCGATCGGGACCCACCAGTAGGACAACATCGAGACATAGTAGGTATACAAAAGTACGGATAGTCCGGTCAGCAGCACGAAAGCGTAGCGCGGTTTGTCGCTGATCAGCGGCACGAAGATGAGGGTCCACAGCAGGTACCACGGGAACAGCGTTGGGATGACCAGCAGCGTCACGCCAAGGACGACAAACGCCCGCCGCAACAGGTCCGGGTACGAGGCGATGGGGCGGCGAGCCGACCAGTAGACGACCCCTAAAATTGCCGCGTCGGAAAGCTTGGCCGTAACTTCATAGGCATACTTACTGGAGATCAAGGACAAAGCCATCGTGATCCAGTTGAATAGGCCCGAGTTGACGTGGACGTTCTCCAGGTACTGGCTCATCCCGTGCAGAAACTGCGGCAGATACACCCAGAGCGGCATGCCTAGGTACAGCAATCCAAAAATCGCCCAGATCAGGAGGGCTTTTCCATGTACCCGAACAAACAGCGGCAGCAGCAGCAGCGCGAAGCCCTTAGTCAGCGCGGCGGCGACCAGTGCCAGCGCAGTCCAGACGACGGCTCGGCCTGGCCGCATCGCCAGGGTAAACGCGAGAAGCAGAAAGAAGACGCCCACGATGTCCTGATGCCCCGCCAGGCTTACTTCCGTAATCGGCAGAGGGCACCAGGCATACCAGATAATGCCTGTCAAGGGGCGGCCCAGCCGCCGCAGGATCGAGAGCAGCAGACCGATCACGCCGAAGTCGAAGAGCGTGTAGATGCACTTATAGCCGATGAGATTGTTGCCGAAGAGGGCATTTGCCAGTGCGAATATTCCCTGCGAGACGGGCATATAGATCGACTGGTAGCTTTTGTACTCCATCTGGTTCCAAAGCGGGTCCCTAAGGGAGCGCAGAGGCAGGGCATTGGGTGCCCAGTGGTAGGGGTTGATGCCGTGGAGCGTCAGCCGCCCGTCCCAGACATACAGCAGAATATCCGTGGAGAGCTGGGGCGGAGCGAAGACGACAATGAGCCGAAACACGGCCGCGCAGCCGAGAATCAGCGGCAGCAGAAAACGGGAGAACGCACGGGGCACGGCGGGCAGCAGCACGCCCGCGCCCAAGACATACAGCCCAAAGCAGAGACTGTAGAGCCCAAGATAGATCCAGACCGGGTTGAGTGGATACAGCAGGCGGCTGAGAAAGAAGTACAGGCCGACTAGGTCTGCGGCGACCAGACCCAGCCAGAGCAGAGGCAGCACGGACGGAGATTTCGGGTGGGTGCGGATCACGGTTTCAGATATGGCCTGACCGCTGCCGTCAGGCTTTGCGCCGTTTGCTGTCCGGAGAGTGTCCGTACCAGCTTCCCTCGTCGGTCGTAAATGAATGTTCGCGGCAGATCCCCCTGCCACGATGCGTCGAAAGCCGTGATAAAGTCCTGCGGGTCTGCACTTTGCTCCAGATAAACCGGAAAAGACGCTCCGGACTTCACGATAAAAGGCAGCACCTTGGCAGTTAAGTCTTTGCGAGAGTCTGCCGTGACCGCCAGCGTCTCCAGCCCCTGGGGTTTAAGCTGACGGCTGACACGTACGATGTCCGGGAACTCGGCGACACACGGGCCGCACCAGGTCGCCCAGAAGTTGACCAGTACGACATGCCCACGGCGGGCCGCGATGGCCTGTTTAATGGCCGCAGCGGTTGCCGGGATGATAGCGGCCGTGTGTGCGTGGACGGGCATAACTATCCGCCCCGCTTGATCGAGCAGCCGAAGGCTTTGGCCTCGGGGCGGGCGACGGGCTTTCCAGCCAAAACAGCATCGAGCGCAGCCGAAAGCTCATGGGTTTTGACACTCGTCGGGTCCATGTCATTGTCGATCCGGCCATGGTAGACCAGCACACCCTGCTTGTCGATGACATAGGTCTCCGGTGTCACATGGGCAGCGTAGGCATCGGCCACTTTATCGTCGGAGTCTTTCAGGATCGGAAACAGAAAAGCCTGCTGCTTCACAAAGTCGGCGACCTCTCGGGTCGGCTCAGTCGTGTTGGCATCGATTCCGGCAAACGCTACACCCAAGGCCGTATACTTCTTCGCCAGGGCGGCCATACGCGAATTGTAAGCATTGGAGACCGGGCAGCGGGTCGAAACGAACAGCAGCACCGTGGCTTTTTTGGAGGCACCGAGTGAACTCAGGGACACGGGCTTGCCGGTCGTCGTGTCGGGAAGCGTGAAGCTCGGGGCCGCCTTCCCAACGACGGCGGGGCCGGACGCGGACGGGCTGAAGGAAGCCAGCGACGCACGCGCGGACTCAGAAGCTGCCGGATGGGCCTTGACCCACGCGACCCAGTCCTCACCGCAGGTCAGGAGATGCCCGTTGACGTTGGTATCGACATAGGCGACTTTCCCATCGGCTCCGATCAGATAGGTAACCCGGTTCGCAATCCCGACTCCGGGGATTAAGACTCCGTACGCCGCCGACATCTTTTTCTCCGTGTCGGCCAGCAGCGTGTAGGGGATGCCCTCTTTGGTGCAGAACGACTTATGAGATTTCGGGTCCTGAACACTCACACCGTACACGGTGACGCCGAGTGCTTTCAAATCTTTGTACGCGGAAGAAAGAGAGTGAGCTTCTAAGGTGCAGCCGCTTGTTCCGTCGGCGGGATAAAAAGCCAGCAGGACGGCTTTGCCTTTGTCCGAAGCGAGCGTGTGCATTTGGCCGTCCTGATCCGGCAGGAAGTAGCTGGGGGCCGCCGTGCCGACGGCGGGTGCGGAGGCCTCCATCTTCGCCTTTGCCTGAGCGAAGGTGAAGGCCGCGACGACCGCTGCGGCAGTGGCGGCGACGATTCCGATTTTTTTGATGTTTGCCATAGGTGTTATACCGTTTCTAAGGGGGAAAAGTTCTCGGTCAAAGACTGCACAGTGACCTCCAGCGGCAGCCGGAAGGTCTTCTCGAAGGCCGCCGCCTGTCCTTCCGCCGCCCAAAGCTCAAGCTGGGCGTCGGCAGTCGCCCGCAGGATCATCCGGACACGGTCAGGCCGGGTCAGCTTGACGCACTCGACTTCTTTGACCAGCATCAGATGGCTGCGGTCCAGGGCCTCCGCGAGGCGCAGGGCGCAGGAAAGCACACGGATCACGCGCTGGGTACGGGCATCAAGGCGGGCAAATCCAGCGTGTTTCAGCCGGGGGGTCGCTTTGCGATGGTAGAGTGCAAGGTTCGCGATAATCTCGATTTCCCGGTCATTGAAGCCCAGAAGCTCGGAGTGGCGTATCAGGTAGTATGAATGCTGCTGGTGATCAGTATGCGAGACGAAAAACCCGGCATCGTGCAGCAGGCCCGCGTATTCCAGCAGCTCCCGCGCCCGGCCATAGTCGTGCAGACCCAGTGCTTTCCACTGATCAAACAGCGAAAGGGCCAGAGAGACGATATGCGCGGCATGGACTTCATCCACGCCCGTTGCCCGCATGAGCTGGCGAATGGAGCGTCGCCGCGCCCCGCTGTCTTCCGGCGACGTCACCTCGCCGCGCCGCAGGCGGTCAACGATGATCCCCTCCCGCAGGCCCCGGTCACTGATCTTGATGGTCGCCGCCCCGACCGTCTCCATCACCGTCTGCAAAATCGCCGAGCCGCCGATAATGATGTCCGCCCGCTCCGGGTTGATGCCGGGGACCCGCCGCCGCTGCTCTATCGTCATCGCGCAGAGGCGTTTGGTCGCCGCCTGGACATCCGTCAGGGATAGTTCGTAGTTTCGGAGCGAAGTGGGAGTGGGAGTCGAGGAGGCCTGAACAATAATCTCCGCCAGATTCTGCGCCGTGCCCGATGAGCCGTACATTACGGAGAAGCCCGCTCGCCCGATGGCCCGCGCCGCCGGGGCGAGCAGGGAGCGGACATGACGCTGGAGTCCGGCCCAGGCAGCAGGCGAGACGGCCTTGGAAGTATCTACGACACCCTCCGAAGTCAGCCGAATCGCGCCCATTTTGAGGCTGTCTAGAAACGCATAACTCGCTCGGTCGCCGACGATCAGCTCTGTCGAGCCGCCGCCGATGTCCATAAACAAAGCACGCTTGCGGGCAGGCAGATCGATTCCGCTGACGACGCCTAGATAGATCAGTCGAGCCTCTTCCTGGCCGGAGATGATGCGCACATCAAGGTCGGCGAGGTCCCGGACACGCTTGACAAATTCATTGCTGTTGTCAGCCTCTCGGACGGCGGCGGTGGCGAGGGCGACGATCTCCTCCGCCCCATAGCCCCGCGCGACTTCTGCAAACCGGGCACAGACAAGTGCCCCCCGCGCAATCGCTTCCTCGGTCAGCGAATGCCCGCCATTTTCCGCAGCGCGGCCTTTTTTGCGTGGGAGCGGTTTGTCGAATTCCCCTTCGCCGAGGCGCACGACCTGCTTTTGGGAGGCAAGGGTGGTCCAGGTGCCGTTCGGCTGAACTTCCACCACGGCCAGGCGAACGGAGTTGGTGCCAATATCCATGGCGGCAAAGATACGCATATGAGGAAGAGTATACCCGGAAGGTGGGGGGCGGGGGAACCCACCCGGCATTTCGCTGCCGGGTGGGTTCCTATTACCGGCTTGCCGTGAAGCGCGGGTTGATGGTCTCGTAGTAGAGATCCGCCGTGCCGTTGCGGGTGCTGTTCCAGAACAGCCAGATCTTGTGCGGGTAGTCAGGCTTGGCCGGCGTCGGCACAGCCAGCAGATCGTTGTAGGTGCTCGTGTCCAGGAATGCGGCGACATTGTTTTCGTTGATATGCTTGTCCATCGTCACCTTTGTGTCGACGACCATCGCCAGACCGGCAGGAGTATCGGTGGGCGGCGCACTGTCGACGTTGCTGACGGCCACATCCTGCCACTGAATGATGCACTTGAGAGGTGGCATCTGCACTCCTGACGGGTGAGCGTTTGTAACGGAACCCGCGGGCGTGTAGATAATCGTCGCCTCTTGCCCCTCCGTGATCGTTCCGGACGCACTGATCGGGAAGTAAATGCGTCCGAGGACGGCATCGACATCCACCTGAGCGGTAATGTCCGCACCGCCGACTATTATGGACTTCACTTGCGTAATGCCGCCGATCACGGCAATCGGTCCATCCGGCTGGAAGACCGTCAGCCTCTGGGCTTTCTGGTAGAGAGTCGCCGAGGTGCTGTCTCCGCTGACGCCCGCTTTGCGCCAGAGATACCAGCGCTGGTCGGCCTGAACGCGGCCCAGGCCGGGGCCTTCGTTGGGTTTGAACGTCGGATCGAGGAATGTCACCACGCCGGTATCCGCCCGGCTGTCCTCGGTGATCCGCCGCGCCTGGGGCGTAAAGGTCGCCGTGACCGCCGTGGTCGGGGTCGTGACGAACCGGACCCGGCCCGTGCTGGTGTCCACATACAGCGTGTTCGTAAACGTGTTCAGCGTCCCCGGTGTCAGGCTGACCCCGGTGTAAACCAGCAGGCCGCTGGCCCGGTCAAACGTCACGTTCTTGAATTGAGGCTTAAAGGGAGCGACGGTATCGTAAAGCACCCCCACCCCGCCGACCAGTACGTTCAGCCCGGCCGCGCGTGACCACGCCACATCCCGGGCCTGGAGCCAGCCGCCGATCGGCTTGAGCAGCTCCGTGACCTGCGAGAACGACTGCAGGACAAGCTGTGCATTGTTCCCGCCCGCTGCGCTGTCCGGCAGGTATCGGCAGGCGTAAAGGTCGGCGTTGCCGTCCGCCGCCGTCCCGGAGAACGT
>JANXNV010000274.1 GCA_025353925.1 Armatimonadota bacterium
ACTGGCATACTGGCCGGCTTTCCGCCTTTCGTGATTTACGGACTGATTTCATCCGCTGTGCAGGACCGGAAGTTCGAGGCTGAGTGGAAGCGTCGGCGGGAAGAGAACCATAGGGAGATAATGGCTTTTTGCGAGGCGTCAGAGCAAAGGCGAATTGCGAAGCTGAAAGAAGCAGAAAGCCATGCAGAAAGCAGTTCCTCGCCCGATTGAGTTACCCACGGCCTTTAAGTTAAACACGGCCATTGAGTTTATTTTTCGATTGTTTTTCAGATGGTTTTCTAGTTAGTCTCAAACTCTTAGTCTCAACTGAGACAAGCCTTGAGACTAACTTTGAGACTAACTTTTTTGCACTCGTTTTCGAGTGATACAGTACCGACCTGTCCCGACGCACTTTCCCCGTTAGTCGTCCTTGACTTCTTGTAATAATTATGTAATAATTAATTGCCAGCAAATAAAATGGCAAATAAAATGGCAAGGAGTGGTGGTATTTCGATGAAGGTAAACGAGACTGCCGCACAATTCGCCCAGCGCACTCTTGAGGCTATCAAGGAACACGAGGAAGACCCCGTCGCTGAACTTCGTAAGGTTACTGTGCGGCTTCCCGAAGAAACAGTAACCATTCTAGATTACGTTGGTAGCAAATTACGTCTCAGCAGGACAGCTCTGGCCGAGGAGCTTCTTTGCCGAGCGGCAGAAGAAGTACTGGCCGTCGTGGGGCAGCCAAGCGAGGAAGAGGGAGGTGCTTTAATAATACCATCAGAAGTCGAAGCCGCAGTCAAATCTCTCACGGTCAAACAAGCGGTCGCACAACTCCAAAAGAACCCTGATGCTCTGACTGATGAGCAAATTGCAACAATCAACAGTATCCCGAGTGTCAAAAGAGTCCGCAGGGGTGGATTCGCGTAACGTGGTTAAGCACAACACAAACTTGTTCGGCAGTCAACAAAGGAGAACGAATAAATGGCGGATTTCAAGGAATTGTTTGATGAAAAGGTACGTCTGGAACAGCGTATCATGAAGGCAAAGCAGTCAATCACGGAGTCGGAGGTGCGTCTTGCCGTCGTGAACAGAGAACTTGAAGAAGAAAACAACAGATTCGCCGCAAGGTCAGCGGAGCAGCAGGCATGGTTCGACCAGAAGCGGCCTTGACAAGGAGCGAACTCGATCAACCCGCTCGAGACCAAGGATGGTGATGCTAATAGTTAACGGGCGGAGGGTTGTCAAATTGTGGACAATTTTCCGCCCGTTTTTTCTTTTCTTATGCTACTCACCCGCTGACCGTTCACACGAATGTATGTAAAGGAGCGCAGATTCTGCCATCGTTGGTTTAGCTTGCACAATCCGCGCTATCTAGACCACCCCGCTTCAATCTACGACCTAATAACCCCATTGCCCGAAGTTGTAAGGTCTAGGAACCTTGTCGATGAAGCCTTGTCATTCCCTTTCCTGTTGCCTGTTTGCCCCCCCTTTTCGCGCCTCGCACCAAATGGTAGCACAGTTGCTTATAACGTGCCTCGCCCATCTTTTGATCCTCCATCCGCTGATCCGTTAGCCGAGTAGGTCGCTGTTGCACTGACCATCCCGTTATAAAGCCGACCATGCTCGAACGGGTTGAAGTTCGCCTGGGGCAGGAGGGTACATCCTTCGGGCAGGGGAATTGGATACGGACCCGCTTCCAGCTCGGCTAGAGCAACCCGTAGACCTGCGAGCTGGTCCCAGTCTGCGAACTCGTCGTCAGGGTCGTACCAGCCGCTTTCCGTGCCTCCGGCCTGAACCGAGCGAGCGGCCAGCTTCTCTATCGCCTGACCAAGCCAGGCTAATGCATGGGAGCGGCTTCCTTTTGGTGGATCGGTGCAGCGAAGTTTAACGACCGTCTCATGCAAGCGGTCCAACTCAGAGACGAGAGCTGTTTCTGAAGCGAGCAAACGCATGATCGGTTCCCTATGCCGGCGCAATTGATCAACAAGTTTCGGTGTCATTAGCGAGGATGCGCCTCGGAATTTCACACGGTCGCCCTCAATCACAAAATGACCGCCACGCGCCCGGACGCCTTGAATAATCTCCGCAGGTGTCATAGCTCGATTTCCTCCAAACCGATTTCCTTCTTTTGGTTATTGCAATCTTGCTTTTCACTGGAAGCATCTTGTATGCGTAAAACCGTCCCAATCGTCCCAACCGTCCCAATGTCACTCTCGGTATGAGGGAACTGGCCTGAGAATGGGACGGTTTTGTGGGACGGTTCTTCTGATGCCCCGCTAAAACCGTCCCACAAAACCGTCCCATTTATCTCTGCTTCGCCTCGTGAAATTGAGCTAGTGTTTCCTGTATGGGACGGTTGGGACGATTGGGACGGTTTATCCGACATAAGACACTCCGTGTGTAAATGCAGCACTTCCGACCTGTTGCCGACAATCATTTTTCGCACGGTGATGCGTTCGCGTACTTCATCAGTCGTCACGAGCAGTTTCCGTTCTTTTAGCCTTTTATTGAGCGTCTTTGAACCGATACTGATGCTATCGCCGCTCTCTCCGCCGAGCCGTTTGGCGATGTTATAAGCCGCGTCCGGCTGCAAGAACAAATCGTCCCCATCAACCCATCCGATCCGGTCTCCTTTTGGCTCCCATGTTATTTGCTCATATGCTCCCGAGCCAACGATCATTGCTCTCCATCCCCATCGTTCCGGGTTCACCGGCTTGTCGCCGTCCATTCCAGCCACATGAGCCTTGCCTGATGCCAGTGCCGCTGAGAGCAGTTCCAGAAACCGCAGGGTCGGTTCGCTGGCTGTCTGGTGTCGCATCTGCGCTTGTGCCGCCGCCCCAAGTGCGGACCAACCCCTTTCCCAGAGCGCAAGTGCTTCTTCTTTATCCATCGCGCCAATGTTGACTGCAAATCGTAGAAAGTAGCGCAGCCCAGCAGCCAGATTCGCAGTAATTTCGGGCGTCCGGCGATGCAACTGGCTTTGCGCCGCTTCTGTTCGTAGGCGCGTGATTTCCTCTCGCAGTCCGACTTTGGTTTGCGCGTAGCGCGGAGACAGCCAGGAGAGGAACCCGGCCATTGCCGCCGCGTACTGGCCGCCCGCCGCGTCCACCTGGCAAAGCGTCAATGCGCCCTCTGAAACATCTCCGGGTGTCAGTTCCAAAATGCACATTCGCCCCCGCAAGCTGACCCCTTGCGGTACATCCTCTCCTGTGGAAAGAATGAGACCGCGTGGGGGCTTGGGCAAGCGCAGTGTTCCTTCCGCCCGCATCCGGCCCCGAGCCGCGTTATTGCCCTGTGCCCGCAAAACGCGGTCGGCTTTGCTGTGAAGCCGCTGCACATCCATCGTGGTTCCAGTCGGGGCGAAGTCATCGATAACGAGGAGAGCATCTTTGGCGGTAAAAGCCAGCCCCTCCAAAAAATTATCCGTCGAACTCCACGCGGCGGGAAGGTGCCGCGCATCCAGGCTCTTCCCGAAGTGCTGCTGGAACAGTGCAGCGACCTCCGACTTAAAGGCCCCAGATGGTCCAGCCAGAAAGACGCTGAAATCACTGGATTCTATTGCGGACCGATAGGTCGCTCCTAACAGGCAGAAGCTCAGAGCGTCGGGCATCAAGTCAAGTAGGCATAAGCTGGCTCGAACGGCTTGAATGGCTTCTGCGCTTTGCGGCGGCTCAGGAAGGCAATATCGTTCCAGTGCCGGGGAGAGGCTGACGTGGGCTGAACTAAGGTTTGTTGAACTGACGTGGACTGTTTGGGCTTCAGATACGTTTTCTTCCGGCACGTTTTTCCTCACTACGCTGCCAATTGTGCCACCCGCATGAAGATATTGCCACTCTCCCGGCGTGACTTCTCGCCATCCGGTATGAGCAAAGACGTGCTGGATCGGCGGGTCACCGGAGAGAAGCTGAATGGCGGCGCGGGCATGATCCTTCGTGCCAATTCCAGGGTAGAGAAGTGCGCCCGCGCCGAGATGTTCCGTCGGCCAGTTCATCGTTGCAAAAGATGCCGCAGGGATGCTGAAGGTTGTGCTACGACCCGCGCGATGGGCGGTAATCTCAAACAGGCGACGTGTCTCCGCTCCATCGTCTTCGATAATGTCTGCCGCGATGCGAGCTGTGAAGTTTGCCAGCGGCACAGTAATCTTTCCATCTCGCGACGGCTTATCATGCACGAGGCCGCGCGGTGTCTCTCGGTAGGGAATGGATCCGCCATCAGTGCCGTAATCGCCATTGCTTTTTACCTGGTTTTTTGCTTGACTTTCCGGCAGTGGATGCATATTGGGCGGTGTACTGGCCTGCGACGGTACCCAGTCTGATGTTTCCTCCACAAGCTCATTTAGGTCTTTCTTTGCGTTCCCTGATGCCGTGTTTACAGCGGCAAGCCAGTCGCTGACATCCCCCTTTTCCGGCAGGCCCGGCAGTGCTACGACCCGAACGCGCTTTGCCTTCCCGGAGAGGGCGTCGGCGACCAGCCGCCCGTGGGCCGCGCCGTCAGCGTCATTATCTGGGAGGATGATCACGCCCGCCCCGCAAAGAGAAGCCGTGTAATTGTCCTTCCATTTCTTCGCCCCCATCGGAGCTGTCGTCGCCGTCAGGCCAAGCGCGGCCAGGGCATCGACGTCCTTTTCTCCTTCGCAGATATAGACCGGCTTTCCGGCGAGAGTGGCGGCGATGACTTCCGGGAGGCGGTAGAGAACCGGGGCCGTTCCTTTCAAGTCTGGAATCCAGCCATCTTTGCCATCCGGCCTTCGCTGACGGAAGTCCTTCGGTTCGTAGCGGACGACTTGAAACAGCAGAGTGCCTTCCTCGTCCGTGTAATTGTAAGTTGCGACAATCCGTTTGGCTGTGCTTACCTTTTTTGGTGAAACCGCACTGGTCGAACTGGCTCTGGGAACTTCCGGCCCAGTGGTTCCTGACCAGCGGGCCAGGGCTTCCAGCGCATCAGGGAAATCCAGTCCGTCTTTTCGGCTCAGGAAGGCAAACACGTCGCCGCCAATGTCGCCGCATTCGCTGAAGCAGTGCCACAACCCGTCCTCGGCTTTGACGCTGAAGCTGTCACGCTTTCCTCCGTGGATCGGACACTGCCCTCGAAACTCACTGCCAGAGGGGTGAAAGGCTCCAAACTGGCTGTAGAAGTCGATGTAGCGGCCTTGCATGGCTGCCAGAACGTCTTCTTTCTGAATATGGGGATTTGTGGTCATCAGTTGCGCCCTCGACGGACATACTGCCGTGCCTGTTCGCGGATATGACCTTCTCGAACCGCCCGTGCGATGTCGGCGACAATCCCTGCCGAGAGTGTTTGCCCTTTTTCCGCTTCCAGCAGCAACACGCCGCCTTTTGAGAACGTCGTGCAGATGCCAAGTCGCCTGCCGTCACGCAGCTCCACCGTGCCATGCGAAAAAGTATCCGCCCATCGGCGATCACTCAGTCGCGTGGTCAGATGAAACTCAATCATCTCGACGCCGCCGGCAGAGAGGGCAACGCAGACTAACTTGGGCAGAGCCGCCAGGGGACGGTAGCTCTCGGCGGGGTGGGGGCGGCACGGGAACGGGTAGCGCGGGCCGGGCGACCCGCTGGGTGAAGTAATCGTGGTTTTCAATTCTGGTCTCCTCGTATTGACAGAGACAGGAAAACGGGTATAATCAGGTTGCAAAACCTACCCGCCCTGCCTCTTTCGATATACGCCCGTCGCCCTCCTCAAAGCGATGGGCGTTTTTGTTTGTTAGCTGTGGGGTTGTTCACCCTTGCGGGCGATCCTCTTGCTGCTGAAGCCGTGCCAGCCCGCGCAGAAGTATCTGCGTGGCGCGGACCCAGCCCGGTGCCACTTCAGTGCTGGTATGCTCCGAGCAGATGACCTGAAGCGGACGCGGTGACATTGGTTCAGCCGACTGAGACATAGCTGATCCCCTTGTTTGCTTTAACAGCGGCCAAAGCCAATGACTTCTGGCTCTCCATGAATTCGTCCCAAGCTTCCACGGGTACACAAATTCGATTGCCCCGCCGAACGTAAGGAATACGTCCTTGGCGTGCTAACCACCGTACCTGATTGGTACTGACGCCCAGAAACTCCGCGATGTCCTCGGTGTCCATATAGCCCTTCAATGCTTCACCCCTCCCAAATCGTTAGTTTTTTCCTAACAGTTATAAATCCAGATGCGCAAGAACGCGCATCCTTGTAGATGATACGATATTGCGGTATAATTATGCTAACGTGAAATGTTACATCTCGCGTTACAGTAATGGGCGTCACAGCATGCATAGCTGAGACAAGAGAGTAAGGCAGGGACATGGAGCAAAAAAAACTGGCGCGTCAGAAGACAGAAACATTGGCGGAGATTCTGCACAATGATGACGATGCCAACCTCAGAAGCTCCCGGTTCGAGGAGGTGCCGATCAACATCAGTTCCCATCCTCAATCTCTTCGACTGTTGGTCCCGAGGAAAGTATGGATTGAGCCTGTGCCGCCAGAAGGCGGGGTTCGAACAATTTTTCACATGAGAATGAACCGTACGATTTCTATGAACTTGACCTATCCTGTGATCGCGTGGGAATTTGATAGTGACGAAGAAAGTGGAGATGGTGCTGATGGCACCAATTCGCCCCGGACGTGTTTAGAGGATTTTCTTGAGCTTGCGGATGCTACCGACGAAGCGGTACTGAGTTTTGTGGGGAAATGGGGCGTACTCGACTTCTGTAAATGGGCAACAGAACAAGTTTTAGAGGGGTGCGGAACCAACGATAGACAAACAGAAATCAGCCGGTTGCAGGACAACCTACACCTTAACTTGGACCTTGTTCCAACCTACACTTTTGCGGAGGCGGAGAGAGATAAACGGCTTATTCAGTACTGGCAAAATGAGCATCGCGAGGAGGAGATAGTTGTTCGGGTGTTCATGGAGCCGGTTGAGGCATACCGCATTTATGCCCGCGAAGCCGCTGCTATGATCCGCGTCGCGGCCTGCCTTTTCAACAACGGGAAGGGGAGCGACGCGGATTGGAAACAGATTGTTACCGGTGACAATCCACTTCTCAGCAGAGTGATGGACCAGAATGGAACACTGTTTTGCGGACTTCCTTCTCCGCCTGCATCATTGGCCGACGAGTTATCAGATGCTATCTCCCAGGAACGATACTGGCTTGCTGAGGTAGTCAATGACTGGCTCGGCAGAGCAAATATACAGCTGGCGTTCTTCTGGGGCAAATTGCCTCATGTCGAACTGGGGCTAAGTCAGAATGATGACTATTCTCGTGTCCTTTCCGTCTCTTGCAAAAACCGCCTTGTTCTGCAATTGATGACGACGCTCTGCTCGCGCTTCCATTGGTGCCGCTATTGCAATGACGGCAAAGGCAAATGGCATCCATATGATCATAAAGTCTCCAAAAAGCGAAAGGGTGCAATTTGCGAGAGCAAAACTTGTAAAAGTGATGCACTGTGTGAGCGAGTTCGAAAATGCAGGGCGAGCAAAAAAGCCACTGAGGCTTCAGTGGCTAAATAGAATGGATAGAGGGAAAGGCGATGTGCCTTATATCCCCATCGCTAAAGCGAGGGGCCTTACGGCACGAGAGAGGTAACTTATTTACCTGTATATCCTCGGTACGCCGGTCAACAATAGGTTTTTCAGCAGCAGGTACATCAGCTTTGGGCTGAAGCAATATCGAGTGAGTGCGTAAGCATAAGTGCTTCATCGAAGGCTGACCAGCGGGGTCGTAGCGCGGAGCACGGGATACGCCGTGGCGGGATAGACTTTGCCCGGCGAGGCC
>JANXNV010000196.1 GCA_025353925.1 Armatimonadota bacterium
GACGATGGGCACGATGCCGCCCGAGGGAAACGCGCAGGTCTACGGCTTTGGAAACAGGCCAGGAGACTATACGCCCGGTGTCGGCCCGAATGCCTACGGGCCGGACGGCAAAGGCGGCTTCACCGGCGGGGATGCTTTCACCGACAAGTACACTTCGCAGTACAACACAAAGTCCGACGCAGGTTACAATCCTCGCAGCGTAGGGCTGAATATCCCAGGGCTGAATCTCCTAGGAATGCGCTCTTCGCAGGAGGATGGCCCGATTGCGACCGGTGGGGGCGGCGTAGGCGGCACCTTGAACATGAACGGTGTCGAGAGCGGAGGGGGCAGTGCAGGATTGACGCTGGAAGCGGCCAATCTCTTCATGCAGGCCGCGCAGATTATCGCTCAGGCTGCCGGTAAGCCCCAGAGCATCACCGTCACCCAAATCAATCCGACCACCGGGCAGGCCGCCGCGCATACGCAGAACGCGACCAGCAACTACTCTGCCGGCGACATCATGCGCGGCGGCGCGGCGACCAGTCCCGCCCCCGGCAGGTACTAGCTTGAGGCAGATACTAAATTATTGCAGTTACTGACCTATGGCAGGTACTCACTTATGGCGAATACTAAGGCAATCGGGCTGCGCTCAGGTGAAAGGCGAGGAGAAGAAACGATGCTCACTGCCACGGAGACAGTTCTGGAGACGGAGGATAGTGTTGCCGCTGGGAATGGGTCTGAGACAGCTGCGGAGACGGTTGGTGCTGGTGAGGAACCACCTCCGACCTTCGAGGAGACGCTGGCCGCGCTCCGGGTGCGGGCCGAGGGCAGCGAAGGAAACTATCGCCAGGCCCTTGCCCTGCTAACGGTAGCAGAGCAGCTTGACCGGCAGATAGGGCAGTACCAAAGGCAGAGGGACGGCATCAAGGCCGCGTCAACCGGGGGGAACCGAATCGGTGTTCGTCTTTCCCACATTCAGCACTCCATCACGCGGGCCTTGAAAAGCCGGGACCGGTACCTCAGTGAAGCCGAGACCGCGCTAGGTGCCACCGCTGTTCCAACGTGAAGAACATCCCGGTTAGACTATTCTTCTTGGAACTTTCTCTCAGTCCGAACTTTCTCTCAAGCGGTTCTTTGCGCCCATCGGCCTGCCCCGGCCTGGGCTTTTCCCCCGCCTCTCCACAAATGCGACCAGCTCCGCCTCCTCCACGGCAATCGCTTTCGCGTTGATGCGCGTCAGGTTGACACCCGCATTCATCAGGGACCGGCGCAAGCCATCCGGCGTCATTCCGGCCCGACGCGCGGCTTCTGGCATTCCAATTAGCATCATAAGGCTATTATAGCAGAAAATAATCGCGAACGCAACAATAAAACCAGATACACTTGACTTATATCATCGGATATGCGATAATAGAATATACTGGTGGAATACACTGCTGTGTTGAGCAAAAGAATCGCGGGGAAGAAGTGGCGACCATGACTCCAATGAACAAGACCATCACGAAAACGCGCGGGGCTGTACTCTACATTCGGGTGAGCACGGAAGAGCAGGCAAGACATGGAACAAGTCTCGACAGCCAGCGAGACGCTTGCCGAGCCAAAGCCCTGGAACTCAATCTGCCTATTGTGGCGGAGTATGAAGACGCTGGTGTTTCAGGTGCTTTCTTCGACCACCGACCAAACCTTCAGCTTGCTCTCTCCGACATACGAGAGGGGCAGGCCGACACGCTGATCGCGACAGAGCTGGACCGCCTCAGCCGCGACGTGGAGCATCAGCAGCGCATTCTGAAAATCGTGAGAGCGGCAAGCGGGCGGCTCATTTTCTGCACAGGGACGTTTGACGATACCGCAGAAGGCGACTTGAACTACGCCTTTCAGGGCGGCTTCAAGCAGTACGAAAAGAGCGTTATTCGGCGGCGTTTGATGAATGGAAAGATTCGGCGGCTGGGGGAGGGTAATCAGGTCAACCGGGGCAATCCGCCGTTCGGCTACCATATCCCGACAAAAAGCGACGTGATGCGAGGCGATTATCCTTTGGATCAATTAGGCCGCTATATTCTCATCCCGGAACAAGCCGAGGTCGTTACATGGATGTTCGAAGAATATGCTGCCGGGAACCGAACACTGCCGGAAATCGCACGTGAGATGAATGCCAGAGGCGTTCCCACCAAGCGGGGCGGACTGCACTGGCGATCCGTCAACTTCGCTTTTATCTTTAGAAATCCGGTCTACAAAGGCCAGCCAGTCGCCGGACGGTGGCAGAGCCGCAAAGACGAAAGCCGGCTGAATGAGACGAACCGTCTCACAGGGGAGCCGATCATTTCCTCCCATTCTTACTGGCTGGCTGACCCTAAAAACTGGATACCGCTGGATGCGCCCGCGATTGTCAGCGAGGAAGTCTGGGACAGGGTTCAAGAGAGGCTTCGAGAAAACAAGAGGAAACGCGGCGGAAATCCGCAGACGATTCGGATGCTGTCTGGGCGAGTTTTCTGCCCGAATTGCGGTGCTCCTATGGTGGTGAACGGCACCCGGCGGGAAATATACTACTGCTGCTCTGGCTACAAGTACGCGCGTATGGACAAAGGGGAGACTGTTTGCGAAAAAACGCGCTACGTCGTCTCTGCCGCTGAGGAGGCAACTTGCACAGCACTGCTGGATGCCTGTAGCCATCCCGAGGCGGTACAACTGGCAATTGATACCCACGTACGCAACCAATCCATCCCATCTCCCTCTGCCGATCCGCGCCGAGAGATAGCCGAGATAGATAAAGCCCTTACGCAGCTTTCCGGCGAGGAGGTCGCTTTCGTGCAGGCTCAGGTGGCCGGTATCCGGGCTGGGGCATCGCCCGATGCGTACGCAGCGGTCTTTGCCGACATCGCGGCCCGTCGTAAGGACTTAGAAGACCGGCGCGGCACTCTCACCGCCTGCCTACGGCCCTCGAAGAGCGTTCGCACCGCGCCTGCGGGCGACGTTCAAAAGCTCATGCTGACCAAAGCACGTGAAGTGCTCACTTCGCCCGATGTCGCCGGTGTTCAAAAGCGGAAGATTTTAGGGACGGTGGTTGAAAAAGTGACGTGCCAGAAAGACGGCGCGACGGTCCACTTCCTGCCTGGAATGATTGGAAGCGAAGTCGGGGAAACGGAAGATACTTTACAGAACGTGAGCACGTCCTGATGCACCGCCCCCAGCGCGTAGGTCGCCCCGCCGCCCGTGCCGTCCGTGGTCAGCGTCTGGCCGAGAATGCTTTTGGCGATGGCCCGGTCCAGGTACTCGATTGCCTCTTGAAAGCCCGCCGCCTGAGCGCGGGATGTTTCCAGCAGGGCCAGCTTCATGTCCGAAGGCAGCACCACCGCGCTCTCATTATGCACCTGCGCGACTATCGCCAGAAGCTCCCGCTGCTGCTCCGTCCCGTAGCCGCGCCCCGAGTCGTACGAGCCGGTGATGGTCGGCAATCCGAACTTTTCCAGGTACTTCGCCCACCAGCGCAGAAGCTGTTGCTTGACGAACCACGCTTTGTACGCCCCCGCCAGGTCGCTGCGGCCCAGCGGGTTCTCGTACTCCGGCAGGTAGCTGTAACGCAGGAACTTGTCCGGCGGATAGACCCCGCCCGACACACCTCGGAGGCCTGTGACATTGGCGAAAGCATCCGTCTCAAAGAGAAACAGGCCCGGGTCTTTACTTTTCAGCGATTCTAAGCCCACCATTCCCGCGTACGGCCCGCCCTCGATCAAGCGGTAATTGATCTCCAGCAGCGAAACCCCCAGAGCCAAGGCGTCCAGCGAGTCGTATAACGCATCCAAAATGCTTCCGTTCAAATTCGTCAACGCCGCCCGGACGAACCCCGCGACGGCGAGATCGCCGGGCGATTCCGACACCGCATGCACCGACCAGCCCTGCGAGAGTGCCGCGAACTTCTTAGTCGAAAGGCACGCTTTCACCTGCGGGTCCTTCAGCATCCTGCGGTACGTCGCGTAGCTGCCCTCGCCGCCCGGCAATCCGTCTCCGGGAAATGCCACCGTGCGCAACGCCCCCAGCAGCGATACCCCCGACACGGCGGGAGCCAGCTCCTCGAGCGATGGCAGCAGCGGCTTCTTTCGCCCATTCAGAAACGAAAAGTTCAGTTTCATGGGCGCACCGCCAGCACGTACACATCCGTCGTCTCCGCGCTCAGGATATGCGTGACGACCGGGCGGCTCCCCGGTCCATGCCCGCTCCAGCTTTCCAAAGTCCGCCCGTTATGCACCAGGTAAACGTGCCCGATCCGGTGATAAACCGAGGGCCGGATGAACCCGATCCGCGTCAGCCCGTCCTGCAAACGGCACGCCGCAAACGCGCTGCGCTTCAAATCGTGTGCCGCGCACCAGTCATTCTGATTGACCGAGCCATCCGGCAAAATCAGCCGACCCTCCGTCGCCACCGCCACCGCCGCCCGCACCCACCCGGAGCAGTCGATCTGCCGGTAATCCGGCGGAACCGCCAGCAAGTCTTCCGCCTTCGCCCCCAGTGCGTAGCTGATGCCCTGAGCCAGACAGCTCCCTAAATACCGCCGCATCCGCTCCGTATCCAGCGGAACACTGTGCCAGGGATACCCCTGCGTCGGCGGCAGCAGGGCGGGGGAGTGCAGTTCTCTTTCTAATGTCAGCATAATTTGTTTACCTTTCGTTGGTTTTTTCTTTAATCACAGAGTGCCAAAATTAGCAGCGGCGTGTCGCCTAGGCGAAAAAGCTGCGTCTTCCGCACCGTCCACAGCCGCCCGTCGCGGAAATACACATCGTTCACCAGCGGCGGATCGGTCTGACCGCCGTCCAGGTACAGCGACAGGGCGGGCTTTTGCAGGCCGACCGACTCGTTGGCATCGAAATACGTGGCGACCGTCTGCCCATCCATCGGCGCAAACAGGCCGCGCTTCGTCCGGCTCGCCCCGGCATGGACGAGCGTGAACGTCTCCCCATGCCGCCCGAACAACGCCACAATACGCCGCAGGTGCCCCTGCGCCTGCCGATCACTCATCGCACCCCCTCCTCACCAAATCCGCACTCAAGGCCGAAAGACGCATCAAACAGCGAGCCGGTGGCCGCCGCCGTCGCCAGCAGAGGCATCTTGCTCGATCCATCCGGGCTGCCGCCGACCGCGTCCGACGCCACCATTTTCGATGCCCGCAGGAACGGCTCCAGCCGCTTCAAGCCCTGCGAAGCCAGCCGCTCCGCGATCTGCGGCGGGCTGTCGGTTTTCGAGGCCGTCACATTCAGCGGCCCGATATGGAAGTCATCCGTCGCCCCCGGCGCCCGTGCTTGACGCCGCAGATAACTCCCCGAAAGCACCTCGGATACCCCCAGCGTCAGCGTTGCCCGCAGACCCTCGCTGCCCGAAGAAGCCGTCAGCACCGCCGGGTCCAGCACGTACTCATAGACGCTCTGCTCGGCCTCGATCACCGAGTCCAGCGCGGCATTCGGCACTGTATCGGTCAAATCCAGCGCACACAGCTTCTTCAAATCGTCGCGCGTGATTGTCAAAATGGTCATGATTTACTCTTTTCCGGCGGAACGGCCCCGACGCACTCTGCCCGGCGGGGCCGTCTCCCCCTACTACGCGACCTGCGTTCCAAACGCCGCACGCCAGTCCCCAAAGCCTACGTTGTAGCGGGCACGGACGCCGTATAGGTACTGATCCCGCATAAAGGCGTTTTCTTCGTCGTCGAGTGCGGTAAACTCGAAATCCTTCCGCATCTGCAGCACCACCGCCCGAACCACCCGCTTCGTGTCCAGAAGAAACCAGTCGTTCGAGTCGGCCAGGTACGGCGTCGTGACCAGGGTCAGCAAGCCCTGTAGCGGGTTCGCCGAGAGCTGCTGGTTCGCCGCCAGCAGCGGGTCCGGGTAAAGCGCGGAGTTCATCAAAGTCGCCGCTTCCCAGTACAGCTCCGGCGGGACCACCAGAACATCCGGCTTGACCGCCGCCGGACGCCCCTGGTCATCCGTGAACCGCATCATCGCCGTGATCGCCACCTGAAGCGAAGTCGAATTAAGAACATCTGTTCCCTTATTATTCTGAACGCTTCCCTGGTTATGCGTCCCAAAGAATGGAACCCCGTCGTAACCATTCGCCGCGAAGCCCGACGCCAGCAAACCGAACACGATCGTGTCCAGATGCTGCTTCGCCACACTCGCCATCTGCCGGATCCGCAGCGCGATCTGCCCGTACTGGTCGTCTTCCAGTGCCGTCCGGTCGATACTGATCGTGCTCTCCCAGGTCCGGTTCTTGATCGCATAGCTGTAGGGCTTCAAATCGCCCGGCTGCCGCTCGTCCACGAACTCGCGCAGGCCCGGCAAAGCTCCGAGCCACGCGTACTGCTCCGTGTCCTTGTCGGAGACGATTTGCGTCGCGATCTTATCCCACTGCGCGGGAGTCTCCCCGAATGTCTGAAAGAACGCCGTCTTCAGCCCCGCCGTCAAAAGCTGCGGGATGTCTGATTTCACCAGTGTCATTTTACGTCTCCTTTTGCGCTGCCGCTTGTGCCTACCACGACGCGGCCGGTCAAAGCTCCGAGAATATCGTCGACTTTCGTCTCAATCGCGCTGATCTGCGCCTGCTGCCTCGGTGCCCGAAAGATTGCCCGGGCCGCCGCCGCCAGCAGATGGAATCCCACCACCGCCGCGATCAATGTCTGTGTGTCAATATGCATGATTTTCCTCTTTCTGTCCGCCGTTTTTCTGTCCGTTTCTCTTCGTATCTTCTTCCCGCAAGAGCGCGGCCACCTTCGCCGGGTCAACGCCGAGCCGTTCCGATAGGAACGTATGTTCGTAGTGTGTGAAGCCGTGTTCGTCCGCTTCTTTCCCCGCAGGCACCGTCTCGCCGAACGTCACCACCACCGGCTGGGCCTGCAGAAACCGGTGAAATACCTCCGCCACCGCTTCCGGCCCCGCGCTGAGCGTCACCATCGCCTCCCCCGGCACGGACAGCAACGCCCGCGCCAATGCCTCCGTTGCCGGAACCAACCGCCCCGCCACTTTCAGCACTCCGATCTGCGCCTCCACCGCCTGCGCTTTAAGTTCTTCGCGCAGCTTCCTGATCTCCAGCACGCGTGGGTCACTCTCCCCGCGGCTCATCAAAGTCGCCGCCGCCACGCGCGGCTTCAGCACCAGTGAGACCTCCGCCAGCCGCAGCGGGTCCCGGTGCAGCCCCACCGAGAGCTTCGCCGCCCCGCGCCGCCGCAGGAACGCCCCCAGGTCACTCGGGAATGCCAGCATGCCGAACAATGCCCCGCCCTCCCGCCAGACCCGCTGCACCGTGCCCAGCGGGTCGAGAGGCGAGTCGGTATGCTCGACTTTCACCGGCAGCCCCGCCGAAAACCGGGCGATCAGCTCGTCCAGATCGCCCTCTGTGAGCGTCAGCCCCTTGTCCGGGTACTCCCCGACTTCCAGCAGCCGCGCCGTCCGCTCACTCGACATCTCTTCACTCGACATCTCCTCGTCCGAGAACATCAGCGGCCCAACCACTTCCATCCGAATTTCCGTTTCCATCTGTTTCCTCCTCTCCGTGATCAGCTCACCCGCCCATCGATCCGCACCTGCACATGGGCACCGTCAGGCACCCCGACAATCGTCCCGCAGGCGATGCTGTTGGCCGTCGCCGCGATGGACACCGTGGCATCGTCCACCAGAAACACCGTTTTCCCGACATCCGCCTGCGCCGCCCCCGCCTTGGCATAAGTAAAGACGCCGTTCTTATGCACCCGCACCGCCTTCGCCCCCGCCGCCCCGCCCGTGTTATCCACGCTCTCATAGGCGACCCCCACAAACACCAACCCAGCGGCATCCGCCCCCGCCTGCACCAATCCCGTGGCTGTCGCTACCGTCACCAGCCCGCCCTTAAACACCCGCGCCCCGGCCCCCACCGCCGACGCCAGCAAAGCCCCGTCTTTACGACGGGCATCATACGGAAAACTCAAAGCTGCCATTCCACTCTCTCCATTTTCTCTCCCTCGCCTCCCAGATTTCAACAAAAACCCCCTGACCGACTGTCTGGAGGGCAAAGGAATTTTGTCCGCCGGTCAGGGTTACTTATAGTATACTTTTGTCTCCTGCCTCTGTCAAGCATTTTAGATAAATATGTCTACTATTTTTTGAAGAGTAGGATTCAGGGAAATCGTGGGGGTGCGTTTCTCACGCTTTCGCAAGAAATGGCGTATAATGATGGGAGAGAAAAATAAATGAGAAGTTTATCTTTTGCCGGTTTCGCCGCTATAATTTTTGCAACGATTCTATTCGTCTTTCACGCATCGGCAGAAGTCCCTGTCAACGCTCCCACGCCCCAAGCGCAAGACGCAACGTTGACAATGGCGGTTCCAGACTGGAAAGTAGGGGACTGGTGGGTTGTCCATCAGGCAAACACCTTCGCCAAGTTTTCTAATTATGGAGCTGACTTCGCCCTTCGAGATAGCAATACCGATTTCACCACCCTCCGTTTCGAAGTCGTCGGCGTGAAACAGATCAAAAACCCTGGCTTCGATCAAAGCCCAATTTACGATTGCAGCGAAGTGAAGGTCACCGAGAGCGATCCCCACGCGTCGGCTAATTTGACCAAGCACTACTTACTGTACTACGGCAAATTGGATCTTGTACTGAGGCGGATCGTGAGGTACTACTCCGACAGCCGCGGGAAAGTGCAGAAACAAACACAGGAAGTAGGGCCAGGATCGCTCTACACGATTCAGTCTGGCCTGAGCTTCATTGCGGAAACCCCACAATTCCCGCTTGCTACCGTAGAGAGCATAGTATTGAATGGAAGAAGAGTTCGCGCCTTCAAAGCCGAATTGAGACAGTCTGCAAATGACATATCAGAAGCGACCACGCAGCACTGGGTTCCTGGAATGCTCTGGTGGCACCAAGCAGACCGGGGTGGACTGCACACCTCCGTTTTAGTCGAAAGCTCACGAGGTAATTGACAGATAAAGCTTCAAAAGCGTGAAAACCAATAACAATCTATTGCAAAAGTCGTGTCTCCAAAAGGAGTAGCCAAACGCCGATAATCCTGGCATGATGCCCTCAACCGCTGAACTGACCGAAAAAGCCGCCGCCGAGCAGAAACCGCTCCCGACGATCTGGAACGCTCCCGACCCGCTCTGGGAACTGATCGAGAAAGTCTTGGCCGTTTATGATCCGCCCAATCGCATGGGCCGTCCACGCGCCGACGCCCGCCACTCGTTCGACGGCATCATCTATCGCCTGCGGACAGGCTGCCAGTGGAATCATCTTCCACTAGAATTCGGTGACCGAACTACCGTTTACCGTGCTTTCGTGCGCTGGGAAAAGCAAGGCATCTTCGATATTCTCTGGGCCATTCTGCTTACCAAGTGCGACGAGCTTCAAGGCGTCGAGTGGCACTGGCAGGCCGCCGATGGCTGCCTCGGCAAAGCACGGGGCGTTCCAGGAAGCGGCCTGGCAAAAAGGGGGGTCAGGACGAATGCGTCGGTGCCAACCCCTGTGACCGTGGCAAGTCGGGCGTCAAGAAAAGTATCCTGGTCGAAGGCAATGGCTGGCCCCTTGCGGCCTGCATCAGTGGGGCCAACACGCCTGATGCCAAGCTGCTTGCCCTGACGCTGGACGCCATTGTGGTCGAACGGCCTCAGCCGACCGCCGAAGAGCCGCAGCATCTGTGCTTGGACAAAGGCTACGATGCTTGGACAAAGGCTACGATAATCCGACGGGCGAGGCAACCTGCGCTCAGTTCGGCTACACACCGCACATTCGGCGCATCGGTGAAGAAAAGCTCGATGCGGCGGGCGAGAAGAAGCACCCTGCCCGTCGTTGGGTCGTCGAGCGCACACTGGCTTGGCTGTCTCGTTGCCGCGCCGTTCTGGTGCGCTACGATAAACTGGCGGATCGCTACCTGGCGATGGTGAAACTGGCGTCTGCGCTGCTGTGGTTTCGCCGCTGGCATACACTTTCACAGAAAGATTTGCAGAAGCCATGACTTTTGCAATAGATTGTTAGTAATCGTGCAAATGTAATCAGGTATTTTCCTCAGCCCCGGAGGGGCTTTCTCCGAATAGCCCGGCCTTTCAAGGCCGGGTCTGAATTTCCTGTCCGCGCAGCCAGACAATCGCCCTTGTACAGACCCGGATATCAATCCGGGTAGAGCCGCCGCCTCCCCTTCTATTCCGGCTCCCCAGAATTGGGGCGGGG
>JANXNV010000268.1 GCA_025353925.1 Armatimonadota bacterium
TATCAGATCACGATCTACCCCCGGATTCGGTTGAACGGAGTGGAAATCACCGAGTTTATCGACGGCTTCGCGGACCGTGAAGTCGCCGCCTTGGGCAAGCCGTTCGGCAAAGCGGAACCGGCGAAAGCGCGAGACCATTCCGCCGCGCTCACGACTCGAACCTTCGCCGCTGTGCCGGGGGATTTCCGGGAAGCGGCCATTTTCAGTGCATTATCGATGGACGGTGAATCGGCGCGTGTCATCGCCATTACAGGCAGCTTCTCCGTGCTAGCGCGGTATCAGGCGCAAGCCTCGGCGGTTACGAGGGAAATGATCCGTCAGGAAAAGGTGGCGGCAGAAGCCTCCGGACGAGGATTGAAAACGGAGGTACTTCCTCCCACCCCAGAGGGAATGACGCCCGGCGGCAAATTGGTGCCCGGCATCTACGCCGGAAACGCTGTCCGCAGCGACAACGGCAAGATCGCAAACGGCTTCCGTATTACTCTGTACACATCCGGGGAGTGTCGTATCTGCAATGAGAAGGGCAGTGAGTATGAGTTTGGCCGTAATACATATACGTACGACGCAATTACCGGGAAGCTGGATATAGGGCAGACTTTTGACATCTATAACAGCGTTCTCGGCTCGGACGATGCCTACAGTCTTTATGGGCGCGATGCCCAGGGGAAACCCTACTTATTTGCCAAGTCGGATCGCGGTTTTGAGTTTATCATCACGACGCCGCACTATGTTGGCCCCCCCCCCCCGAACAGCCTTCACCAAAGCAGGCGGAGGCTGCGAAAGCCGCGGCGGACATCGAGGCTCGGCGATATAAATACGTCACCGCCCCCGGTAAAGGCATACCCACGGCTCAAATCGCCGGAGTCTTTCACCATTACGACGTTCAAACGACAAGCGGCGGCATGACAGTTGAGGATGAAACCTATCTGCTGCTCAAAGACGGCACGCTCAAAGACGGTCTGCCTGTCGCGCCTGACGAGATGGACGCTTCGCTTTCGCGCCGCCGGGAACCGGTCAAATGGGGCCGCTGGCGCAAGCAGAGGACTCAAGTGCTCGCCGCCTGGCCGGATCGACCCAATCACTATGAGGCACTTGTCGGCACAATGGCGATTGCTGGGAAGCCCGGCGAGCGTCTGTCGGGACGCTATGCGGCGGGGTCCACCACCGGCTCCTCGCTGATGGGCGGCTCCTACCGCATTTGGGGTGTTACCTTCACTCCTGATGGGCGGTTCAAGAAAGACAATCGGGGCGGCTCAAGCAGTGGGACGTTCGGGCAGACCATGAATGATTTCAGCGTTGATACCGCCTATAATGACGAGGGCAGTGTGACCTCGTTCTCCACTCCAAGCACCGTGGGGTACGCCAGGCGTAAGACAAAGGGCAGCAACCGCGCAGGAACTTACACGATCAGCGGTTACACGCTCGTCCTGCATTACGACAATGGCCGGGTCGCCCGTCTGCCGTTCTTCTTCGCCTCGGAAAAACGAAAGCAGCTATTTTTCGACGGGGATATGCTGAGCTTGGACGACCCGAAATAGTGCGCTTTAGCGCGGAGAGCCGGTGGTCGCACGCACGACCAGCGTGGGTTCAACCAGAAGGCATTCGGCGGGTGGGCAGTCTCCTGAAATCACTTGTGCCAGCAGGCGGGTCGCGGCTGCGCCTATCTCTCGCAGCGGCTGCTTGATCGTGGTCAGCGCATGCTGAGTCGTCGCGGCATCGGCGATATCATCGAAGCCGATGACCGAAAGCTGCGCTGGAATGGCGATCCCCAGGTCACGCGCCGCGGCAAGTACGGAAAACGCAATCTGGTCGTTGCCCGCGACAACTGCCGCCGGTGGATTCGGCAGTGACAAGAGCCGCTTGGCATCGCTGTAGGAGGCCGAACTATCCTCGTAAGAGGACAGCACCAGATGCTCCGGCAGCAAGCTAAGTGACCAAGAATCCAGCGCGGCCTGGAACGCGCTCAGCCGCATCGCCCCGCTAAACATATTTATCTGACCACCGATAAATGCGATCTCTCTATGCCCCATCTCCCGCAGGTGCCTTACTGCCAGCTTGATTCCAAACGCATTATCCACATCCACTGACGGCATCCCAAACGAAACACTTTCTGAAGAGATTGTCACGACTTTCGACCCGGCAGACAGCAGACTGGGCAGAATATCGGTGTCAGACGGCGGGGCGACAATAATGATTCCATCAGTGCGCTGGTCCCGCAGCTTCGGCAGCGAGATTTCGGCATTGCGCCAAAGTTCGGTGAAGATCGTCACGTTGCAGCCTACTTCGGCGGATGCCGCCACGACCCCCTGCAGAATACCGGAAGTGTAGGGATGCCAAATCGCGATCTCCGAGCCAACATTATCGAAGAGAATCCCAAACGTGTTCATGCGCTTGTTAGACAGGCCGCGTGCCACTGCGCTCGGATGATAATTCATTTCGCGTATCTTCCGCAGGACCCGTTCGCGCGTCTCCGGCAGCAGTGTGTTCTTCCCATTGATGACATAAGAGACGGTTGCGGTGGACACATTACAGGCTTTGGCGACATCACGAATCGTGGGCATCAAAAATCTCCTCACCGCATTATAGAGTGTTCAGGCGGGTGTTGTCAAACAAGTGAAGCCGAGAAATCGCATTTGGGCTATTGACAACCTTTACGATACGTGTTATTATAGTATCACTTAACCGGATAATCGCAGTCACTGAATTATGGCACGCACTCTTAACGTTGTTCTTTCTCTCTTGTTTTTGACCTTGGCACAGACCCAAATCTTTGCCGATAGCTTGCCTCCGCTTCACGCTCAGGGAACGAATGTGGTCGATAGCTCAGGCCGCACGGTGACATTGCAAGGAGTCAATCTCGGCGGCTGGCTCGTCGAAGAGATGTGGATGCAGCCGTTTGTCACCACCCCGCCGCCCGGCTCGGCGTTCAAGCCGATCAAAGACCACGTGTCGCTTTGGACTACGATCGAAACCCGCCTAGGTACGGCAGGAAGAGCGCGTATTCAAGAGGCATTCCGGGATGCTTGGCTAAACGAGGAAGACTTCAAGCGACTGCACGAGGCGGGGTTCAACTGTGTGCGCCTGCCTTTTTTGGCTGGTATCGTCAGTGAGCCTAACGGCCTGCACCGGCTGGATCAAGCGATTGCCTGGGCGAGTCAGAACAGCCTCTATGTCATTCTAGACCTGCACGGCGCACCCGGCGGGCAAAGCGACCAGGGACACACAGGGCAGGCGGATGTCAATGCGTTCTTCAAGAACCCGGCGTATATCGCGCAGACGGAAGCAGTCTGGACACAAATCGCTCGCCGCTACAAAGATAACCCGGCTGTCGCCGGATATGACACGCTGAACGAGCCGACGGGAACACCGAACTCCGATACGCTGTATGTCGTGCAAGACCGGCTGTACCGGGCGATCCGGGCCGAAGACACCAAGCATCTGATTTTCATCGAAGACGGCTATACCGGTATTCAGTGGATGCCGTTTCCTGAGCCGTGCGGCTGGAAAAATGTTGCTTACAGCAGCCACTATTATAACTTCAACGCGAAGTCCGGCACCGACCAGCAGAAAGCGGTAGATGACTATGTGGCCAGCATTGAACGTGAACAAACCCGCCGCAGCATTCCGTTCTATGTCGGCGAGTTTGGGCTGGAGCCGCATGGAACCGGGGCGACACTGGCGGGCCTAGTGCGGACGTTCCAGGACAAGCATCTTTCGTCGTCACTTTGGACCTACAAAGTGATCTGGACCGGCGGTGGTCAGTCGCTCTGGAGTCTCTACAGCAATGTCCACCCGGTCACTCCGCTTGATCCGTACCGAGACTCGGAGGCGGAGCTGATCCGAAAATGCGCCCAACTGCGTACAGAGCGAACCGAAAGGAATCCCGCCGTCGCGCAGGCTTTTTCCGCCGCCCAGCTCTTGTCCGACGGGCCGCAAAAAGCCACAAGTCGAGAAGCTCTTAAAAAATAGTGCGTCTTTAAATATGCACCTTACAAAGAAAGAAGGACTATCATGAAGCGAAAAGGTTTTACACTGATCGAGCTGCTTGTCGTCATCGCTATTATCGCTATCTTAGCGGCAATTTTGTTCCCGGTCTTCCAGAAAGTCCGCGAGAACGCCCGCCGCGCCTCCTGCCAATCGAATGAAAAGCAGCTCGGTCTGGCGATTATACAATATGTCCAAGATGCCGACGAGTATTACCCGCAGAGCGTCGATATGAGCGGCACCCAGTGGTACGATGCGATCCAGCCATACATCAAGAACGGCGACCTCTACGGCGGTAAAGCTTATGGTGCGGGTGGGGTCTTCCACTGCCCCGATTTTCCGGACAACAATCAGGGCCAGCAGTACGGTGTCAGCGACGGCTTGTTTGTCTACAATGGCGATCCAGCAAAACAAAGTCAGCCGTGGGCGATAAATGTCATCGATGCGCCGGCTGAAAAGATTATCGTTGGGGAAAAAGGCCACAACGGCGCAACCTGGGGCTATGAGAGTTTCCTGACGCTCCAAGGGTGGTGGGCGACAAGCGTGTTAACCGCTGGCAAGTATGATTCCAGTAAGGACAACAGTGTTGTCTCTGTCCAAACCGACCATGACCGTGACAATCAAGCCCCCAATACAGCTTGGGAAGGCGGGCGCACAATGCGCTATCGGCATAACAATTCCACGAATGCACTCTTTGCCGACGGGCACGTCAAATCTATGGGCGCAGGACGGATCAAATGGTACAACAATGTCTACATCCCCCAGGTTTATGAGAAGAATGTCAGTATACATTACACTTGGGCACCGAGCGGTCCCTTCTGAGCTGATACCCTACCTGCACCGAAACTAAGGACAGGGCAACTTTGCGATTTAGGAGATAAAGATATGCTTTGGTCTAAAGAGTTCTCGACAGTGAAGATACCAATTTTGAGTGTGTTTATCCTGCTTATCCTCGCATACTGTTCCGGCTGCGGGAGCAGAGAAAGCACTCCTTCTGCTAGTACCGCAATACCAGCTGCCGACGGCACGGCAGGGCTTCCGCCGCAGGCGAAGGCGGCGGCAGAGGCACAGCAGCGAGCCGATGCCGCCGCACGTGCAGCACGGGCACCATATTAAGTTGATGCTGAAAATAAGCTTCGTTCGCAGCAGCACAAAAAGTGCCGGGGTCATTGCCCCCGGCACTTTTCTTCGTCTCATTCCTTCGCGATGACTAATCCGGGCCTGTCTGCACGGTAAACTGGGAGAGCGCTGCGAAGAGAGAACTAAGCAAGAGGAGACGGGGTAAAACCAGGACAGCGAATAAGGGGAACGAGATACGGCCACAAAGTGTTCCTTTGCTGTGAGGAGACGTACCAATATAAATCTGGCACCTGCGAATGTTTGTTCCGAGCTGTGAAGAGATCATACAGCATACACTACAAATAGTCAAAAACAGTCAGTTATTCTTTTCACTCGTGACCGGCGGTTCCTAGGGGCAGCCCAAGCAGGGTGCGGCAGCCCAAAATCGCCAACAGAATGGTTTAAAACCCGCTGTAAACAGGTATATATACCGAGGACCAGAAGGCAGGCTACTCGCTACTTCTCTGCTATGCCCTATTCACTGCCTTGCCGGCACCTTTGTGCCCTTAGAAAGCTTCTTCATGCAAGCCATTCAAGCCGACGTTCAAGTAAATTTCCACTATGACGTTCATTTCACCACACACCTGTTTGATCCCGAAAACCCGCTGCTCTCCGATGTGACCACTGCCCGCGCCGAGCGGCTGCCGGCCCGAATTCTCTTCGTTGTCGAAGAAGAAGTCGAGCGCCTGCTGGATGTTCGCGCAGCAATCTTAGCCTACTGCGCTAAGCACTCGGACACGCTGACGCTGGTCTGCCCGCCGCTGCTTCTGCCGGGCGGCGAACAGGTCAAGAACGACCCGAAACATGTTGTCGCTGTGCAGGAAGCGGTCAACGAAACCGGCCTGGACCGGCATTCGTATCTTGCCGTGGTCGGCGGCGGGGCACTTCTTGATACGGTCGGTTTCGCGGCGGCGACGGCCCATCGGGGCATCCGGCTCCTGCGGATCCCGACGACGACGCTGGGGCAGAATGATTCAGGCGTTGGAGTCAAGAATGCAATCAATTTCTTCGGCAAGAAGAACTGGGTTGGGACATTCGCCCCGGCGTGGGCTGTTATAAATGACTTCCATTTTCTGACGACCCAGCCGGACCGGGTCTGGCGCGAGGGCATCGCCGAAGCGGTCAAAGTGGCACTCATCAAAGACGGCGACTTTTTCGACTTTCTGGAAGACCAAACCGATGCACTCGCCGCCCGCGAGATGGCCCCGATGCAGGAGTTGGTTTACCGGTGCGCTGCGCTTCATGTTCAGCACATCTGCACGGGTGGGGACGCGTTTGAGATGGGATCGTCGCGGCCTCTCGACTTTGGCCACTGGTCAGCGCACAAGCTGGAACAGATCACGAACTATCGTTTGCACCACGGCGAAGCGGTTGCGATTGGGCTGGCACTTGACGTCACCTACTCTCATTTGAAGGGATGGCTCACTGAGAACGACTGCCGGCGGGTTTTGCGGGTTCTGTCCGGCCTCGGTTTTGCGCTGCACGCCCCGGAGATGCGCGGGACCGACGAGCTGTTCCACGGTCTGCGCGAATTCCGGGAGCATCTCGGCGGCGAGTTGACCATTCAGATGCTTGAGAGTTTGGGTGTCGGCTTCAATGTCCACGAAGTTGACGAGTCGCTGATGGCTGAAGCGATCTTGCTGCTGGAGAGGGAATCGCGCCGCTTTGACGGGATTGGGCAGCCGTCGCCTGAAGACAGCCGCTTGGAGCTTGCCGCCCGATGACGGTCCCTGCACTGTTGCCGCTCTTTCGTGAGCTGAACGATCTCAAGCGCATTCGGGTCGCCGGAAAAAGCGGCTCGATCGCTGAACGTTTGTTTCTGCGCGCGTGGGCGCGTCTTGCTGCTGGTGAAGTGTTTGCAGAAGTCGCCCTCAGCGAGACCGCCCATGCTGTCGCCGCCGCGCGTCTTGCAGGGATTGAAGCCGAAGTGCTGATGGCAGGCGGCTTCACGGCCGAAGAGCGTTTGGCTGTCCTGCGGTCAGGGCTGGATGCTGTCGCCGGGCCGCTTGACGCGGGGTTGGTCGCAGACCTGCGCAGGGCACTGAGTTCCGACCCGCTGCCCAGCCCAAATGCCGTGCCGCCGTTTGCCGCGCTGTTAGCCCGGCAGCCCCGCGCGGGAGCGACTCGGCCCGGCTTCCGGCGCGTTGTTTTGGAGCCTGCCGAGAACCATGCCGACCATTGCGGTTTAGTTGCCGTATACGGTGTTTTGTCGGCCCCGCTGTATGGCGCGGACCCGGCAAAAGCATTCTTGACCGGTCTGTCCCATCACCTGCACAATGCGCGTTTGCCCGATGCCGGGGACGCCGGGGATGTGCTTCTTGGTGACAGCTTGAAGCCGCTGATGGAGACGTTTCGCAGCCAAGCGATTGCCGAGCTGCCGGACCTACTGCATCAGCCTGTCTGCGATGCTGTTTCGGTCGTCTACAGTGCCGACACGCCGGAAGCCAAGACGTTCCAGACTGCCGATGTGCTGGACCGGGTCCTTGAAATGGAGTGGCATGCAAACTCGGCGGCGTTCACACTCAGCGTCGCTTTGGACGATATGAACATTGTGCATCCCGGCCCCGTGCAGGCGTTCCAGCAGGAGATTATGCGTCAGGCCGGGTTATGAACTCAAAAATCAATTGGGGCATACTCGGATGCGGCTGGGTTGCACGAGACTATGTCGCGCCCGGCATCCTCGCCGCCTCCAATGCGTGTCTTGTCGCTTTAAGTGATCCTGACCCAAGCGCAATGGCAGCCATCACTGCGCTCTCTCCGGGCATGGCTTCCTACACCGAATTGGACCGGTTTCTGCAAACGCCGGGTCTCGACGCCGTGTATATCGCGACGCCGAACCATCTGCACCGGCCTCTGACCGAGGCTGCCGCCCGTGCGGGCAAGCATATTCTCTGCGAAAAGCCGATGGCGACGATCACCACCGACGCTGAAGCGATGGTCTCTGCCTGCCGCGATGCATGCGTCCAGTACGGCACGGCGTTTGACCAGCGGTTCCAGGCCCGGCACCGGGCGTTGAAAGACTTGGCGGCATCGGGGGCGCTCGGCACGATTACGGCCGCCCGTGTTCATTATGCCTGCTGGACGCCCAGCGACTGGGTGCCGCCGACGCAAAGTGCCCACGATAACTGGCGGGTTGACCCGGCGCGGGCGGGCGGCGGGGCGTTCATTGACCTGGCCCCGCATGGCTTAGACCTGCTGCAATGGATTGTCGGCGAACAAATTATCGAGGTCGGCTCATTGTTTCAGCGCCGCGTGTTTGAGTACCCCGTGGACGACGGCGCGGTTCTGATGGGCCGCTTCGAGAACGGAGCACTGCTGACGATGAACGTCGCCTATAACTGCCCGGACGCGTTTCCCCGGCGGACATTAGAGATTGTCGGCACCGAGGCAATGGCAATTGCATTCAATACGATGGGTCAGACGCCCGGCGGGTCGCTGACGCTTGTCAATGCAAAGACGGGCGCAAGTCGCGAGGTGCTTATCCCCGAAGCCGACGACCTTTCGCCGTTCCAGTCTCAGATTGCCGCGTTTTCGCAGGCACTTTTGGATGGCGCCCCGTTTGCGTTCACGCCGGAACGCGATCTGCACACCATGCGTCTGCTGGAAATGGCTTCAGCAAGCGCGGGTGGGGTGCGGATAGCAATCACGGGATAGACGCCTCGGAATTTTTTCCGTGGTTCCTGTCTGGAGTCACGCTCACTTGACACCTTATTTATGCACAAACTGCGGCTTTTGGCAGTGCTATTTCGCTGTCCCGCTGTCTTGCCCGGTCTGCACCGATTTTCGGCACACGCCGCCTGAAGACGGCTTCCACTTTCTGACGCCTGACAAAGCTGCGGCTGAAACGCGCACGCTTTGGACCGGCGAAGATACCGAAATCGTGATGTTATCGAATAGTCCGCGCATCGGCATTGGACCTAACGGATATTTACTCAGGCACCCCGAAGGCAATGTTTTCTTCGACGGCGCAGCGTATTACAGCCCGGATGCGCTTGGTCTGATTAGGTCGCTTGGCGGCATCAAGTGGCTGGCGGCGTCCCATCCCCACGCTTACGGGGCGTTGTGGCAACTCCAAGAGAAATTCGCGCCGATTGTTGCCATTCAAGCGCAAGACCTCTCCTGGACCGGTGCATTCAGCACGGCGTGGCCGTTTGACGAGAGCTTAGAGCTTGCGCCGGGTCTGACGCTGATCCGCACCGGCGGCCATTTCGCAGGCCATACGATTTTGCATTGGGCCGAGAAAAAGACGCTGTTTGCGGGCGACATGGTGAAATTCCACGGGACATCGGAAATTAGCACGCACAAAGGCTTCAACCGCAAAATCCCGATGAGCCACGCCGAAGTGCGCCGCTACGCCGAAGCCATCCAAGACCTAGAGTTTGACACGGTTTACACGTCGTTTGATGCCGCGCCCTGCACCTGCGCAGACATTTTGCGCCTGTTCGACCGGCAGCTTGCCGGCCCGCCGTTTTTCGGGCCAGTGCCGATGAAAGAAGAGCAGTGACAGTTTTAGAGACTTATAAAGCCGCGCTCAAACCGGCACTCGGTACGGGAACGCTGTTCGAATTCCCGCTGGCGGGGATGGATCGTTTGGGCCTGCCAATATGGAACGCCGCGTTTATCGGGGCCGACGGGGCACTGTCCGATGGCTTTGGCTATGGGCCGACATTGGAAGCCGCCCAAACAAGCGCATGGGGCGAGACAATCGAGTGGTACTGGGCGCGGGAGGCTCTCAAAACGCTGCCGCGTTTGACCGGCACCCACGCCACGCTGGGACAGTCCGGCAAGAATGCCATAGATCCGATCACGCTGAATTTATCGGCAGGCAGTCAATACAACCATGATGAGACTTCTTTGACATGGGTGGAGGCAAAGTGCTGGCCGTCCGGTGATGCTGTCTGGGTTCCCATTGAGTTTGTCGCGCCCCGCGCTGCTGATATCAGGCCAGGCTGTGACACAGCAAGCCTGATCGCGGTGCCGATCACAAACGGCCTCGGCGCAGGGCCGAGCTTTTCTCATGCCCTCGCGCACGGCATTCTAGAAGTCTTGCAGCGCGATGGAAATTCCGTCCAGTATCGAGCACTCGATACCGGCGTTGTGGTCGACTTAAACACGGTGGAGAATCCGGAAACACGTACTCTCTTGGCGCATTTGGATGCTGAGGGCATTGAAATTCTCGTCAAGCTGGCGGCGGATGATTTCGGCATGGCGAATTTGTACGTCGTTGGCTATGACCGAGACTTAAAACGTGTCCCGCAGCCGATCATGCTGTCCGCCTGCGGTGAAGCTGTCCATCCCGACCGTGAGGTCGCTCTAGCGAAAGCTTTGAGGGAGTACACATCAGCCCGCGCCCGCAAAGCGTTTAATCATGGGCCGTTGTCCGCAGTTCGGAAGTTGTCCCCGGCGGGGTATCTGGAATCGTTCGGCGCGAAAGCCATGCGCTCGGAAGACAGCCGGGCATTGACCGAAATGCAGCGTTGGGCAACGCTGTCTGCCCGTGCTTTTTATGAAATGTTGGAACACCCGATTTACGATACTAAGCACCGGGTGAAATTCTCCGAGCTGCCGACGGCAAAAGTTTCTGATGCCGATGCTTTGCTGGTACTCTTGACCGAGCGGCTGACGGCAGAAAAGCTGAACATCTTGTATGTCGATTTCACCCCGCCCGGCTCGCCCGCGACTATTCTACGCGCCATAGTGCCGGGCCTGGAAGTCGAAACGATGACCTACAACCGGATTGGAGGCCGTAATCTGCGCCGGCTGCTCGCGCAAGGCTCGCCGATTGCCGGGGTGGGGGACGCGCCACCGTCTGCCCTCGCCGTGTGCTTGACTGACAAAGACTCCGATCTCGCCGAGGCGTGGCTCGATCCCGCCGCGATTGATCGATCGCTTGGGCCGCTGTATGCGCTGTACCGTGAACCGGGCCGCCATGTAATTGGATTGCTGGAGGAGGCAAGCCGCGCATGAGGATCTGCTTTATCTCGCGCCGCTACTTTCCGGCGATCTCCGGCATGAGCGTTTACGCGCAAAATTTATTACGCGCTTTGGTGAGCATGGGCCATGATGTCGTTATGATTTCCCAGTACCGGGGTGACGCCGTGGGAACACGCGTCTATGGCGGCGGCCCGCCGCCGCTTCTGCCCGGTGCTAAAGTTATCGGTCTGGAAGCAGTCGGTGAGCAGGAAACGTTTGCGAACTGGGAACGAGACATCGAAACAATGGTCGGCACTGCCGTCGCCGAACACACTGCAAAGCCGTTTGATTTGGTTCACGCACAGTACGGGTACCCGACGGGTTTAGCGGCTTTACAGGTCTCAAAACGGCTCGGCATCCCGAATGTCGTGTCTATCCAGGGCGGCGACGGCCATTGGGTCGGCCCCTGCTGCGCGACTCACCGGGACGCCATGCGGGTCGTTTTGGACCATGCCGGGGCACTGCTGATTGGCTGCCGGTCATTTGCCGAGGAAGTGCAGAGCAACCATGGCACGGCACTTTCACGGTTCACCATCGTGCCTGGCGCGGTGGATACGACGCGTTTTTATCCACGTGAGGGCTGGAAGCCTGGTGAGATCCTCGACCCCGACGTTCCGACTCTGGTGTATCATGGGCGTGTTGACCGGCGCAAGGGGGCATTGGACACGCTGGACGCTGTCGCCCATTTGGTCGCCAAGGGCCGTAGGCTGCGCTTGATTGTCTCCGGAATCGGGCCGGACAGCGACGCGGTTGCTGAACGTGTCCGCGAGCTAAACCTGGCCGCGCACACGGAAATCATGGGCTATGCCGAATACGACGCGGCTCCGGCTGTCTACCGCCGGGGCGATATTTTTCTCTCGCCGACGTACGCCGAAGGCTTTTCAAACACAATACTTGAAGCCATGGCAAGCGGTCTGCCGGTCGTGTCGTGCCTCGCCGTCGGCGTCGTGGACTGCTTGCGTGACGGTGAAAACGGCCTCTTGGTGACGCCCGGCGACATCCCTGCCTTGACCCAAGCCATTGCCCGGCTTTTGGATGACGCCGAGCTGCGCGGGCGTCTTGCCGAGGCCGCGTATGACGAGGCGAAGCACTTGTACTCCTGGCCGGTGATTGCCGCTCAGATTGCCGGCATTTACGAAAGCCTGCGCGGCACTGCGCCCGATTTGAGATGGACGTTCGACACGCCGCCGGACCCGGCCTGCCGCTTCCGGGCCGCGCCGCATCTTCTGTAAGCGAGAGTATTATGCCGACAGCGTTATTTCTTTCGCCGCATCTCGACGACGCCGCGTTTTCCTGTGCGGGAACAATGCTGGCCCTCCAAGCAGGCTGGGACATCTGCCATTGCACGGTGTTTACCAAGTCAGTACCGAACCCGGTCGGCTTCGCGCTGCGCTGCCAGACCGACAAATCTATCGCGCCTGACGTAGATTACATGGCCTTGCGCCGACGCGAAGATTGGGAGTTCGCTCGGATTGTAGGCGTCAAAGACGTGCGCCATTGGGATTTTGCCGAAGCACCGCATCGGGGCTACGAGTCACCGGCGATGCTGTTTGCAGGTATTCGTGACGGCGACGAAATCTGGAAGCCGATTGCGGAGCGTTTGCAGGGCTTAATTCATGAAATGGAGCCAGCGCACATTTTAGCACCGCAGGGTCTCGGCAATCATGCTGACCACTTGCAGCTTATTACAGCCGTCCGCAAAGTAGTGGAGGATGATTTGGTTTGGTGGTATCGGGACACGCCGTATGCCATCCGTGAGCCGAACGCCAAGCCGTCGCCGCTCTTGCCGTCAAGACTGACAGAGCAAACGACGCCACTTTTCGAACACTGGCTGACCCGGAAAATTGCTGGTGCCTGTGCTTACGAATCCCAAATCGGCTTTCAGTTCGGCGGGCCGGACGAAACTGCCCGGAAGCTGCGTGAGTTCCACAAAGCCGAAGCTGCCCGACTCGAGAAAGAGGGATATGCGGAAACATGGCTTGCTACGGAACAAGATCCCTGGCGACTAGAAGTGACGAAACATTATGACTGACCAATACACCGATGCCATTGATGCTTATGCAAAGGCTCTGCCGCCGGGCGAGCTTTCGGAGTTTTCGACCGCTCCATTCGACCGTCTGGGCCTGCCCTGCCGGACAGCGACCTTTTTCGCAGAGGATGGGCGCACACGCGGCGGGGCGGGCTACGGTTTTACCGATGCGCAGGCACTTGTCGGGGCGATGGGCGAGATGACCGAAGAGTTTGCTGCGTCCCGCGCCGTCTTGTCGCGGCCTCGTGAGACCGGCTCATATGCCGAGATGGTGCGGACGCACGGTGTCTCGGGCGTCGCCGACCCGCTGACGCTGTGTTTAGACAGCGGCGGCGCGTATAGAGCCGAAATGCCGCTGGAATGGATGGGGACAAAACGTCTGGCGACGGGCGAAACGGTTTGGGTTCCGGTGGAGTTTGTCGCGACCTACCGGGGCGACGTCGGCGCGAACCCGCTGGTCACGCCAATCACCAACGGCCTGGGCGCGGGGCTGACCGAAACACAGGCGGTCGCGCATGGGTTATTAGAGCTGCTTCAAAGGGACGGCAACGGCCTCCAAATCCGGGCACTTGCGACCGGCACCGCGCTGGACCTAACCACCGTCACTGACCCCGGCGCACGGCAGCTTTTGGATCTGCTGGACACGCACGGCGTGGACACCGTCGTCAAAGTTGCGTCCACCGACTTTGGCCTGCCGGGCTTCTATGTGACGGGGATTGACCGGGACGCGTCAGGGGGCGGTGTTCCCATTATGGCGGCAGGCGGCGGGGAAGCGGTGCATCCGGTCGCCGAGATCGCCCTGCAAAAAGCGCTGCTGGAGTTTTGCGCCGCCCGCGCCCGGATGGCGTTCTTTCACGGGCCGCTCGAAACTGTTGCGAAACTGACACCGTCCGGCTATCTGGACCGCATGCTGCCGGGCGTCAATCCCACAGGCCAGGAGCCGCGGGCACTGGCCGAAATGGTCCGCTGGCTTGGGCTGTTTTTGGAAGACCTGCGTGGTCTCCTGTCGCCGCGCGTTTTGCGCGTTGACCACCAATTAGACTTCGCTGCGCTGCCGACGGCGCGCGCGAGTCTTGCCACCAACAAAGACGCGCTGCTCGCCGATGTCGCGGGCCGGCTCTACGGCGATGGCTTCGACATACTTGTGGCTGATTTTTCGGAGTTTGCGAACGGGGTCCATGCAGTGAAAGTCATCGTGCCGGGGCTGGAAGTCGAGACCCTGAGCTATGGACGTATCGGCGAGCGCAACCTTCGGCGGCTGATGGCTCAGCCGGAAGGTCTTGCAGGTGTTGGTATGGCTCCCGAACACGCCCGGCGGGTGTTGCTGACTGCCGAAGCCGAAGAGCGTTTCGGCGGTCCGGCCTGGCTTGACTGGGCCGGGGTCGAGCGTATTGTCGGCCCATTGTACGCGCTGTACCGTGAGCCGGGCCGCCACGCCGCGCCGCTGTCGATGAGCGTTAAATAAGAAGGGCAGTAAATAAAAAGGGCGGAAGGATTTAAGAAGGGCGAACACGGGGGGGCACCCCTACGGAGTATTACGCGTCACGCAGCATCATGCCGAGCCAGTGCTTCCCTCGGAATTAGTCCCATTAGGGGCAAAGCAAGCAGGGTTGTCCCGGCACTGATCCAAACCAGCGCGGCAAACGGTAAGTGGAGCTGGGCATAAAGCCATGCTCCAAGAATGTCCGACCCCGTAAGCCCTAAGTTAAACGCGCTCATTAAAAATGAATAGCCCAATGCCTCGCCGCCGAAGGGGGTTGTCCGCGCAGCCAGGTCCATCAAAGCCACCGACGCGAAGATGCCGAGAAACCCCGAAATTCCCTGTACCCACAGTGCCGACCCATGCGAATGGTAGCCCAGAAACAGCAGCGATGCGAACGCACTCAAAACAATCGCGCCCGGCAGCAGTCGCCCGAGCGGCAGGCGAGCACATGCCAGTGCATAAACGAGCGCCCCGGCGACCGCCGACGCATTGTAAAGCGTCCCGAGGCCGCCGAGAAATAGTTTGGAGAAATGGAGCGTGTTCGTCTGGTAGTAAAAGAGCGGCGTTCCAAAGCCCGGCGACAGCTCTTTTAAGAAAATAAACAGTGCCGCCAGCCATAACCCGCGTGATTTGAAGACCGGCCCCATCTGGGCTTTCAACGTCGCCGTGAACGTCCCTGTACGGACACTGGCACGCTCTTCCGGCAGCAAAAACAGCGCGGCGGGGACGAGGCCGAGAAACAAGGCTGCGCCGATCCCGCAGGTCCAGCCGAACGCTTTTGCCGCGAGGAAGCCGCCGACCGGCTGGGCCAGCAGACTGCTTCCCGCGATAATGGTTTCCCGCAGGCTCCCAAGACGCCCTGTTAAGTTCTGCGCCTGTCCCGCTTCCACCAGCAGTCCGCCAGCGACACTGCTTGCCACCACGGCAAACGCATTCGCGCCAATCAGCACCCAGACCAGCGGCCCATACTGCTGGGGAACAATGCCGAGAAGCGCCCAGAGCGTTCCCGCGCCGAGTCCGCTTACTACCAGGTAGTTCCGGCGTCGCGACCCCCGAAGCGGCACGGCGTCCGCCAGCAGCCCGGCAATCGGTTTGAAGTACCAGGCCAGACCGGTCAATCCGAAGAACGCAGCCATCGCCGTTGCTCCCAGATGCAGGTGATCTTTAAGCAGGAATTGTAATGGGAGCTTTGCGAGGCGGCTGTCGCTGACAAAAGTCGAGATGAGAAGACCTACCACAACCATTGCAAGTAGTCTGCGGGAGGAATTCAGCGGCGGTGCTCCTTCGATGGGCAGATCTACAGCTTCTAATGAGGGCATTTAGAGTTCTCAATCTAAGTAACAAAACTGTGCGCCAGCTTTGTGCAGGCAATTATACCCGGACAAAAGAATTATAAACCCCGCTCACTGAAAACCAGAATCGTTGATTTCAGGGGCAGGAATCGGCAGGTTGGAAGGTGAACTAGCGGGTGAACAATGCCGAGGGGGAATTCGTATGGAAATCGCAATGGTGGGCCTGGGCCGGATGGGCATGAATATGCTGGAGCGGCTGGCGGCCGACGGACATAAAGTGTACGGCTTCGACACATCACCGGACAAGGTGCCTGAAGTGGAGAAGCGGGGCGGGGTCGGCGTCACCGATTTGAGCGAAGCGATCAATCGGCAGCAGCAGACTCCGAAGGTCGCCTGGATTATGGTGCCGCAGGGTAAGCCGGTCGATGAAACGATCGAGAAGCTGAAAGCCGTATTGTCTCCTGGGGACATCATCATCGACGGCGGCAATTCGTACTTCAAAGACAGCGTACATCGCGGGAAGCTTCTGGAAGAGTCCGGCATACACTATATGGACTGCGGAACGTCCGGGGGCATCTGGGGCCTGAAAGAAGGGTACTGCCTGATGTACGGCGGCAGTCCGGACGCCGCTAAGATCTGCGAGCCAATTTTTAAGACTTTGGCTCCACCGGATGGCTACGTTTACACCGGGGCCTCGGGGTCCGGCCACTACGTGAAGATGATCCATAACGGTATCGAGTACGGCATGCTGCAGGCGTACGGTGAAGGCTTTGATATTCTGCACGCGAGTGAGTACAAGCTGGATCTCACGCAGATCGCTTCGGCATGGCGGTTCGGCAGCGTGGTCCGCTCCTGGCTGCTGGATCTGCTGGTGCTGGCATTTAAAAGTGATGAGAACCTGCAGAAGGTTCGCGGCTATGTCGAGGATTCTGGAGAAGGCCGCTGGACGATCCAGGAAGCTATTGATCACAATGTCCCGGCACCAGTTATTACGGCATCGCTGTACGAGCGGTTCCATTCACGCCAGCCGGAGAACTTTGCGGCCAAAGTCATTGCCTCACTGCGCAACGAATTCGGCGGGCACGCGGTCAAATCGACGGCTAGCACGGTGCCGGATGCCACCGGATCGGGTGACTCGGTGACCTATAGCGGGACCTCCGACAGCACGGCGGACCAGATTCAGCCGGGCGCTTCGGCCAGCGAAGCGGCGGAAACAATCGCCGCGATCGAGCAGGCCCATGACAGCTCAAACAAAGGCTAGAACTATTTGGAAAAACTCTGGGCGAATTTACATGGCGGCAGTACGCATTTTCCGATCGCGCTGATGATCGCCTCGGTGATATTCGACGGCTTGGCGTATTTCCTCAGCCGCGATCCGCTCAAGCGGGATCTCCACGCGGCAGGGTTTTATGCGCTGCTGCTCGGTGCGGCGGCGACATTGGTTGCGACCCTTTCCGGCCTTGCTATCTCCGCTTGGCAGTTTTTCGGTGAGGGGATACTGGCGAAGCACCACGATTTCGTCTGGCCGGCGTTCGGTTTGATGATTGGTCTGGCAGTCTGGCGGCTGGTCGTGCGCGGCGAGGCCACTCGACCTGCTTTTGGCGTTTATCTGGTAGTCGCGGGTATCACGGCGGGTCTCATGGCGGCGGCAGGATATTTCGGCGGCGAACTTTTAGGAAGTTGATTTGAAGTTATGGCACGTGAACTCAAAGGCCTCGGGGCAGGGCTGATCGCTGGGCTGGGCGTCGTCGGAGCGGCCTTCGGCGTCTCGGCAATTGCGACCCACGGGCAGCCGTCTTCGGCGACGCCGGAAAAACCGCATGCCGCTGCCGGTGTTCCGGTCACGGTGGTGTCTCAAATCGTCACGACGGGGCACGGTTACTACCTCACTTCCTGTGCGGGCTGCCATGGCAAAGATGGCCGAGGCGTTGTCGGACCCAACCTTCACAATCTCGGCGACCCGGACGCCAAAATTGCGCTGAATATCAAGAACGGTTTCAAGGGCCAAATGCCCGCTTACAAAGACAGCTATAATGACACGCAGATTGCGGCTCTCGTTGCCTATATCCAATCACTCACCTAAAATACAATCGCTCAGCTAATTTTTGGAGTCACCATGCCCGACACAATCACTTCGGAGCAGCCGACGGCAGTGGATACCCTGTTGATCGAGCGGCCTATCCCGCCCTGCAATATCGTCATTTTCGGTGCGACGGGTGATCTGACCCATCGCAAGCTGATCCCTGCTCTCTTTTCGCTTGACGCCCAGGGCCTTCTGCCGGACCATCTTAAGATCACCGGGTTCGCGCGGCGCGAGTTCTCCGACCATTCGTTCCGAGATGAGCTGAAAGCTTCGGTTCAGGAATACGCGCCGGATCTGTGGAAGGAAGCCGAAGCCTCCTGGATCAAGTTTGCCAAACGGGTCGTCTTCCACCGCTCGGACTTCGACAACGCCCAGGGCTTCACCTGGCTGAAGGAGCGACTGGATAGATTCGATCAAACGGAAGGGACACTTGGGAACCGTCTGTATTATTTGGCGACCCCCCCCAGCACTTACACGACTGTGGTGCAGCAGCTCGGTAAAGCGGGTCTCGTGCGCGGCGGTACGGACAAAGACAGCGACGGCTTTACGCGTATTATCGTAGAAAAGCCGTTCGGCTCCGACCTTGCCAGTGCCCGTGCTCTGAACGCGGAGCTGAAGCAGGTCTTCGACGAAGAGCAGATCTACCGTATCGACCATTATTTGGGGAAAGAGACCGTCCAAAATATCTTCGTGTTCCGGTTTGCCAACCTGCTCTTTGAGCCGCTCTGGAACTGCAAATATGTCGACAACGTGCAGGTGACGGTCGCGGAGACCGTCGGGGTCGAGCAGCGAGCCGGATACTTTGACCATGCGGGTGAGCTGCGTGACATGGTGCAAAGCCATGCGCTGCAGATGCTGGCACTCATCGCGATGGAGCCGCCGAATACGCTCAGCGCTTCCGACATTCGGGACGAGAAGGCAAAAGTGCTCCGCGCGATTACTCCCGTGGTCGGCAGCGGCTGCAATGACTGCGTTGTGCGCGGCCAGTATGGGGCCGGACAGTTAGGCGGGAAAGATGTCCCTTCCTACCGCGACGAACCTAATGTCCCGGCGGACTCGGTAACGGATTCTTTTGTCGCCTTGAAGCTCGAAATCAAGAACTGGCGATGGGCCGGTGTGCCGTTCTACATTCGGGCCGGGAAGCGGATGCCAGAGCGGGTCACGGAAGTCAATATCATCTTCAAGGACATCCCGCAGGTGCTCCTGGCAACTGAGACGGACGATACGGCCGAGCCGAACGTGATCACGATCCGGGTACAGCCAAACGAAGGTATCTCGATGCGCCTCGGGGCCAAGCCGCCCGGTCAAAAGACGGTCGTCCGCGCGGTCGATATGAATTTCACGTACGGGACCAGCTTCGGCCAGCGTATCCACGATGCATACGAGCGTTTGATTATGGATGCCTTACTGGGCGATGCCGCGCTGTTCACCCGCGACGATGAGGTGGAAGCCGAGTGGGGTCTGATTACGCCGATCCTGGAGCACTGGGCGGCAAACCCCGCTCCGGAGCTGCCGAACTATCCGGCAGGAACCTGGGGGCCGGACGCGGCGGATAAAATGGTGACGGATTCGGGCCGCAAATGGTGGAACCGATAGCGCAGGGCTTGAGAAAGCGGAGACAACTATGCCGACAGTGACGATCGAAGGCGGACAGACATTTGAGATGGAGAGCGGTAAAAAGCTCGTTCTTGGGATCGAAGATGCCGGGATAGATATTTTGCACCGCTGCGGCGGTAACGCCCGCTGCGTTACCTGCAAGGTGCATTTTCTCTCCGGCGAACCTTTGGAGATGAGTGCCCTCGAGCATGACTCTTTGGAAGAAGACGGTCTGCTGGGACAGTACCGGCTGTCCTGTCAGGTGCGCATCACAGGGGACTGCACGATCGACCCGCCGGAGCTTGCCAGTGTCCGGGGCATCACGCCCGGCGATCGCCCGGAAGATTAAAGATAAACAAATAAATCCAGGTATAATCACTTCAGCTTTTCAGAGACCGTAGTAACCAGGCACTTAGAAGCATTCGCAGTTCTGCGAGTGCTTTTTTTCGAAGTGTTATCTTGTTCAAGGGAAAAACCATGTCAAACTCCGATACGGGTGAAGCTGAGGCAGCCGAAGAGAATATCCGCTACGATCTAGCGGGGAACCCTCTGCCGAGTCTCCCTCCGGCAGCCCGGCCAGCGGCGGCGCCTTCCAGTGCCCTGCCCCCGCCGGGTACGATCTCGCCCCAGCAATTTGGCGGCACACCGGGGGCCGGCGGATTTATCCCGCCTCCCGGCAATTCCGCCTTCACCCCGCCTCCCGGCTCCTCACTCGGATGGGGCGGGGCGGCAACTCCGGCGCAGAAGACTTCCGGCAGCGGCTCGGCATTGTACCTGGGGCTGGGAATCGCCGCAATTATCATCCTTGGTCTCATTTTTGTCCTGCGTACGCTCAAACCGGCCTCCGTCGGTGTCCCGACTTCTTACGCGACATATACTTCACTGGACAACACCTTTTCGTGTGATCAACCGACGGGCTGGGACCACCATGAGACGGGGGCACCGGGTGGCGTGCTGTCGACGGTGACATTCACAAAAGGCAAAGTGCGGTTCAAGGTTATCTCCGATGCCGAAGGATCGCTGATGAGCGAGGGCACCAATGCCGCCAATGCTAACTTGCCGCCGGAGCTGCAGACTCCTGCCGTGCAGAAGCTGCATGACCGTGACATGCATCAGCTGGCGGACAACATCCCCGGCTATTCGGAGGAAAAGCCGACGATATTCACGTCCAAAGTCGGCGACTCTCGGGCTTCGGAGTGGGTGGAATCGGAAGATAAAACCAACAGCCGCCTGCACGGATACCGAATCACCATGCTCGATAAGGACCGCGAGATTACGGTCATCTGCTCGTCGCCTGAGCGGAACTGGGCTGTCCTCAAGCCTGTGTTCCAGCATCTCGTTGCCAGTATTGTCCCTGGAAACGGATAATTCGTCATGCTGCTGCCCTACCGCGCAAAAAACCCGCCGGCCTGCTTTCCGTATGTGACCGTCGCGCTCATGGTCATCAATACGCTGGTCTTTGCCTGTACCAGCAATGGCTGGACGGTGCATGACAGTGCGGTCGAGCATTTTGCCGTGTCGCATACTAATCTTAGTCCTTGGACCCTACTGACTGCTATGTTCCTGCACGGCTCCCTGCTGCATCTGGCGGGGAATATGCTATTTTTATGGATCTTTGGGGCGGCGGTCGAAGGCCGACTGAAACCACTGCGTTACCTTGCCGTGTATTTGGGGGCGGGAGCGGTTGGCTCGCTGCTCAGCGACTTTGTGACGGGGCTGATCGATCCCGACGCCTTCAATTTGGGGGCGTCTGGGGCAATCATGGGTCTGGCAGGGGCCTATCTGTACTTGTTTCCCTTCGCCCCGATCCGCATCGCCTGGTTTTTGTGGTGGGGCCTCCTACCGCGCGGCGGCGTGACCGATTGGCAGGCACGCTGGGTGATTCTGTATTTCCTAGGATGGGACGTCATCAACGGCATCATTCTGGGCGGCGGGGATGGGGTAGGGCACTTCGCGCATCTGGGCGGTGCCGGAGCCGGATTTCTATTCGTGATGCTGTTCAAAGCCCCGCGTGACAGCGAAGACATCTCCGAAGTACAGGCCTCTCTCTCAGATATGCGGGATGTCAAGCTGCTGAATCTGCACGAGTTGGATGCACTGATGCAGCGGCCGACCGAGGATGTGCGCCTAATTCTTGCCTACTGCCGTCAGGCCCTTATCGCTCCGATGGGAGCGAGTGAGGCGAAATGTCTGTGGGCGTTGCGCCAGTACGGAAACCTGCTGATGGACCGGGCAGAGCCGGAGCCGCTCGCGCATGTTCTGTTGCCACTTTCACAGCCGCATGCCTGCCAGGTGCCTTCCGTCTACTTTTTGCGCCTGGGAACGCGGCTGGAGAAGGCGATGTCCTACGAGACGGCTGTGCGCATTTACCGCCGCCTCTGCGAAGTGCATCCGGCCTCCGCCGATATCGAGTCGGCGCATCTACGGGTTGGGCGCATTATGGAGCAGTTCTACGGAGATACGCAGCAGGCGCATTTCTGCTACAGTGAAATGCTCAAGCACTTCCCGCAGGGGCCTCTCAACCTGGAGGCGCGGCAGGCACTTCGGCGGCTGGGGACTCCCGTTCATTCCTGATAGGCAAAGTTAGGATCGCTTCAGCTCCAGCAGTACCGCGCCGTGTGCCGGAACGGTGAGCGTTATCCTCCCTTCCCTCAATCCGAGAGATTTCCGTTGCCAGAGATTGCGAACGGAGCACTTGCCGGAGGGTATACCCGTGCGTGTATCTGCTCTCACCCCCGCGGCAGACCGTGGATGGTAAAAGCAAGAGGACGCAGGCCGGTGTCCGGTACGGTCCAGACTACGGGCGTTTCCGGTCGCACTACCAAATCCCGCCGTCGTCACCCGCAGCACAAGCTGCTTGATACCCACCACGGAAACATAGATTGTCTGCGAAGTATCACCGCAATGGCGTACATGGCTTCTCCAAAGGCATTTGCCATCTGCCCAAACCTGAAACTCGGCGTGTCCCAATCCGGCACCGACTTCATCATTAATTCCGACAATTGCCTGGAACCGCTGGGCGGTTTCGTCGAGATCAATCGCCAGTAGACTAGGTGCGTGCGTGCCGAAACCACGTGGAAATACTCGGCCCTTCAAAGTAAGACTGTGACCATCTACGGAATGGTCCGCCTGTGGCTGTCCATATCCCTGAGTCGCTTTCGAGAGGTCTAATGAAGAGATCGGGACGAGGGATGGGAGAAGAGTATCCGCAAACACGAAGCTCGGCCAAAGGTTTAACACGAAGCTCAGCCAAAGGTTTAAAAAGGCGATTATCCCAAGAAGCACCAATTTTATCATGGCCTATTGTACCACGCTCATCGCTTGACTGGTTGACAAAGACGAGATGCGCTCGGTATAATGCATTTGTTCCAGGGGGTTGTAGCTCAGGGGATAGAGCGAGGGACTCCTAAGCCTTAGGCCGCTGGTTCGATTCCAGTCAACCCCAGTGTTCCCGTGTATGCTCCTGGTCTATGGAGAGGTCGCATAGTTGGTCTAGTGCGCCCGCCTCGAAAGCGGGTGAGGGTCAAACCTCCGAGAGTTCGAATCTCTCCCTCTCCGCCAGTTTCCCCAACCCGGTCATCGCTCCAATTTCTTCCCCAGCGTCGTCAGGTGCGTGAAGAGAACGTCGATTGCTAATTGGCTGTTGGCGTTCCTCTCCACACACTGCCGGATATCCAGAAGGAGTGCCAGCGCACGCTGGATCTGCTCCGTGCTGTAGCGATCCGCCGCCGCTACGATCTCCTCCCGCCGGTCGACGTTGACAAGTGCCGCGCGGTCCGCGCCCAGCACGGTGACCGCTAGAACGTCGCGGTAGAAAATCGCCAGCAGGTCCAAAGCACGGCCCAGCGGCTCTCTCCCGGCCTTCTCTTCCACGTCACCGGCGGCCTCATCGTCCTCACTGGCTTTCAGCTTTGGGGCCAGCTTGCGAAACTCTTCCCCCAGTTTGAAGCTCTTGATCGGTGGGGCCGAAGTCAAGTCTCGTGCCAGATCCAGCAGCAGCTCACGCCCAGCCAGCAGGGAAGGGGAGCGTGACAGCGACACGGCCCGCCCCAGCCGGCCCTCCGAATAGGCGGCCAAAAAGCGGGCCTGCGCCGGTGCCACTCCGAAGCGCGTAGTCAGCGCGGCCTCGATATCCTCCGCAGGAAGCAGGCCGAAATGTACCACCTGGCAGCGCGATACGATGGTCGGCATGACCCCGCCCGTTGAGGCCGCCGTCAGGATAAAATGCGCATACGGCGGCGGCTCTTCCAAAGACTTCAGCAGACTGTTCCCAGCATCCGCTCCGCCGCGCCCAAGCCCCTCGGCGTCGTGGATGATAAAGACCCGTTTTGGCCCAGCCATCGGCTCGAATTGGAAGTCCCGCAGCATTGCATTTTCCGCCGGGTGCTCCTTGTGACTTGCCCGAGGCCAGACCTGCGCGACGCTGATAATCCGCGACGGCGGCGGGTTCAAAGTCCGCACATCCGGCGACCTACCCGCATCAATGGCTTTCGCCGCCGCATCGTCGTCGGAAAGAGACCCGCACAGCTGCTTGGCAAACTGCCGCGCCGCCGTTGCCTTGCCTACCCCGTCGGGGCCGACAAAGAGGTAGGATCCAGCCAGCCGATCCGACTGTAGCGCGTTTTCCAGAACGCGCACGGCGTAAGGTTGTCCGAGGATGTCTTGAAGCATAAGATAATTACCGTTCACCCCGTAGGGGCGGGGCTTGCCCCCGCCCTCTTGATTGGACCCAATTGAATGCACAGAAGATGAGAAACACAGAGAGTGATAAATACAGAGAGTGATAAATACAGAGAGTGATAAATACAGAGAGCGAGAGATACAGGAGTGAGAGATACAGGAGTGAGAGATACAGGAGTGAGAGAAACACAGAGAGTGAGAGAAATACAGAGAGTGAGAGAAATACAGAGGGCGGGGGCAAGCCCCGCCCCTACGGGGTGAATGGTACTGAAATGCCGTGACTCACTATCAATTTAGAAACAGCCTTCCACACATCCCCCTCCACCTCCTCCGCACTCCGCCCCGCCTCCACAATAACCCACCGCCCTAGCTTCTGAGCGGCAAGTGCCAGAAAGCCGGCCCGGATGCGTGCGTGGAAGGCGAGGGACTCGGCTTCCATGATGTTGCGCTCGTTTTGACGTGCGAGACCGACCGCAGGGTCAAGGTCCAGCAAGAGGGTAATATCGGGTTTTAGACCGTCGGTGGCGTAGTCGTTAAGGCGGGCAATTTCGGCAATGTCCAGCCCGCGTCCGTAACCCTGGTAGGCGAGGGAGGAGTCGGCGTAGCGGTCGCAGACCACGATGCCGCCGGAGGCGAGATGCGGATGGATAATCTGGCCGACGTGCTGGGCGCGGTCGGCCAGCATAATCAAAAGCTCCGCACGCGGCTCCACGGTAATGCCAAGCGGTGGATGCAAGGCGAGGCGGCGCAGCTCGCTGCCCAGGGGGCCGTCGCCCGGCTCGCGCGTCGTCAGGACATCGGCTCGGCCCTCGGCGCGAAGGCGCGAAGCAAGCCGCGCGATTTGCGTCGTCTTGCCCGCGCCTTCTACGCCTTCAAAGGTGATAAACATCCCCTAGGCCCGGCTGACTTTGACGCGCCGGTTCGGCTCGGAGCCGATGCTCTCCGACGACATCTGATAGTTCTCAGCGATCTGGTGCTGCAGGCGGCGCAGGAACGAATTCTGCGGCGGCAGCTCCAGGGAGTTCAGGCCGCCGGAGGTGTCGTTGAGAATCTCTTCGATGGCTTCCTCCGCCTGAGAAATTGCGACATCTTCGTCAGAGATCTCCTGCGGCATTTTGAAGATCTCGCGCAGCACCGTCTCTATTTGAACATACGTGTTGCTTTTGATCACATAGGTCGGAATGTTCCGCGTGATGCCCTCCTGCAGCTTCGACGGCTCCTTCCGGTAATTGGCCTTCAGCGCGATGAGCACATCCGAGTCTTTCACGTCCTTGCTGATGAAGGCCGAGATACGCAGGGTGCGGATCGCCCGTTCTAAACGGCTCCGGCTGACGCCGTACGGGAATACGCGCAGCACGGTCGGCAGGGGCCGTCCGTTCGAGAGCGTTGGCGGAGCCGTGGCCGACATCGGCTCTCCGGTGGCGGTTGGCGGGGCGATGCGGCTGGGAGAGTCGGCTGTCTCCGGTCGTCCCGAGTTGTCCCGTGCGGGAGCCTGGTAGCTGGCTTCACTGCCGAAGTTGCCGCGTCCGCGCGTGCCGTCATCAAAAAGTGACGGGGTGCGGTCCCGCTCAATCGGGCGGGGGGCTTCCAGATCGGACTTCTGGATGACTTCGACTTCGCCGTTAGCATTGCGCACACGAATCTCAGGCCGGGGCAGGCCGCCGCGCAGCATCCGGTCCACGGTGCGGGTGACATCGTGGTGGATGGCAAGCTTGTCCACTTCCATAATTTCGATGATGACTTCAAAGGTCGGCGGTGCCTTGCGCTCCAGCACGGTCTTCTGGGTTCCACGCTTTTTCGCCTCTTCGTCGGAGAGCGTCACGGCCTGAATACCGCCGATGAGGTCCGAGAGTGTCGGGTTCATCAGCAGGTTTTCCAGCGAATTGCCGTGGGCCGTGCCGACAAGCTGAACACCGCGCTCGGCAATTGTGCGTGCGGCGAATGCTTCCTGCTCGACGCCGATCTCATCAATCACGACGACTTCCGGCATATGGTTTTCGACAGCCTCGATCATCACGGCATGCTGCAGGTCCGGCTCAATGACCTGCATCCGGCGTGCGCGTCCAATCGCCGGATGCGGAATGTCGCCGTCCCCAGCAATTTCGTTGGAAGTATCGACGATGATCACGCGCTTCTTGAACTCATCGGAAAGAACACGGGCGACTTCGCGCAGTTTGGTGGTCTTGCCTCGGCCCGGTCGCCCGAGCATCAAAATGGACTTACCCGACTCGACTACGTCGCGAATAATGTCAATGGTGCCGTAGACGGCTCGCCCGATACGGCAGGTTAGCCCAACGACCTTGCCTTGCCGGTTGCGAATGGCCGAGATGCGGTGCAGGGTACGCTCGATACCTGCGCGGTTGTCTTTGCCGAACATGCCGACTCGGGAAGTGACATATTCGATGTCCTCCGTCGTGATGGGCGTTCCCTCGCGCAGCCAGACGGCACGGCCATCCGCAAAACGTGCTTCGGCATCGCGCCCGAGGTCCATGACGATCTCGATGAGGCCGGTTGAAATATCGCCCTCTTCCAGGGCGGCCCGAAGCGGGGGCGGCAGGATGTCCAGAAGCTGTGCGAGATTGTCAGTGACACGCATCTGGTTACCGGCTAACGGGGAATGCTCGGCCTGGGAGAGAGTGCCCTGTTCTTCGTCATTGGCCAGTCGGTCGCGGAGATCGGCCAGGGCTTCGTCACGTGGGTCGGAAAGTGTCATTGTCATAGTTGAGTTGTTGGTATTCGTATATTCAGAGTCGTGTTGGTCGGTCATCAGGAGATTTGAATAGTCCTTCCTGCAAACGGGAACCGGGAGCTGCCTCGACTGCGTAATCTACCCATTGTTCACACCTTAATAGTACCCCAAATGAAGCCGAAAAGAACAGAGTCGGTACTTCCATAAGCACGTTTGACTTGCCTCCGGCACGATGGTATAATAGTGAAATACAAACTTGATTGATCGCTCTTGGTCCTTGCCCTTAAATAGGCTGCCCGAAAGGAAACGCACGTTGAAATTGAACGCCTCCGGCCTGGCCGGCGTCTTAGTCGTCGGTACGCTCGCCATCGGCACTTTTGCGGCTGGTATCCACTTGGGACCGGCAAAGCCCGTGGGTCATAACCTGTATCAGCCCGAAGCGGTAACCGCTCCCGGCTCTCCGGTGCGGCTCGCGGCGGCCAGCCATCCTGGAGCGGTCGCCCAGATGGGACAGCAGACAGAGCGGGGTGCGGAAGGCGGCGTTTCCTCAGACTTTGTTTCGGATGGCCCTGGGGCGACATTTCAGCAGGTCTACTTACTGATCAAAAGGCACTATGTGGATGCGGTTCCTAGTGACACGAAGCTCGGACACGGAGCGGCTGCGGCCATGCTCATTTCCCTCCAAGACCCCGATTCGCGATTCCTGGAAGCTCCTGAGCTGGCCGAAGTCACGAACCAGGGCAAAGGGCTTTATAAAGGGATCGGTGCAGCACTTGCAGTCCGGCGTATCGCACACCATAAAGACACGGATGTCCCCGCTTACACGGAATTCCAATTGATGGTGGTTTCACCCCTGCCCGGCAGCCCTGCCGAGAAATCAGGACTTCTCGCCGGGGACGTAGTCGCCTCCGTCAACGGTCAATGGGTCTACAACGATCAATATATCTACTCGCAGACAAAGTCTTTGAAGGCCGCACAGGACGATCCGGTTACCTTCAATAAAATGGTGACCGTGCTGCAGAAAAAGATCGACGGCGCACTCAATCTGAACGATACCCAGACGAAGCTGAACGATCCCGCCGCGAAATCGATTTCTTTGACGGTGACGCGTACGGGGATCGCTGCCCCGATTGCCCTGACTTTGGACACTTCTGGGGTCACGACGGTTTCGCCGATCGAGGCCCGCAGTCTTCCGGGCGGAATTGGCTACGTTAAGATTCGGCAGTTTACGCCAGAGGCGGGCAAGGACTTCGCCGCCGCCCTGGCCGGGTTTGGCAGCGATCCCAAGGGACTTATCATCGATCTGCGGAACTCTCCCGGTGGCCTGCTGGAAGTCGGTACGGCAATTGCCGCGCATCTGCCCGCCGCCGCAAACCTTGGCTATATCGAGACAAAGGGCAAGAAAATCTCGCCGATTCCGGTCACTTCAACCTCAGCGATTTCCTGCCCGGTCGCGGTCCTAATCAATCGGGGAACTGCCAACACAGCGGAGCTGCTGGCGGCAGCCTTGCAGGCTCGCGGAGCGCGACTGGTCGGCTCGCCGACATTCGGTGATGCCAGCGATGTGAAATTGATTCAGCTTCGTGACGGCTCCGGTTTTACGATGACGGTCGGAAAGCTGATGACTGCCGCGAAAGCCGACTTTGGCGGCACCGGCTTGAAGCCGGATGTCACGGCTCCTGAAGTCGCCGGAAGCGACGACCCGCTGGCCCGCGCCGTCGGCGTGCTGTCGGGCCGCGTCGCTCGTTTGCCGGGAAGCCCAAGCTAGTTACCTTATTTTTACTCGTCTGCAAACGAATTCGGAATCATAGGAAGCACTTATGCAAATCGCACGCTCTTTCGGAAAGATCTTGGGCCGTCTCATCGGCACCGCCGCGCTCCTCAGCGTGGCATTTGTCGGCGGAGTGACCTTCAATGATCTGCACCATGTCAGAAGTGTCGGCTCACTCGGTACCGTCATCGGTCTGATCCCGCAGCGTCTTTCCGATGCTGTGGTCACGGCGGCACACGGGCAGAGTGAAGCCTACACTCCGGCGCAGACCTATGCCGATGTCCTCACGACTCTCAAAGCGGGTTACTATGGTAAAGAGATCGATCCCACCCAGATGACGTACAACGGCATCCGGGGCATGATGGGAGCGATCCATGACCGTTACACCCGCTTCATGGACCCGAAAGCGTACAAAGCCCTGGAAGACGATAACCATGGGGATTTTGTCGGAATCGGGGCTTTGCTGGGTACCAACAAAGCGCAGCAGATTTATGTGGTTCGCCCTTTGCCTGGTGGACCGGCGATTAAAGCGAAAGTTATGTCCGGGGATATTATCCTGAAGGTGGACAGCAAGTCGACCCTTAAGATGAAGGACACGGAGGTCGTGGGGCTTATTCGCGGCGAGCCGAATACGAAGGTGACGCTGACATTACAGCGCGGCACGAAGCCGGTTGTCATCAGCCTCATCCGTGCTCATGTGCAGCAGGAAGTGGTCCGCCACGCGATGATCGACCCGGTCAAGAAGATCGGCTACATCTCGCTGAGCGTTTTCAACGAGGAGAGTGATGTTCAGATAGGCAAGGCTTTAACCGATTTGGAAGGGCAGGGGATGCGCGGCCTTGTCTTCGACCTGCGCGAGAATCCCGGCGGTCTGCTGGATATTGCCCGCTCGATTGCCAGCCGCTTTGTTGCTAAAGGCCCGATCGTTTGGATTAAAGACAAGTCCGAAACTTCTGAGACGATGGAGCATCTGGACGTCGACACCAGCCAGCAGCTCAACCACAAGCAATTTCCGCTGGTCGTGCTGGTGAACGGAGACAGTGCCAGTGCCGCCGAGATCGTGTCGGGGGCGATCAAAGACACCGGATCAGGCGTCCTGGTCGGTGAGAAGACTTTCGGCAAAGGCCTGGTGCAGACAATTATGGGTCTGCCGGACGGCTCGGCGGTCGCCATTACGACGCAGCACTACTACACGGCGCGAAAGAACGACATCAACCACAAAGGCATCGTGCCGAATTTCGTCGTGACTATTCCCGATGACAATCTGCGCAAAGATGCCGTTTACCGCCGGGATCATCCGGACGCACTTTACGATGCTCAGTATGACACGCAGCTCCAGACCGCACTCAAGCAGGTCCAGCTGCAGATGCAAATCGCCAGCGCAAAGCCTTGGTGATCACGTATGCCGGGGCGGGAGAATAACGCCCCGGCAAACCTAGTTATGTCAATCCCCACATCTAAGCCGTCGCCGCCCTCTCCAAACCCGCTGGCGTCTCAGCTGCGCCTGTTTCAGCGGCTGGCCGCCGGACTGACTGCGGCTCTGCTGGTGGGAGCGGGGGCATTTTTCTACGTCCGTCATCTGGGTCAGCCGGTGACGATCTTTGTCAACGGCAAGCCGGCTGCGACAGTCGCTAACCGCGCCACGGCAAACTCTTTGATTGCCGCTGCTGAGCAGGCAAAGGTCGGTACAGCCTATGCCACCGATGATGCTAAACGGATGCAAAGCATTGTTATGCTGCCGGCTGCCGCCAACACTCCGCAGGAAACGGATTCCGCCGTCAAATCCAAGCTTGCTGTTCTCCTGACCCTGCACCTAAAAGCATTTGTGATCCTGGTCAACGGGCATCCCAGCGTCGCACTGCCGACCCCGGATGCGGCGACGGATACGCTGCGGATCGTCAAAGATCACTGGGCGAAATTGCCCCCGACAGCCGAGCTTGAGGGGGAGCCGCAGATCGTTGAAGAGATCGCCATTGAGAAGCGTGTGGTCGACACAAGCTTGATCCGTCAGGATGCAGCCTCAGCAGCCCCCTATTTCTGGACACCGCCTCCATTGAAGTCTTACAAAGTCCAGCGCGGCGACATCGGCTCACGCATCGCCCGCCGTAACCATATCTCCCTCACTGATCTCATCACGGCAAATCCGAACGTTAACATCAATCGCTTGAAGCAGGGGAATGTACTGAATGTCCGCAAAATGCCGCGGCTGCTGACTGTGCGGGTGCGAAAGACGATGACCACAGAAGAGCCGGTCCATCCGAATGCTCCTGCCGAGCAGGCGGGCCGTCAGCGCGTGACGTATGTCGTGACCTATTTGAATGGGCAGGAGACGCGGCGCGAGGCGAAGGAAGTGACGCTGCTGGAGAAGCCGCTGACACGCATGGACCTGTAGGGCCTTTCCCGCCCTGATTTTTCGGGACACCTTCTCCGACAATTTAAGTAGTTTCGACACAGGAGAACTACTTTGAAATTGATTTCGCTTTCCGCTCTGCTGCTCGCCGCGACACTTCTCGCATCCGCTAAAGCCGCCCCCATACCGAGCAAAGCTACGGCGAATTTCGTGGCATTGCCGACGATCTCGATGACGGGAGAAAAAGTGGATATTGCCGCGCAAAAAGGGTGGCGCGTGGTCTACTTCTGGAGTCAGGACTGCCCCTGCGTTCGGGACTGCGAGCGGCTGAGCCTGGTGCATCTGGCGGAAAAGTACAAGGACAAAGTGAAGTTTTATGCCGTCGAATCAAATGCCCCGGATCTGGCGGGGAACCGGCAGGCATTGGAAGCCAATATCGCCATCCACCATTTGCCGTATCCCGTGCTGCTTGACCCAAATCATGCCGTCGCGGATGCGCTCCAGGCCGTCAGCACGCCGCAGACATTTCTAATAAATCCCGATAATAAGATTGTCTTTCAGGGAGCACCCGACGACTCGCTCGAGTTCAAATCCCGCACTGGCCGCCCCGGAATTACCCGTGCTTACCTAGCCGATGCTCTTTCTCAGTCGCTTGCCGGTCAGCCGGTACAGATGCCGCTCGTCAAAAGTGTAGGCTGTGGGATCGTCCGGGACTAACTTTCAACCACTAGCTTCCAAACAGACCCGGCGGGCGGCGGCGGTGCCAATCGGTTAGCTTCTGATAGGCGATCCCGAGGGAAAGCAGAGCCGTCTCGTCGTAGGCCGCCCCGACGAATTGCAGGCCAAGCGGGAGCTGCCCTGCGCCGAGGCCCATAGGCATACAGAGCGCAGGCAGGCCGCACAGATTACCCATGCCACTGAGTCCCTTGTCACTGCCCGCGAAGTAATCGTCCAGGCTGATGGAGAGTGGCGGCGCGACCTGCAGCATACCCGGTGCGACCAGGGCGTCGTAACGGGTGAAGAAATCCGCCATCGCACGCTGCGCCATTCCGCGCAAACGCAGGCTGCGCAGGTAATCGGCGCCGGGGGTGACCAGTCCCGCTAAAAGCCCGGCTTCCTGTTCGTCGTCCTTTAGCTTTGCCAGCCGCGCCGGGTCCCGGATGACGGATTCAAACGCCGCCGATCCTTCGACACTCACAATCAAACTGGCCGCCGGATCCATCGGAATCATGGGCAGGGTGGCATCCGAGAGAACCGCACCAAGGCCGGTTAAAACGCCCAATGCACCTTCGAAAGCCGTCTCCGTTTCAGGCTGGGCATTGTGGTTTTTATCGCCTTTGCGGTATTCGGGCCGGATGATTCCGATCCGCATCCCCTTGATCCCGCGCAGCTTCCCACGCCGGTAGCGGCTGGCCTCAGACGTGGTCGTATCGCGCGGGTCCTCCCCCGAGATGATCTCTAAAATCGTGCCGCAGTCCTCCGCCGAGCGTGCCATGGGGCCGAGCTTATCCATGGTCGTCGCGAGGGACATCGCTCCGTACCGGCTGACGCGGCCAAAGGTGGGCCGCAGGCCGGACACGCCGCAGAATGAAGAGGGGCAGACGATGCTGCCCCAGGTCTCCGAACCAATGGCAAAGCCGACCAGCCCCGCTGCCGCTGCCGCTGCCGGTCCCGACGACGAGCCGCCCGCCCAGTGCTCCGGATTCCAGGGTGTCCGGCCAGGTCCGGTGGATGACGCACTGCCAAAGCGGTAGCCACCCGCCCCGGCAAGCTGAATCATGGAAAGCTTGCCCAGCAGAACTGCCCCGGCTTCGCGTAAACGCTCGACCACAGCGGCGTCGTACTCAAACACCTGTCCGGCATGGGCCGGGCTGCCCCATTCTGTCGGGTCGTGGGCAGTCGCGAGCAAGTCTTTCACTCCGAATGGGATGCCGTGCAGCGGCCCGCGTACTTTGCCCGATTTGCGCTCCCGGTCCGCCTGTGCGGCCTGCACGAGTGCCAGCGGGCGTGTCAGGTGCGCCAACGCTCCCAGCTTCGGCCCGAGAGCTTCCAGCCGGTCCAGATAGAGTGTTGTCAGGTCAACCGAGGAGATCTGCCTTTTCTTCAGTGCCGCGCCGATCTCCGAAAGAGTGCCGAAGAGCAGGTCGGTGTCGCTAATTGCGGGTGTGTTGGCTTTCGGAGTCATGAGTAACGCTCCTTGCGAACCGGCGCATCGGCGGCAAACGACGGGCTGACATCCTCGGGGATGGCAAACGCGCGGACCTGGGCGAAATCACCCGGATAATCCTGAAGCTGAAGCACGACTTCCTTTGCCTGCGTTTCAGTGAGTGCGAAGCCTGCCACGACGGGGACAAGAGAGATCAGTATTTTGCCTTCCGTGAGTCCTGTGCTGGGGGGAATGGGGGCGACAGGTGCGGGGGTCGGGATAGGAGGCAGAGCCGGGTTCGCATCGACGACCTGTGCCGAGGCGGGGACTGCGGCCAGCAGGGTGCCAGCCGCAGCGGCCAGGGCGCAGCGGGCCATCTCGCGTCGGGTCAAAATCAGATTGGTCATGGAAGAGTGTTCGGTGGCTGGTCTTCAAATTCCTGCTTAAATCTGCGAGGGATTGTCAGTGCAGCCAGTGCAGCAGGAACGATGCCAGGCTTAAAAAGATGCTGATGCCGATGACGTCTTGAAACGCCGTCTCGAATGGTCCGGCAGTCAGGGCGGGATCGAAGCCCGCCTGTTTTGAGATTAAAGGGACGCAGGTGCCTACCACTCCGGCGATATTCACCGACGCGAACATTCCGAGAAACACCACGAGGCCGAACGCCCAGTGTTTATCCCAGATCGCTCCGATTACGCCCAGAGTGACGGCGCAGGCGGTTCCCAGAAGGGCGGTGGTCATCATCTGACGTGCCAGTGCCTGCCGCCAGTGGGAGAGCTGCACCTGACCCGACGAAAGGCCGCGTATGATAATCGCCGCCGACTGCAGGCCCGTGTTGCCGCTGATCGCCGAGATGATCGGCATAAAGCTTGCCAGAAGAATGAACTTTGTCAGCGTGGTGTCGAAGTAGCGGATGACAAAGCCTGCCAGCAGCTCGATAAACAGGGTCGCCATGATCCACGGCAGACGCAGCTTGGCGATTTGAAGAGGCGACTTTCGCTCCAGCTCCTGCGCATCGGAGCCGACGGCTCGCAAATAATCTTCGTTGAACTCTTCGACCAGCACATCAATCATATCGTCTATCGTCACAATGCCTAAGATATGCCCGGTGCTGTCCGTGACTGGCAGCGTAAGAAGATCGTAGCGCGAGATCATCCGAGCCGCTTCCTGCTGATCCACAGTTGGGGAGACGCTGACGACCTCGCCCTCGATCAGCTCTTGTACCGGTCGATTGGACTGTGCCGTGAGTATGCTGCGGAGAGTGACCATGCCGCGCAGCTTTTTGTCATCGCCGATCACGTAGATTTCGTTGATCGTCTCCAGGCCGTCTGCGGCGCGGCGCACATAGTCGAGCGCGTGACCGGTGGGCATGCGGTGATCGACGACGGCGAATTTATCCGTCATCAGCCGCCCGACGCTGTCTTCCGGGTAGGCGAGCAGGCGGCGCACTTCGGCGGCGTCATCGGGGGCACGGGTCATCAGCTCGGCGAGGAGGCTTTCCGTACGGCGGGGGTCGGCTTCGGAGACGATCTCGGCGGCATCGTCCATCGGCAGGTGGTCGAGCAGGATCGCGATCCGTCCCGGCGGGGCATTGTCCGTGAGAAAACGAACCGTCTCCGGGTCCAGCTCATCCAGGACTTCGGCGGCACGCTCATTGTCCAGCCAGTTAAAGACGGCCAGGGCCTCGGGCTTTGTCAGCTCATCCATGGCCTGAACGATCTGGGCCGGATGCTTGCCCGTGAGGGCCGCTGTAAGCCGCAGGTCGCCGCCTTCGCCGAGGGGCTTGCTCAGGGAGGATTTGAGCGATTCGGAAAGGCTGGATCGTAGTACCGGGGGCATGAGGCACTCTTCGACACAAAGCAGGCGTTTTCCTGCGGGTATACTGGGTGCATGACCCTTTTCACACTCACGCACCGCTCCTCCGAAACCGGGGCACGAGGCGGTCTGCTCCGCCTCCCGCATGCTGCGGAGCCTATTCCTACACCCGTATTTATGCCCGTCGGCACCCGTGGGACCGTCAAAGCGATGACTCAGGAAGAAGTCGCGGAGCTGGGCTTCCAGCTTATTCTCGGCAACACTTATCACCTTTACCTGCGGCCCGGCCACGAACTGATCCGAAAAGCCGGGGGCTTGCACAAGTTCATCGCCTGGGACGGGGCCATGCTCACCGACAGCGGCGGCTTTCAAGTCTTTTCACTGGAAGAGCTGCGCAAGATCACGGAGGAGGGCGTCAAGTTTAAGTCCCATCTCGACGGCTCGGAACACTTTTTCAGCCCGGAGAGATCCATCGAAGTGCAGCATGCTCTTGGCGCGGACATCATCATGGCATTTGATGAATGCCCGCCGTACCCGTGCAGCGAAGAGGCGACGCGGCAGGCCACGGAGAGGACGCATCGCTGGCTGGAACGCTGCACCGCCTACCACGCAGCGCAGGACACTCCGCAGCACCTCTTCGGGATCGCGCAGGGGGGAGTGTACGAGCACCTCCGGGCGGAGAGTGCCCAGTTTGTAGCATCTCAAAACACACCGGGGATCGCGATCGGCGGCGTTTCGGTCGGCGAGCCGCCGGAGCTGATGCAGCAGGCGGTTGGGTGGAGCGTCCCGTTTCTGCCACCGGAAAAGCCGCGCTACCTGATGGGGGTGGGAACGCCGCGCGACTTGCTGGATGCCGTAGGGCAGGGGATCGATATGTTTGACTGTGTCCTTCCGACACGCCTGGGGCGCAACGGAACGTTTTACACAACGCGCGGTCGCATCAATATCAAAGGCAGCCGATACACCGAAGACTTCGGCCCGGTGGACCCGAACTGCTCCTGCCGCGTCTGCGCCCGCTACTCGGCCGCTTACCTCCGGCATCTGTATAAGTGCGATGAGATACTGGCCTCGCGCCTGACGACGTATCATAATCTGGCGCATTACGCTCAGCTCATGGCTAATATCCGGTCAGCGATAGCCGCCGACCGCTACGAAGCGTTCCGGCGCGAGACGATGGCGATGTATGCCGGGGAAGAAGCGGCGTAGAAGCTGTCAGTCTTCCATGATTTGCGGCACAATAAAGTTGCCGTCGCGCTTTTCCGTGGCATTAGCTGTCGCCGCCTCGCGGGACAGCGAGGGTCGCACGACATCTTCGCGGAACACGTTTTGCAGCGGCAGGGAGTGGGAGGTCGGCGGGACACCTTCAGTGTCCAGCTCCTGCAGCCGCTCAAACTGGCCGATGATGCCGTTGAGATCGGTGGTCAGCTTGGACTTTTCCTCCTGCGACAGTTCTAATCGTGCGAGAAACGCAACACGGGACACCTGATCGAGTGTCAAAAGCTCAGCCATATCAATTCTCCAGTCATGAAAAAGCCGGAGCGGGACGGCCAGCTCCGGCGGGTAAGGACTTGCTATTACCTCACGAATGAGGTGTGGAGCGGGATTTTTGCTTTTTCGCCGGCACAAGTGGTTCCAGTGACTTCAAATCCGACATCTGTTCCAGCTCGAAATGAAAGTCAATGACTTCATTGATGCTGATCGCCCCCTGCGTGGAGAACTGCTCTTTCTCGTCATGTGACAATTCGATGGTCTTGTCCTTTAGAATACCGTCTTCCCACTCTTCCTGTTTGATGAACTGTTCGCCGAGCTTCTTACACCGCGAGCAGCGGAATTTGACGTAAACGAAACTCGGACCGAAGAGGCGCAGGTAGTAACCGTGCTGCATAACGTCCTTCGCGATAATGCGCTGGCCGCAGTTGCACTTAATCGAGGTCCGCATATTACTCATAAAGTCCACCTCCCGGTTGTATGGCCGATGATCCCGCCCGGGTAATAACGACGGGCACCGGCGGAATGATGTGCGAAAAATGCGCGATGCTGAATTGGAGGCTTCGTGTGCGCGTCATGCCTTCCTATTATATCATATTATGGCCCAATTCGTTGGCATCTGTAACTTTTTCGTCTTCACTCTTTTTTACAGATGCGGCGAAGCGAAAACGGCTCTCTTGCTGACGTTCTAGTTCGCGCCGCAGACGCAGCAGCGCGACATCTTTGGCTTTAGCTTCCAGCATAATATCGAAGGGACGGAGCGAGTTTGCGCCGACGGCTTCCCAAAATAAGACGAACTCAAGTGGATTGATAAAGTCCGCATGTGCCTTCAAGAGCGGCGAGTGCAGCTTTGTCACGCTGCGCTCGCGGCCAGCGGCACTTTTTTCTTTCTCAGTCTTGGTGTTGAAATCGGTTGAAGGCGAGGAGTAGTGGATTTTTGGGGTCACCTCCGTGGGCCAAGTCGCAAGTGCCTGCATGAGTGCCTCCTGCATGGGCAATCCCTCCGGATTGAGGCAGAAGTGATGCAGGTTATCGAACACCAAAGGGCACCCGGTCGCCTCGTGGATGCGCAAGGTGTCTGTCATTGGATAAGAAACGTCGTCATTTTCGACCACCAGGCGGGCTTTAGTCGCCTCCGGCAGGCTTTGATACCGCTGGATGAAGCGGGAAATGCTTCCGGCACGGTCTCCATACACTCCGCCGACATGCGTCACCACCACGGCTTCGGGTCCGCAGCCCATCGCCTCTAAAATCCGGGCCTGAGCATTCAAATCGTTGATACTTTTACGGGTGACTGTTTCGTCAAGCGCGTTCAGCAGAATATATTGCGAGGGGTGCAGACTCAGGCGTATGTCGTAGCTTCGTGCCAGTATGCCAAGATCTGCCAGCTCGTCCTGTGCTTCTTCAAGCTGCCTGTGGAACTGCGGCATGTCCGGGTGGGTCAAATATGGGGCGATATCCGATGACATCCGGTACATATGGATGTCGGTTTTATGAAGGCAGTGGAATATCTCGCGGAGGTAGGCAATGCTCTGCCGCACATGCGGCTCGCTCTGCCACCGCCGTGCGTCATTTGAAGGCATTCCTGCCTCCGCTTCAATCGTGGCTAAATTCCCGCCGTGGCCGATCACTTTTACGGCAAATCCAAAACGCATACTTACGATTTCTTCCTGAGTTGTTCGTACCCCATCTGCACGAATTCCATTCGCATGCCTTGACAAAATCCGCGCAAATGAGTAGAATAGACACGGTTTTAGCACTCGGGACGCCCGAGTGCCAAATAAATAGAGACGCGAAAAACACGACGAAATGTGACGAGGAGGCAATTTCACCATGGCAGTCAACTTCCGGCCCCTGTCGGACAAAGTGCTGGTCAAACCCAGCGATGCGGAGACTCAGACGAGCGGCGGCATCTTTCTTCCCGATTCTGCGAAACAGAAGCCCCAGGAAGGCGAAGTCCTCGCCGTCGGCCCCGGCCGAATTCTTGACGACGGCTCACGCTCAGTCCTGACCGTCGCCGTGGGCGACAAGGTCATCTATTCGAAGTACGGCGGCACCGAGCTGAAGCTGGACGGCCAGGAACTGATGATCCTGGATGAAGATCAGATTTACGCGATCAAGAGCTAACACGAACTCACAAGGAGATTGAATACTATGGCAGCTAAAACATTGCTGTTTGATGAAGAAGCCCGGCGTGCGCTCGAGCGCGGTGCGAATGCCGTCGCCAACGCCGTCAAAGTGACCCTGGGACCGAAGGGCCGCAACGTGGTCCTGGACAAAAAATGGGGCAGCCCGACCATCACCAAAGATGGCGTGACTGTGGCTAAAGAGATCGAGCTTGATGACCCGTACGAGAACATGGGTGCACAGCTTGTCCGCGAAGTCGCCTCGAAGACCAACGATGTTGCCGGTGACGGAACCACCACCGCCACCGTGCTGGCCCAGGCGATTGTCAATGAAGGTCTGCGCTACGTCGCCGCCGGTGGCAACCCCATCGCCCTGCGTCGCGGCATTGAGCTGGCGGTCGAAGCGGCGGTTGCGGAGCTGAAGACCCGCAAGATCGATGTCACCGACAAGGCTTCCATCGCTCAGGTGGCGTCCATCTCCGGCAACGACACCGAGATCGGCAACCTAATTGCTGAAGCCCTGGACAAAGTCGGCAAAGACGGCGTGATCACGGTCGAAGAGAGCAAGGGCACCGACACCACCCTCGAAGTGGTAGAAGGCCTGCAGTTCGACAAGGGCTTTATCTCCCCCTACTTTGTGACCGACCCCGAGCGGCAGGAAGCGACCCTGGAGAACCCGGCCATTCTTCTCTTTGAGAAGAAGCTGTCGAGTGCTCAGGACCTGATCCCGCTGCTGGAAAAAGTCTCCCAGTCCCGCCGCCCGCTGCTGATCATCGCTGAGGATGTGGACGGAGAAGCCCTCGCCACCCTGGTGGTCAACAAGCTGCGCGGCATCCTGAATGTGGTTGCAGTCAAGGCACCTGGGTTCGGCGATCGCCGCAAGGCTATGATGGAAGACATCGGTGTCCTGACCGGCGGCCGCTTCCTGACCGAAGATCTTGGCATCAAGCTCGACGGCGTGGAGCTGACCGACCTCGGGACTGCCAAGAAGATCATCATCACCAAAGATGACACCACCGTGGTCGAAGGCGGCGGTACCGCCGACGCCGTCAAGGGCCGGATCGAGCAGATCCGCCGCCAGATCGACAACACGGACAGCTCCTACGACAAAGAGAAGCTGCAGGAGCGCCTTGCCAAGCTGGCCGGCGGCGTTGCTGTCATCCAGGTCGGCGCGGCCACCGAGACCGAGCTGAAAGAGAAGAAGCATCGCTTTGAGGATGCACTGTCCGCCACCCGTGCGGCAGTCGAAGAGGGCATTGTTGCCGGCGGCGGCGCGACCCTGATTTCGATCATCCCGATCCTCGACAACCTGAAGCTCGAAGGCGACGAGAAAGTTGGCGTCAACATCGTCCGCCGCGCCCTCGAAGAGCCGCTGCGCCAGATTGCCCACAACGCAGGCCTCGAAGGCTCCGTCGTCGTGCAGATGGTCAAGTCTCTGCCCCAAGGTCACGGCCTGAACGCCCTGACTGAAGAGTACGTGGACCTAATCGCGGCCGGTATCGTGGACCCGGTGAAAGTCACCCGCTCCGCTTTGCAGAACGCGTCCTCCATCGCCGGCATGATCCTTTCCACCAACTCGCTGATTGTCGAGAAGAAGGAAAAGAGCAAGCCCTACAGCGGCGGCGGCGACCACGACGACGATTACTAAATTGGTTCGTTGATAGATAACGAGGAGGGGCGCGGCAATTGCCGCGCCCCTTTTTTCTTGCTGCAACGCGGAAAGGAACTATCCTCACAAGTGGTGAATGAATTATCGAAGGCCACCCAAAAATGAACAAATGCCATAAATCGACTTTCGTCGTCATTCTTTTCCTACTTTGCCCGGCGTCACTGCTCGCGCAGTTCTCAGTAAGAAATTCCACTTCAATGCCTCCAGAGCAGCAACTTACCGAAGCGATCTCTTCGAGTGACCCGGCAGCCGTCTCTGCTCTCTTGAAATCGAACCCCCTTCTAGCGAGAACTCGATCCCAATTTAGCGACGGGACACCACTACTCGATGCAATAAATTTCGAGTCGAATTCTTTTTTAGGTACCGTCAGTGCTGAGACTGCTGAGAAGAAGATTCAGGTCATAAAAATACTGCTCAAATATGACACGGTCAATTTCCCAAGCGGATACGGCGTGCCCCCCCTGCAAACTATTGTCCAGGTTGATACCCTACACGGCTGGCTGAGTGCGGACTTACAATACAGGGTATCGACGCTGCTTCTTGAGAGTGGGGCGGATGTTTTTGCTCGAGATGATTATGGAAACACCGCCCTCCATTTTCCCAGACTCAATATAAAGTTGACGGAACTGTTACTAAATAAAGGGGCTAACGTCAATGCACAAAATGATGAAGGCGATACGCCACTGCATAAGACAGCCTTTGCTGGCAGTTGCGAGGTAGTCTCATTACTTCTGCATCGCGGGGCGAAACTAGACCAGCGGAATAACCGGGGTGAAACACCTCTACATATTGCTGCATCAAGATACAATTTATCAACTATACGCGTACTCCTTGATGCTGGGGCAGATATAAACGCTCTGGACCATTTTGGGAATTTACCTGTACATTTAACAGTGCCTTTCCCTGACTTCAAGCTTTTAAGTGGCAATGATTACCCATCTGTTTCCTCTTACAAATCATCTTCTCAGGACGCTGCACCCTTTGCACTATCTTTGCTTTTGCAGAGAGGGGCAATCTCAGACAAACCAGACCAATTCGGGGTGAGCTTGTTAACATCTGCACTGATAAAACGCGATTCAGTAAGCCGAGACATTTTGCTGCGGCACAAGGTCAAGAAAGATACAGAGACTGAATTTTTTTGTGCTGCCGCAACAGACAATGTCACGATCTTAGAGCACCTAATGAAGGTCTGCCCTAATATACAGAACTACAAAACGCCCACTGGAATATCCGCCCTCCATATCGCCGCTCTCTGGAATGCTTTCCATGCAGTCCGTATTCTCTTGTCTAAAGGCACCGATCCGAATTCTCGTGATGGTCAATGTCAAACACCTCTTCACTATGCTTGCTCGAACTCTGATAACTCTCGCGTTGTCCAGATGCTCCTAAAATTAGGTGCCGATCCAAATGTTGCAAACAGAGGTGGGATTACTCCACTGCTGATGGCGGTCCGTGACCGTTCGCCTGTTATGGTTCGGGCACTGCTTACGGCCAAAGCAAATCCCAGTCTCTTTATCCGGCAAGAGTCACCTTTGGCGGCCGCCTGTTTGGGAGCAGACGATACCGCAATCCCTGCGTTTCTCATCGAAGCCGGAGCGAATGTCAGCTCTGCCGGGAGCGGAATCACGACACCGCTGGAATATGCCCTAAGTCACAATAATCACTCGCTGCTGACGTTACTTTTACTCCATCATGCTTCCCTTAAATCCGTAAAAGATAAAAGCAATCTGCTTTGCTATGCGGTTGGAAAAGGCGATATTCAAGCTACTCGGCTCCTTTTGAGTGCCGGAGCCAATCCGAATTCAATGCCTGATATCAGGTTTAGTTCATATAACGGGTTTGGTTCATATCAACAGACCGCCTTGAAAAAGAGTATTGAAATAGGCAGCCTGCCTATCACCGAACTACTGCTTGCACATGGGGCTGATGTCAATCTGATAGGAAGAGCCACAATCTACTCCCCATTGATGACAGCACTTTACTCGCGGGAAACCCAGGAAGATATTAAGCTGAAGTTAGTTGAGCTTTTGTTGGCTCATGGAGCAGATGTCAATTATGAAGTTCAAGGACAAAATAGCCTGGATTTTGCGGGTGAGAATAAAAGTATAGTTCAGTTTCTGAAGCAGCACGGGGCAAAGGTATCTCCGTACAGTGCGAAATTGCGTGCGGTGGTTCAGTGAGAGAAGATTTTGGCTTAACTTATTCGAGATTACGTGGCTCCGTGAGCAGGCGCAATCCATCGAGTATTTGCTCGACGCGGCTTTTTGTGAGAGTGCCGATGTAATCACCAAGCTGGGGTTGATTCAGGGTCAAGACCTGAGAAACTATCACAATGCTTGGTTTCGTCAAGCCTGCTTCCCCTGGATTGAGAGCAACATTGCCGGGGGCTTGCCCTCGTCTCAGATTTGATGTCAGCGGGCACAGTATTACTGTCCGCATTCGGCTGGAATTAAAGACATTGTTTTGGACAATGACATGGGGGTGGCTGTATCCAGGCTCGGAGCCGGTCGGTTCATCCAGCTCTACCCAGTAAATCTCGCCTTGACGAATTACCATTCTCCCTCAACTAACTTACGGAAGGAGCGTTGGGACGCTTTCAGCCGGATTTGATCCTCGGGGTCTGGTTCTCCCTCGTAAGCGGCGTCAATTTTCTCCAGTAATTTTCGGTTTTCCTGGCGGCGCACAAAATCCTCGGCAGCGAGTGCAAACACTCGGCTGCGCGAGATGTTCATCGTGCAGGCAAGCTCCTGAACTTTTGCCATCAAATCTTGTTCCACTGAAATTGCTGTTTTGACGGTAGGCATATTATTCTCCTGCTTTAGTATAACAAATAGTAGGAGAACTGTTTATACTCAAAGAAAAGCCGAAGTCGGTGTATGCTCCATATAGACATATATACCGTTATCGGTAAGGGGGATGAAGCCGAGCCGGGTGTAGAGGCGACGAGCGGGGTTATGCGGCTCCACATGAAGTCGAATGGGAAGGGTGAGGGACGCGGCTTCCTTGATCAGCTCCTGAAGCAGGATTGTGCCGTGGCCCTGCCCCCGATACTCGGGGAGGAGAGTAATATCGAGTATTGAGATTTCATCAGTCCGCCGATCAACGTAGAGGCGTCCGATCGGCGTATCGCCCAGCAGGAGCAGATCGTAAGCAGCTTTTGGATACCGGGCCTGATAATCGGTATGCTGAGCGGTGAACTGCTGCCGGACAAAATCCCATTGCTGCTCAGATGACCAGCCGACGCTCACCATTTCCTGGGCACGGGTTTCGGCGTACAAACTGAGCAGAAAGGGCATGTCCAACTCTGAGATTGGACGCCGAGTCAACGGTCCGGTAGTTGTCATACCGCTTCGATCGAAATTAGGCGGTAGCCGAATTCTGCTGCCTGCAAGCCGCCAAGAGTGCGCCGCGAAAGCGGGCCGCTGCAAGACTGGAGTCCGTGAGGATCGAAATGACAAAGGTTCCAGTGCGGCTGCCCGATGGCCAGGACATACAAACCGGTACGCAGCTTTGGTTGGTCCAGCGAGCTGCCGGAGTGCAGGCGACAGAAAGTTTCCGTGCCGCCATGCAGTGCGGAGAGCAGGATCCCGATGCCCGACTCGACCGGGAGTGTGAAGCTTGCACCAATAGGATGCTCCGGGTTTCCCGTCCACGCGTGGAATGGGGCGTACTGCTCCGACCCGTCGAGCAGGACTGGAAAGTGAGCATTGAGTGCCTGGAATTCAGTGCCGCCTCGGTGGTTCAGCACTTTGATGCACGCCCCGGAGTGGGCAAGAGCGGGATCGCCGGTAGCCAGGTGCCGGGCATCGATCAGCCGCTGACCGTTCCAGTAGGCTGCCGAAAGAGCTGGCGCGGCGGGACATGCCGCAGCGGGATATGCCGCCGCCTGCGCCGATCCTACTTCGAGACCGAGTGTCAGCGTACCTGCGACGACGGCGGCACTGCGTAAAAACTCTCGCCGGGGAATTAAATCGGGTTTTACTTCAATCATGTGGGTATCCATTTCTTCAAAGCAAATGAGAGCAATCAATTCCGAGGTGGGAAGATTCCCTGCAAAGCGATGACAAAATTCATTGTCAGGTAGGGCTGCATATTATTGTGTGCCGTACCACTCCCCGTGGCTGAGACGGCGGCGGGGGCAGCTGTCCCCGATGCAGCTGTCGTAGAATACAGGCTGGTAAACCGTGGATTCGCCGCCGCCTCGGCCGTAACAGACCCCGTCGGGATACTGGTAGTCGCCGCTGCATTCAGCCCGTTCAGCGGGTGTGTGTGTGTCGGAATCTGACTCGAGTTCAGCACGACGGCAGAAGACCCCCCAATTTCCCCGACCGTATAATCCGTCAATCCCGCTCCCTGCCCCTGACCGAGTGCTGAACTGCCCTGTAAATTTGGCAGAGCAAAGTTGGTCGTGCCGTTGCCGCCGAACTGAGTGCCCAGGAGAGAAAAAAGGGCCGTGTTTTGCGAAATTGGGATTAACTGACCATTGCAAGCCGCCCAGCCTTTGGGCGGGAAGTTAAAGCCGACAATACGTATTTCACCGACGAATGCTTCTGCCATCCTGTCTCCTTAATTCTGTGAGGGGAAGACCCCAAACAGCGAAATGATAAAATTCAAACAAACAAAAGGCTGCATATTCGCGTGAGGCTGACTGTCGCCCGCAGCAGCGAGGGCTGTTGGAGCCATTGCGTTCCCCGTACCAGTGCCGTAGATCGCCCGCGTGGAATGTGCAGGTACGGTGCCGATGGGGCTGCGGCTCGCTGCGGCATCCGTACTGCCGGTCAGAGTATGTACGTGGGCAGGCATCTGGTTCAGTGTCAGTATGACATACTCTGTCCCACTTCTCTCACCGATCACATAGTTTGATGTCCCGCCGCTCTGCCCCTGGTGGATCGGGAGACGGCCCTGCAGATCAGGCAGAGCGAAAGTCGTCTGACCGTCACCGCCATACGTGGTGCCGATCAGATTGAAAAGTGTGTCAAACTCCGAAATCGCCAGGATTTGACCATTGCAAAATGCCCAGCCCTGCGGGGCGAAGTTAAAGCCGGCCATCCGGATCTCGCCGACATATGGTTGTGCCATAGGAGTCTCCTAATCTCTAGCAGGGAAAATTCCCTGCAATGCGATGACAAAGTTGACCGCGAGATACGGCTGTAGATTCGTGTGCGGCTGGTTTCCGCCGGCGGCGGAAATTGCCTCGGAAGCCATGGGTGTCAGGGAGACCGCCGGACCGTAGACATTGCCGAGGCCTAGTGGGGCGGTCGCCAGCAAATTACCGCCGGGAATAGCGGTATTGCCGCCTCCGCCGACGACACGAAGCGCATGGCTATGTGAAGGCAATTCGCTGCTGCTGAGGGTGTGATTCTCTTCCCCTGCTCGTTCTCCTTGTGTAAATCCGTTTCCCGCATGAATCGGGGTGCGGCCCTGCAGGTTGGGCAAAGCAAAGGTCGTTTGCCCATTTCCGCCATAGGTCGTGCCCAGGAGTGAAAACAATGCCTGATTCTGACTGATCGGCAGAGTTTGCCCATTGCAAAATGCGTATCCTTTAGGGGGAAAATTAAACGAGACAATCTTGACTTCCGCTAAAAAAGGTGTCGACACTTGAGTATCCTTTCAGGCTGGCAGGGTCTCCTGCGTTGGGCTAAGCAAAAATTGCTTCGTAAACACGCTGCTCGCTGGTACTGCTAATTGGCACTAGAAAGATGTCTGTCCGGCCCAGATTTATATGTGTAAGGCTATAGGTGCCCTGTGGCAGGGCGGGCAGTGCCGAGCCGTGAAATAGAAGGCTGAAGGGGCGGCCTTTGACACTGTTTGGTCCGGATGGTGCCGCTTCCTTGAGCGTCAAAACCATAGGAAAATCGCTTGTCGTGAGAAGAAATTCCGTTCCGACCAGCGGTGTAAAGCTTTCCAGGGTGAGCAATTCTAGTCCGGACATTCGTCATTACGCTCCAGGGCAAATCCGTCGTTTCACACACGAAAGCAGCCCTAGTCCACAGAGCAGGACAAGAGATAGGCTGGTTCCCATTTCAGGCACCGGAACGAGCTGCGCCTGGACATTGTCGAGCAGAAGTGCGGATCCAATGTCGCCGGTGTTGGCGTTGACCACGCCAAAGCCCAGCGAGTAGGTGCCTGCCAGCAGTGTTTTCTGGAAAAGGAACGTATGGTATCCTGTTTCTGTCAAGAAATCTCCTGCCGTGGGTGAGGGCGGACCAGGGGATAAAGTTTCAGACAACGTTGCATCGCTGACCTGGGCGAACCGGGTCACGCTGCGTGCGGCCGGCACTGACGTGCTGGAGATTGAGACGAACGCGAAATCGGGATTGAACGGGGGAAAGCTTGGGTCTTCCGAAGTCAGAAAGTCATAGCTGAAGCTAAGATGCATGCTTTGGGGCGTGAGGATGGTGAACGACTGCGCAATTCCCGAGCCGTTGTTGGCGGTTCCATTGCCCAGCCCGGACAGTGCTCCGGCATTGATACTCAGCGCGGTTTCCAACGCGGATGCGCTTTTGGAGCCGCTTCCGTAATCGCCCGCGGTTGAGTCATTAGAGAGAAGCGCCTGTTTGTTCCCCTGTGTTGGGTTGTCGCCAAAAGCCGATGTCGCAATCAATGCGCTGCCCGTCGTGGTCCAGGAAGCATAGTTTGTTTCAAAACCGCCATTCGCGATTTGCGCCGTCGCCGGGGTGCCGAAAGTCAGCAGTGCAAGCCCGGCCAAGGTGCCGCCGAGGGAGTGCCGGAGCGGGGAGGAGTTCATGTCGTCCATCCTTTGTGATAACAGTAGAACTGATAGATTGGGTAGAACTTGCCCATCTTAGCACAAACACGCCTAACTGTCAACCAATATATCTACCAGGGAAAGGAATTACTCGGGCGGCCAACTCTCCAGGAGGATTTGGCCGGGCTTCAGGCCAGTTGATTTCAGGGCATCCCGGATCACGCCAAAGCTCGACGGGCCGGGCAAAGCCCCGATCACTTCGCTCTCGACCACAGCAGTTCCTAACTCAGCGGCGCGGCGCGAGACATGCTCCAAGAGTGCCATTAGAGGCGTTTGGGCGGGGCGCGTGATATTCATCGATACCTGGGTCAGACCGCGTGAGGGAAGTGCGAGGCCCAAAGCTCGGATGCCGGGCAGGTGCGGGAGAGTGCGCAGTTCGTGGGCGATAACACGCGCCGGTCGAATATCGGAGGATGCGAGATTAATATTATAGGCGATCAATGGAAGGCGTGCGCCGACAATCGCGGCTCCGGCAGTCGGGTGGGGTGTCAGAGGGCCGAAATCGGGGGCTAAAGAGGCGAAGATGTTTTTTCTGACAAATGGCAGCGTATGTCTCTCGTCTGCTGCGGCTTCGTAGAGGAAAACCGGCAAGGCGTGACATTCCGCCAGCTCCCGAGCGACTTCACGGGCTAGAGCCGTGCATTCTTCCAGCGAAATATCGGCAAGGGGTACAAACGGCAGCACATCCAAAGCCCCGTGACGCGGGTGGACGCCGCGATGACGCCGCAGATCGATCAGACGGATGGCGGCCTCGGCAGCAGCCAGGGCGGCGTTTCGGACCGGCTCCGGGGGGCCGATGAATGTCACGACTAGGCGGTGATGATCGGCGTCCGCGCTCCAATCCGCCAGCCGCACTCCTGCGGTCTGCCGGACGGCATCGACGATGGCTGCGATCACGGCAGGGTCAAGGCCCTCGCTGAAGTTCGGAACGCACTGAATGAGTGGAGTCACTTGGAAATGAGTTTCGCTGGAGCGGGGACATCCGGGTCTTTATACTCGAATGTCAGCTTGCTGCGCGGGTAATCGAAGGTGATCCGTCGTGCATAAGTAAAGCTGGACATACCCATCCAAAGGCCAATTTCGAAGTCCGCCTGTGCAGACGGACTTATCTGCTTATCCAGGTCGGAAGTCCCTGCGGTGTCGATGGGGATATAGACGGGCGGGTTCGTGCTGAGCCGGATCTGCGACTCGTAGCGCGAAACGATGTACTGCATTTTGGCGTCGCTGTTTCCAACCCCGCGTTTGCCTTCGTAGGTGCCACTTTGGACATCCTCCTTTGGCAGTCCTTTGAGCTGCTCCCGTGCCAGGCGCAGGGAAAGGGTAGAGCGAAATGCACCGGTATCCAGCAAGGCCCACAAGGGCCGCTCATTGACGGCGACTTGAATGTAAAGGCAGCCGTGATAGTAGTGAAACGGCAGGCTAATGCTCTTATCGCCGGGCAGCGGGCCGGGAGCCTGTGCATTCGAACCCGTTGTCAGGAGCGCAGTCCGCTTCTCAAAGTCCAGCGTGACGACCGAGTCGTTCAGGATATTCCCACCCAGAATTCCATCCGTTTTGTCAACTACCGAGGCGGCGGTCACGATTTTAATGGACCGATACAATGTTCCTGCCAGCTCCATG
>JANXNV010000283.1 GCA_025353925.1 Armatimonadota bacterium
CCCCGCAGGATCCACATCTCCGTGCTGCTTTGAAGAACTTCCTGCGGCGCACCCCTTCTGTCAATACACCTTCTTTCTAAAAAACAAACTTCGCAAAAAGACTGTTTTAAGACACTCTATCACACCCGAATTCCAAGATATAATAGAGGGGATGATAAGGTACGTCTGCTTCCAGGTGCATTTTTGATATTTTTTATGATAATCTGCTGATATTCCGAGCATTGGCATGATAATTGCACTAACAGTGTTGAGCAGGCAATGAGGCAAGGTTACTTAAGAACCGCCCAGCACAATAGAGGGGTATGACGCAATTACAAAATTGCAGAACAAGTTTTTCGGACACAAGGATCCTTTATGAGCCCGCGTACGAAAACCGCAATCGTTCACGATTATCTCACGCAGTCCGGTGGAGCGGAGCGTGTCGCCTCCGCGCTTCATGCCCTGTTTCCGTCTGCGCCGTTCTATACATCCGTCTACGATGCCGAAGAGACTCTGCCGTACTTCCGGGGGATCGACATCCGTACGTCATTTCTACAGCGGTGGCCCTTCTCCTCCAACAGCGTCCATAAGCTGGCACTGCCGTTTTACCCGGCGGCATTTGAAGAGTTTGATTTTCAGGACTTTGATCTGGTCCTCAGCAGCTCCAGCAGCTTCGCCAAGGGAGTGATCACTCCCCCCGCCACCTGCCATGTCTGTTACTGCCACACGCCCTCTCGCTTTGCGTGGCGTCAGCAGGAATATCTTTCGCAGAGCCGTCGCGGGCGGGTTCTGTACCCGCTCCTGCGCGGAATGCTGAGCCGCCTGCGCTCCTGGGATGTTGAAAGCGGCCAGCGCCCGGACTATTTTATCGCCAACTCCATCAATGTCGCTCGGCGTATCCGCAAGTATTACCGCCGGGAAGTCGCCGCCATCATCCCGCCGCCGGTGGATACGGCCAAATACGCGCCGGTCAGCCCGGATCAGGTCGGCGATCACTTTTTGGTCGTCTCCCGGTTGGTCGGCTATAAGCGGATCGACCTGGCAGTCGATGCCTGCAGCCGGCTGGGTGTTCCCCTGAGGGTCATCGGCAGCGGTTCCGATCTGGGCGGTCTGCGGCGACGCTCTGGGCCGACGATTCAGTTTCTGGGCCGCCTGCCTGACCATGAAGTGGCGGCGGAATATGCCCGCTGCCGGGCGTTGATCTTTCCCGGCGAAGAGGACTTTGGCTTGACTCCCATCGAGTGCATGGCCAGCGGCCGCCCGGTGGTGGCCTACGCCCGCGGCGGTGCTCTGGAGACAGTGGTCGACGGCCACACGGGTGTCCTGTTCCGTGCTCAGACCCCCGAATCGCTGGCATCGGCCCTGACTCAGGTCTCCGAGATCTCGTTTTCGCCAGCCGCCTTGCGTGCTCATGCGGCCCGTTTCGATGTTGCCGTCTTCAACAGCCGCATGCTGAGCTTACTCGAAGCGGCACTGCACCAGCATGAGGAGATCTACAGCCAAGACAAAAACGCACCCGATAGCTTTTCGCTCGCCCCGCCGCGCCAGGGAAATGTGTCGATGCCGCCTCTGACTCTGTCGACTTCGGGCGGGCAATGATCTGAGGAGGCCATTTGCCCTAATTCTCATCGGTGTTCTTACTCTGGTGATACCATTGATTGCCGCGCCACTTGAGAATCTTCGCTGGCATGGCTGCCGAACAGCCGCTTTCGAGGTGGGGGCCGTACTGGTTCTCGCAGCGGCGGTCGTGCAGCCCTGGAATCGACAGCATCGAAAACAATGGGGTGAGGCAGGAAAAGTATGGCCGCTGCGTGCTCTGATTGCGTTTCTGATGTGGGGAAGCCTTTCAGCCATCCTGTCGCCGACAAAAGCCTTCGCCATCCAAGGCATTCTGCTTCTGGCGGCAGGCGTCGCAATCGCAGTCACGGTGGCGGCAGAGGCACGTGAGCACCTATCCTATGAACTTGTACTGAACGCGCTCATTGGGGCGACTTTGCTGATTTCGCTGACCGGCTTTGCCCTTTACGGGGCAAATAAAATGCCGCTGGCAGTCGGCCTGTACAACGACCATACGCTGTATGGGGCTGTCTTTACAGTGCTGCTGCCGATCATGCTGGCAATCAGCCTGTCACCGGTGCCCTTAGCACGGCGGCTGCCTGCTCAGATGGCACTGCTCTGCGGGACGGCCGCACTAGGGCTATCGGAGACTAGATCTGCCTGGATCGGTTTTGGCCTGTCTTTGCTGGTATTCGGGGGATTGACCCTTTTTGTGCGCCCGTGGCAGCCGCGCGAACGCAGTTCGGGAGCAGAGAGGCGCGGACAAAAGATCCAGGATATTCTCGCATGTCTGCTCGTTTTAAGCGGCTTACTCTATTTGATAATTGCTCTGCCGCAGACTGGGCAGATGGGGGAGCGTCTGCGAACGCTTTCGACTACGGTGCCGCAAGGCAAAGAAATCTCTGTGGCGTGGCGCTTTGCGGCCTGGACAGGAGCCGCAAAGATGCTGCGGCAAAAGCCTTGGGGTGGGTGGGGGATTGGCAGTTATCCGCTCCGTCAATATGAGTTCACAGGGCTTGGACAAGGCGCAGACACAGTTCAGGCTCTAGGGCCAACGATCACTGACGAGGCACATAACTCCTACCTACAAATTGGGGTGGAGATGGGACTGCCTGGTCTCATCCTTTGGCTTGGGGTACTTGGTTCGGCTTTTACGTTGGGTGTCACCTCGCTGCGGCGATTCTCGCACGGCAGCCCGAGGCAATGGG
>JANXNV010000288.1 GCA_025353925.1 Armatimonadota bacterium
ATGTGCCGCTGGACGTAGGCGGTGGACAGGGCTAGGGCGGCACACAAAGAGATGACGATGGTGGAGTGGCCCAGCGAGAAGAAGAAGCCGACTCCCAACGGCTTCTTCCCCTGCTGCATGAGCTTACGGGTTGTGTTGTCAATCGCAGAGATATGATCTGCATCGACCGCATGCCGCAAGCCAAAGCCGTAGGCCAGAACTCCGGTCGAGAGGAGCAGAGCGTAAGTGTGTGACGCGCTCCAGGTGATGAGCCACGCGATGATGTTTCCGGCCACCAGCAAGGCGATAAGCCAGTATGCCCGTGTTTTCAGTGCCATAAGTTGTTTAATTTATTTCTAAGCAGGCGAATTCCCTAGGAAGGTGAGTTCGCGAGCGGCATACGGACGACATGGTCAGGGTACTGGAAACCACGCGCCTGGCTCCAATGCATCCATTTCACGTGGCCGTCGTAAAATGCATAGTCTGCACCGCCTCGATGCCGGTTGTAGGCAATCCAGCCTTGATTAGCAAACTGGCCGGGAAGACCTGATTGCACGAGATCGGCCTCGCCGGGCCAGGTGTCATAGTCGTCCTGCGGGATATACGCCAATGCGTCAGCGGGATCGCTGCTGTCCAGCAGAGCGGAATTACGCTCAGAGAACATAATCAGGTTGTCATCCGGCAGTGTGCCGATCGCAGCCTCCGTGGCATAGCCATTCAGCACGCCTTCTTTTGCATAGCGGCAAGACTTGTGCGTGAAGATGGAGTTCAGCAGATAGCTCCACATTGCGGTGTGATCCGCTTCGGCTCGGCACTGCTCACCGTTTGGCGCAGCGGAACACTCCTGGCCAATTACTGAGATGCCGCCATTGTAATCCTGCAGGTTACTGGACTGAACTTTGGAGTGTGTTTCCGGATCATCCGGGCAATAGATGACGTTCCGGTTCTTGAGATAAGACTGGAAAAAGATTGCCCAGGGCTTCTCAGCACTGCTGTTGCCGTTGCCGCCGCCCACGCAGCCGCTGATATCGGTGGGAAGAGTATGAACCTGTGTTCCATCATCAAGGACATAGTCTTCGTGATGGTGGTACAATGCCCCATCAGAATCGTCCATGTACATGTGGGCTGCGAGCACAATCTGCTTCATGTTTGAGATGCAGGCGGTGCGGCGGGCATTTTCGCGGACGCTTTGGAAAACAGGGAAAAGGATCGCGGCGAGAATCGCTATAATAGCGATGACCACGAGAAGCTCGATCAGAGTGAATCCGATACGACGTCGAAGCATGGGATTTAGCAATCTAAAGTTTTAGTTAGAACACTATACCTGCATTTTATTACAAAGTCAAGATGGTTGCAGGAAAACGTGGGGGCACAATTTTGTGCTTGCCGTGTTATAATACTCACAATGCCAAATGTCGCGGTTTAATTCCCGCTTGGTCTATCACTAACGATTTTTTTGGAAAGCTAACACGAAAAGTAAGTCTATGAGCGCAAATAAAGACGGGCACGGCTCACATGAGAGTCGGCTGCAGAATTGGATTGAACATGAGTCCTTTCATTTGGCGATGCACGAGGATGGGGAGACGGTCGTGACCGATATTCCAGACCGCAATCTTTCGCTTCGCGTACCAATTTCAACACATGTCATGCTGCACCGCCTAGCCCAGAAGCTGGGACGCAGCAAAACGGCCTGTGCGGAAGAGATCATCACGAACGCCGTCAAAGATGTGTATCAACAGTTCGACTTGCCCGCCCTGCGGACCGAGGACCTGGAAAAGTATGCGGCGCAGAGTGATAAATCTTCGGGCGATAAGACGGGTTAGCGAAATAGGCAAAGCAAGTGGTTTCAACCACTTGTTGATTACCTGTCAGTTGCACCGGTCGCTGGGTAGATCGGGACGGCAGGGGGTAATGAGTACGGGTGCGGGCCGGGCCGGGGCAGGGTGGAAGCTGCGTACGGCCAGCATTCCAAAGAGCAGGATCAGTGCGAGGCCCACGGCAATTAGGCCGAGGGGAATCAGGCCGAAGGCAGCATCGGACGCTGGCGGCGACCAGCGCGGCATCTGGGGACCCCGGATGGCACTCGCAAAACTGATCGACACCGCTTGATGCTGCTGAAGCCTCTCGCGGCAGGAGGTGCAGCGCAGCAGGTGCAAACGCAGGGACCATGCCGCAAGTGGGGGAAGTTCGCCGTGGATAAGCATTAGAAGGTCCGAATCCCGCTCCGGGTGAGTCATGGCCGCTCCCCTTCCCGCGCCGGAGCGTATTCCCGAAGCCCATCCGCCGCTTGGGCGTGTGCCCGATAAAATTGATATTTCACAGTGTTTAAATTTCGGCTTAATGTCTCGCCGATCTCCGGCAGGGTCAGCTCGGCAAAGTAGTAAAGTACCAGCACCTCGCGCTGCTCAGGCGGGAGCTTGGTCAGCATCTCCTGTACCGAATATTTAAGATCAGAGGCAGCAAAATCGTCCTTCGCCACCGGGAGCCGACTCTCCACAACATCCGACCAGCTTTCGGTTTGAGTGTTTCCCCGAAGCCGGTAGGCATCCGTGATTTTGTGCTGGGCGATCCCGAAGAGCCAGGTCTTGAAGCGGGAATTGCCCACAAACTTCGGCAATGCAGTCCAGGCCGCCAGCCACGTCTCCTGGAGCACGTCCTCAGCAGCGTCCGCCCCGACCCGCCGAAGCAGGTACCCGCGCAGCGGCGGCTCGTACAGATGGATCAGGCTGTCGAAGGCACGGCGGTCTCCTCGCCGAGCGGCACGCAGACGTGCGCCCTCGCTTTGCGGCTCCTCAGTGATGCCCAGGCGGCTCCAAAAAGTCACCGGCGGGCCGCTTTCGACTGGTCTGTACTTACTTGGTCGGTGTTCATGGGCGATAGGTTGGGGAAGTGATCAGATCGTTTATTTCAGAATCAGCTCGGGCTGAATGTCGCGAGATAGCCGGACCCGGACTGCGTTCCTGCGGCGGAGAAACCGCCCAGCGAAGCACCTTGAATGTCCGTCGGCGTAGCGGCGGGGACACCGGAAGAGACACCGGAGCCGCGCATCCACTTGACGTGGCCATCGGCGAGCAGGTAGCAGGATCCGCCGGAGTGCAGTCCCAGAACCGGCTGGAACTGTCCGGTCGGAGCGGTGGGGCGTCCACCCAGGTACCCGGTGGCGTAGCGGTTGTCCGTACCGGTGGATTCGGTCAGGTGAGCGTAGAGCCGGTTGTCCAAACCATTCCCGGCAGCGGAGAAGTACTGACCCATACTGCCGTTCCCCGCCCCCTCGGCCGGATCCGCGACATTGGCGGTCACTCCGGAAACCTCGAAGAGAATGATGGAACTCGCCGGGGAGTTCAACTCGGATAATCCAAGTCCCGAGGGCGGGATGCGCTCATAGTAGCCACTCTTGTCCGGCCTGCCGGCGTACTTCGGGGTGACGCCGATGAGGTTGATGTTGTAGCCATACGAGACGGTCGCCTCGCGGGCTGTTGCAGGAGTGGTTGGATCCTCCGGGCAGCGCAGGACCTCGGCACTCTTGACATAGGGCTGACACTGTCCCGCCCAGCCTTCCCCCGACCAGAACCAATGATTGTTCGGGTTCACGCCATTTGGAAAAGTTTCGTCATAATCCTGATTATACTGAAGCACCGCCAGGCCCAGCTGCTTGAGGTTCGACTCGCAGGAAGCGCGGCGGGCATTCTCCCGGACCTTCTGGAAAACAGGAAATAACATCGCCGCGAGAATCGCGATAATGGCGATCACGACGAGCAGCTCGATCAGCGTAAATCCAGTATGCTTTGGTTTGGTTAAGCGGTTTTGCATGAATTGTCTTCTTTCGTGTGTGCAGTTCTCTTTTGACGGGGGGAGCCTCGTAATAGTTCATCCAAAGTTAATTTGACGTTTATTCGAATTTTCGGGTAAACTCAGCGGGCGATTTTCAATTTGATTTTATTTTGTGAGGAAGATAACTTTTGACGACCAAAGTGGGTCTGGTCCAGCTTGGCTGTGCCAAAAACCAGGTAGACGGCGAAGAAATGCTCGGCGCACTGGCCGGTGGCGGACGCGTACAATTTGTCTCAGACAAAGCGGATGCCGACGTGCTGATCGTCAACACGTGCGGCTTCATTAATTCGGCCAAAGAGGAAAGTATTGCAGCGATCCTTGACGCCGTCAAGCGCAAACAGCGTGGACAAGTCTCCAAGGTGATCGTCACCGGCTGCCTCGCCCAGCGCTACGGGGCAGATCTGGCACGAGAAATCCCGGAAGTAGACGCATTTTTGGGAATTGAAAGCGGGCCTAAGATCACGTCCGCTGTCTTTGGAGACCGTCCCCGACAGATCAACTTGGTGGAAGGTGTCGCCGAGAAATATCCCCTCGTCCCGCTGCGCCGCCTCCGGGCGACTGCCACCCCCTGGACCGCTTACCTCAAAATCTCTGAAGGTTGCGATCACACCTGTACTTTTTGCGCTATTCCCGGCATCCGTGGCAAGCACCGCTCCAAGCCTATCGAGCGGCTGGTACAGGAAGCGACTCAGCTTGCCCAGTCCGGGGCACGTGAGCTGAACCTGGTGGCGCAGGACACGACTGCCTATGGAATGGACCTGTATGGCCGGCTTGCTTTGCCTGAGCTGCTCCAGGCACTTGCGCCGATTGAAGGCATCTCCTGGCTGCGATTGCTGTACTGCTA
>JANXNV010000001.1 GCA_025353925.1 Armatimonadota bacterium
CAGCATGGGCAGAAAAGCCTTTCGGTAAAGCCAGGCCAGATACACCTCCAACGCCGCCGCGACCAGTCCCGGCCCGATCCCCGAGGGTGCGAGAAACAGGTGGAAAGCAACGATGTTGACGATCACCGGGGCGATCAGTGCGAGTGCCAACGGGACAAAGCGGTTCGAAAGTAGTAGAACCCCAACGATGAAATCCGTACCACTGGAAAGCTGCATCATGTACCCCGTTTTCGCCAATGCCCCGCTGAACGCTGACGCACCTGCAGGCAGGTTGTCCGGGGGCGGCGGCATCCGATGGAAAGACATCAATATACCAGTCGCGCCCGCCATCAAAAACAACAGACCCATTAAAATCCGTGCCGTCATTGGAAGGTACTTCCGGGCGAAATTCGGTTTCCGCTCCGCCATTTTTTCTGCCTGAATTGTCATAATTAATCCCTTACACCTCAGTTCAATTTCTGTCCGACGGCAGACCGTCGATTTCGACAATCGGGCGGATCTCGATGGTGCCGAATCGTGCCCCGGGTATGCCGGCGGCAGCGAGGATGGCTTCATCCAGATCTTTGGCCGCGATCAAGTAATAGCCCCCCAGTTGTTCGCGCGTCTCGGCAAACGGGCCGTCGGTCACGGAGTGTTTCCCGTCGCGAACGCGGACGCTGGTAGCGGTCGTGACCGAATGCAGCGGCGCGGCGTCGAGATAACGACCATCGTCGCTCAGTTTGCGGGCATACGCTGCGGATTCGCCGTAGCATTCTTCTCGTTCGGATTGGGTGATGGCATTTTCGTCTCCATAAACTAACAGCATGTATTTCATGTTTATACCTCCAGAAATCTATCCGTAAGTCGGTTTTTGCGGCCAGCCAGCCGGAGAAACCTCAAAGTCTTCCTGACGCCCATAAGGCGTCGTGTCGAGAAGTCGATAGGTATCTGTCAGAGCCTCCGTGCCTCGGGCATAAGTTGAATAGGTATGGTACACGTCCGCGCCATCGCGAAAAAAGACGCTAACGCCATGCTCCTCGCCCGAGAGAGGACGGTTCATCTGTGCTTCACTGCGGTAATTGTACTCGACCGGCTGGACATTGGCATTGAGCGTCACGTGGAAATCGTAATTAAAGTCGCTGCCGAATGACGAATACCACGCGACATTCCATCCTTTGCTCGCTTTATAAGCTTCGAGTTTGGGCAGTGGGGCGCGGGAAACGATTGCAAAAGCCGTGTCGCGCTGTCCAAGAAGCGAAAGATCGGCAATGGCATCGACATAGCCCGTGCAGCCGGAGCAGCCTTCCATCCATTCGGGGTCGAACATGAAATGATAAATTATCAGCTGGCGGTTAGTACCGAATAGCATCGCGAGGCTTTTCTTTCCCTCTGGCCCTTCAAAGAAATAGTCCTTTTCAACTTTGACCATCGGCAGCCGGCGCCGTTCGGCGTTCACACGGTCATATTCACGGGTCAGCTCCTTTTCCTGGTCTAATAGCTTCAGGCGGGCCTCAAGCCATTCGGCCTGGGAAACGATTTTCGGCATTGCTATATTGCTTTGTGTCATAGTTTTCATCACCAACCTGAAGCGTCCTGGAGCAGTTTGATGTCAATCTTGCTCATCTTCATCATCGCCTGCATAACTTTTTGTGATTTTTCCGGATCACTCAGAAGTTCGCCGAGTGCCTGCGGGATAATCTGCCAGGACAAGCCATATTTATCCTTCAGCCAGCCGCAGCGTCCTGGCTCGCCTCCTTCAGAAAGACGCTCCCAGAGTTCGTCCACTTCGGCCTGAGTTTTACAATCCACCATCAATGAGATGGCCTCATTGAATTTGTAGGCAGGACCGAAGTTGCAGGCGATGAATTTTTGCGTGCCGAGCTGAAAAGTGACGCTCATCACGGCATCGCCGCTGCGGCTAATATTTAATACTTGCGAATCCTTGAATATCGAGGCGTAGAAATTCATGGCTTCCTCCGCCTGTGTGTCGAACCATAAGAATGGAGTGATTGTGTGCATTGTATTCTCCTCTGACCTTTCGGTCGGTGTGAAATTGTTCTGACAACAGTAAGTCGTTCGGCAGCGACGCGATTCGACATAAATTGGCTGACACGCATTTATTTATTTTCGGCTTTGAGTTCATCGATACGCCGTGTCAAAAATCGCTGCTCCGGCTCCTGCTCGGTGAGTGCGAGTGCCCGCTCATAGGCCGTCACCGCGTCAGTTGTTCTGCCTAGTTGTCGGCAGAGTTCCGCGCGTGCGGAGTGTGCTAAATAATAGTCGAGGAGATCGCCACCCATCATCAGCGAATCGATCAGTATCAGACCGGCCAGAGGTCCATCGCGCATCGCCACGGCCACGGCCCGGTTGAGCGCGACGATGGGCGAGGGGGCGACTTGTGTGAGCACGTCGTACAGCTCGACGATCTGTTTCCAGTCCGTGTCGGCAGGTGTGTCGGCTTCGCTATGCACCGCCGCGATTGCGGCTTGCAGAGTGTAAGGGCCAAAACGACGTGACTTCAATGCCGCTTCGACCAGCTCTTGTCCCTCGGAGATCAGGTCCGGGTCCCAGAGTGCGCGGTCTTGATCTTTCAGAAGCACCAGATCGCCAGTCGGGGACGTGCGAGTGAGCCGCCGCGATTCATGCAGGAGCATGAGTGCCAACAGGCCGTCTGTTTCGGGGTCAGGCAGTAAACTTTTGAGAAGGCGAGCGAGGCGGATGGCTTCTCCGGAAAGATCGGGCCGTGTCAGCGCGATTCCAGCGGAGGCGGAATAGCCTTCGGTGAACACAAGATAGATCACCTGACGTACCGTGTCAAGCCGATCCGGCAAATCGTGGATTTCAGGGAAGCGGTAGGGGATGCCTGCGGCGCGAATCTTTGTTTTCGCCCGCACGATGCGCTGGGACAGTGTCGTCGCGGGAAGAAGAAACGCCCGTGCAATCTCTTCCGTCGTGAGACCACAGACTTCCCGGAGCGTCAGGGCGACGCGAGCATCCGCGCTCAATGCCGGATGGCAGCAGGTGAAGATCAAGCGAAGCTGATCATCTTCGATTGTGCCTTCGTCGTCCCATTGTTCGGACAGATCGGTGTCGTTATCGATCTGCCCAGCGAGCGCAGGCAGAGCCGCCTCAAGACGGACGCGGCGGCGAAGTGCGTCCAAAGCTCGAAAGCGTCCGGTCGTAATTAGCCAGGCTCGCGGATTTGTGGGCACTCCATCGCGGGGCCATTGCGCGAGCGCGGCGGCAAAGGCATCGTGCAGGGCATCCTCAGCCAGATCGAAGTCGCCCAACAGGCGGATCAAGGTGGCAAAGACACGACGTGACTCATCGCGGTAGATGTTTTCGATCCTGCGGGATACCAGGTGCGACAAATCAGCCTCCCGCAATGGCCCCAACAATCAGAAACGGCTCGTCTCCTGTCCTAATAGCATTCGGCAGCGTGGCATCCGGCGGCTCATGAGACCAATCTTCCCCGCAGGCGAAAAAGCGCAGGAAGGGCCGCCGCTGGTGCATGATATGGTCACGGATCGTCCCGCGCAGCATTGGAAAGCACGACTCGAGTGCGTCCAGCACCGAAGCCTGCGTAATTGGCGGTTCTACGGCTAGCTCCACTTCCTCGGTCACTTTTGCCAGTGTGCGCAGATGGGCGGGTAGGGCGACTCGGATCATGGCAGCGTCTGAACCTCGACCGAAAGCACGGCGGGGAGGTCGCGAACGATCGGTGCCCAAGTGTCGCCGGAGTCGGGGGAGGCGTAGACCTGGCCGCCGGTGGTGCCGAAGTAGATGCCGCAGG
>JANXNV010000024.1 GCA_025353925.1 Armatimonadota bacterium
AATGCCCCAGCCCATAAGTTTCATCACATAGATTTCCTCTGTGGTGTGTGCCGCAACACGCCCGTGTTTGCGTACTGACACTGTAGCTCACATGCGAAAGAAGTTCGGCAATTGATGAGTAGCCAGTGAATATCACAATTCGCCGCCGCTGCGGGGACGCGCCCAAGAATAATCTTCCAGCGGCCCTGACCATTCGAGTTTATGCCGTATCTCTTCCGGTACAGCTTTGAACAGCTCCTGAATAAAATAAGCCATCATTCCATACAGATTTAGGGACTTTATATGGTTTCGTTCGATAAATGCTCGGGCGTGGTGATTAAGAAACCAAAAGTCATGTTCACTAAATTCTTCTTGTAAGATTGTGGCGTATGGAGCATGAATGAGTTGAGCAATTTCATATCCTGAGTGAACGATTCGTCTCCGTTTTAATGGCGACATCTGCCACCAATATCCATTCTGTAAATTGGAAAGGTTATTCCGCAATGCTGGCAAGCACCAGGTAAGAATGTCCTGATATAATTCTTGTTTGCGGCTCATATCTTGAATATTTGTAGCCCTTGCCTCAGCAAATAGCGATGTGCGGCGGGCTAGTCTGACGATGTTTCGCCCTGCTGTAGTTTATAAATATCGGTGTAAATACCGAGCAGCCCTATGAGCAAGACTCCGAAACTGAACGCGATGTCAGGCAACCGCTCAGGCAGGGAAGGTAACAGGCAGGCAGAAGTAGTCACTCCTGCCACAACCTGTGTATCAAGAAGGCGAGGCTGATACAGGTTCGCCAGCAACAAATGCAGACCCAGTAGAAATGTCATCAGCCCAATGAGCTGGAAATATCTCTGCACGTTTCACTCCTCTGGTCATGCCGACCAGAAACCATTGGCCCTACAACCTAACGACAAGCATATTTAAACGTAGGCTGCTGGCGTGGGGTGCAGCGTAATGCTAGGCCGCTTCAATGATAGGCCCATCTTCACCGGAAGTCAGATGTCAGAATAAAACCTTCTATTTCTCTCTGTGCCAGTATACACCATTTCTCCACCCGGCGCGAGCCAACCATACTGTCCCGGCAAAAAACAACGACGCTCCCGTTTCTGGGAGCGTCGCATTTGTGTGGTGGAGGCGGACGGATTTGAACCGTCGTGTCGAGCAGCAATAACTCAGGGTTCTACAAGCATAGCCGCTCTTTTGGTTCTCATAACGGAGCCGCCGACGGCAGGCTGCCCACATTACCAGCGATCCTTTGTTTCCCGTGTGCGCCGGACTGCAGCTCGCGCACGGTAGCCCGCGTGGGTGACGCCCCGGCTCCCTTCGGCGGGCGAGAAGGGACGAGACGGGTCACTCGTAAGTGACGCGATTACTGGCTAATTAGTCCCGAAGGAATAGTTAGGCAGCCAGCGCGAACGAAGTTCGTGCTGTGGCGAAAGATGTGTTCTTCGCGTTTGTTGTTTTGCCGCTTTTAACGAGGCCAGCGGCGCCTCGACTCGCTCCCTGAGCAATCAATCTCCCGATCGAAACCAATCGCCCCCCTGTCACACACCTAGTATAACCGATTTTGCACGGTTTTTGTTCCTTCGGCGTTTTATTTTGCCGAGAGTTACGTCGTGAGGAAGCCTTGCGGATAAGACGTGGGATTGAAATCCACCGCTGTGGGGCGAAACGCCCAGTCGCGGCCTGCGCCGGGACAAGACAGCTTATAGCCACAATCTTCATCTTTTTCGACGCAGGTCGAAACTAGGAGTCTGCGCCCCACAGCGTAGAACTTTAGTTCCACGCTTCTTTGGCTCCTACCCTTCACCTGCACCCGCCGGGGAAGACCTGCGTGACACCACTGATTCAGGCCACATCCTTCTCTTTTTCCACATCCACGATGAACTGCCGGGCGTCGGTGAGAATATCGGTCAGGACCTCAATGGGAGTCCGGCCCGTATCGACGCGCTTAATTTTGTCCGCCGGGTAATAATTGAGCACGGGGGCGGTCTCGGCTTCGTAGACGTAGAGGCGGTTTTGGATGGTGGTGTCCGAGGCATCGTCCAGACGGTTCTCGTGGAGAGCGCGGCGCTTCAGGCGCAGGTACATCTTCTCTTTGTCGGCGGTATCGAGGTAGAAGAGCCGCTTGACGTCGATGTATTCATCCATCAGGCGGGCCTGGGCAACGTTGCGCGGGATACCGTCGAGGATGAGAATATCCGACTCGGGGTCGTAGCGGCCCCGGCCTACCATGCCGTCGGTGTAGTCTTTCCAAAGCTGAACCGTGAAATCATCGGGAACCAGGGCACCCCGGCTGCTGTAATCCAGGAATACGCGGCCCAGGGGCGTTCCCACTCGCAGGTCGCGGAAGATCTCGCCGCAGGCCACGTGGACCAGGCCCGGAATGCTGCCTAAAATCGATCCCTGGGTTCCTTTGCCGCTGCCCGGTGCGCCGAACAGGAGAATTGTCTTAAACTTCATTGTCCTTACCCGCCTCCGTGCTTAGTATAGCACGAAAGCGGGTCGGACCGCTTAGGGGTTAGTCGGAGCGGCATTCGCATCCGGCGCGGGCAGCGGCATCGCCGTGTCGCCGGTGTTTGCATCCGCCGGAGCAGACGACGGGGCAGCCTGATCGTGAATGACGACCGTTTTCGTCTTTGTGATGACAACCGGCTTGGGCTTGGCTCCGCCGGTGCTGACAATCAGCAGCTTGTTTTTTACGCTCAACACGCCGGGAGTCTGGGTGGCGGTCTTCTCGGCAAGCGCCTTCTGCTGCTGATTCTGCACCTGACCCGTCAGGGTCACGACCCCGCCGGTGGCAACAGGTTCGACGCGCGAGCCAGTCATCTGCTTGTTATGCACGATAGCGGTGTTGACAGCATCGGCCAGGGCGGAGTCGGTGCCGGTCGAGCCGCCAGGTCCGGCGTTGACATTCACCTTCGTGTCCGGGGAGGCCATGCCCGGGGTTGTCGTCGTGGACATGGCACCGGGCACTGGGGTCACCACGGTCGTGGTGGGAGGCGCAGTCACGACGGTGGGCGGCGTGGCCGTATCGTTATGGGCACAGCCGGAAGCGAGTAAAGCAGCGAATACCGCACCGGCGGCAAGGATTGTGTTTCGTGTCATGTAGGTACTCCCTATGTCGATCACCCAAAGTGGGTGTAACGCTATGTACCCATGCTTGCTTTGACGGAAACATTTCCGCTTGCGGCGTGCTAGTTGCCTTCCGACCCCGACGTTCCTTCGGCATCGTAAGGCGTGTTGCCCTCCCGCTCACCGGGGCTGTCATCGTCTTCCAGACTGACAGGCAGGTCCGGGTCCCGGCTTCCGGGCCGCAGGCCAGGATCACCCACCGGGTTGCCGGCACTGCTCGGCGGCGAAGCGGCGAAATCTAAAGCACCGGCAGGCGGCTCGGCGGCCCCTTCGTGCATCTTCAGCGGCTCGTTTTCCGCGGCGATTTCGGCATCCGCGGAATCATCTCCGATGAGGCTGGGGGCAAGGGGGTTTGTTCGGCTGTCCATCGATTTCTCCTGAGTCTTAAAGTAAGAGTGGTTTGGCTGGGGAGGGCTGGGAGAGGGAGTACCTCACCCGGCAACAAGTTGCCACCCTCTCCTTCAGAAAGGCGAGGGTTAGGAAGTTAGGAGAGGGTTAGGAAGTTAGGAGAAGAAGTTGGGAGAAGAGGGCGCGGCAAGCAGCGCCCCTACATCCCATCCAAATCCTAATCCGATCTTTACCCTCGCCTTTCTGAAGGAGAGGGTGGCAACTTGTTGCCGGGTGAGGTCTCCCGCTCTTACCCCGGTGCCGCCCCGGCGATAATCAAAGCCCCTTCCGCAGGGCGCAGATACTTTCGGATCGCGACATCGACTTGGGCAGGCGTGACGGCGTTATAAATCGCGTTTCGGCGATACGGGAAGTCCAGGCCCAGGTCGTTGTCTTCCGCCAGCAGGAGGACACCCGCCACTCCGGCATTGGTTTCCAGGCGGATGGGATAGGACCCGGTGATGTAGAGCTTGGCCTGCTCGATCTCATCGGGCGTGACACCGTACTGCTTGATCTGCGCCAGGGTCTGACGAAGCAGGCCCAGGGCACGGGTCGCGTTTTTCGGGTTTGTTCCGACAAAGAACTGGTAAGGGCCGGAGCCGTGCTGGGCCTGGATACCCGAGCTGACGGAGTAGGCCAGACCGTTGTCGTCCCGGATGATCTTGCCGAGCCGCGAGCCGAACACGCTGCCGCCGACGATAAAGTTCATGATCTGGGCGGCGTAATAATCAGGATTGTTCTGCTTCAGTCCCCCATTGTAGCCGAACAGGATACTGGTCTGCGGCGTGTCGGGAATGGCGATCACCTGGGTCGCCGGGGCTTTGGCGAGTACGGGAACGTCTGGGATGACGACAACCGGCTTCGGCCCGGCAGGATTTTTCCAGTCACTAAAGGCCGCTTTGACCTGGCGGACTGCCTGCGCGGCATCGACATCGCCGACAATGACCAGCGTGGTCGTGTCCGGCCGGTAGTAGGTCTTGTAGAAGCTGAGCAGATCGTCGCGCTTGAGGGCCTTGGTCGCCGCTTCGCTTTCGTCGATCGTCGGCTGCCAGTAGGGATGGCCTTTCGGGTAGAGCGTCTGAGCGAAGGCGATCTCCGCCTGCGTCCCCGCTCCGCCCGTGCCGCCGGTATCCTGCCGAGCATCTTCCAGGGCGGACAGTGACTGCGCCCGAAGCCGCTCGAGCTGCTCCGCTGGGAACGTTGGGTGCAGCATCTCGTCGGCCAGAGTCGAGAGCATCAGACCGAAGTCTTTGGTCTGGCTCGCTCCCGAAACGCGGGCTGACTCTTCTGACGCCCCAATTCCGACCGCCGCCCCGACCGACTCCAGGCTGAGTGCAAGCTGCAGGGCGGTCTTGGTGGTCGTGCCGCGCGGCAGCATGGCGGCGGTCAAGGCGGCGGTGCCGTACTTCTCGCCGGGATCGAAGACGCTGCCCGCTTTCACCAGGCCGGTGAGCGCGACGGTTTTGTTCGCATGATTTTCTTCGACAATCACGGTCAGGCCGTTCGCCAGCACGACACGGGTAGGCTTCGGGCGAGTGGCCGAGACGGCGGCGGCCTTTGTAGCACCATTGAACTTTTTATCCAGCGCGGCGAGGATAGCCTTCTGGCGCGGGTCGGTGACAGGCTTCGAGGAGCCGAAATTGTCGGCGACCGGCGGCGGAGGCGGGGTCGTGCCGGGTGGAAGCGGCTGCGGCTCGAAGTAGGCCACGGTGCGGTTCGTCTGAGTCAGATACTGCTTCGCGACGCGCTGCACATCGGCGGGCGTGACCTGCCGAATCCGGTCCAAATACGTGCCATTGTAGTTCGGCAGACCGATCACGGCATAGCCGCCGAGCGAGTCCGCCTGGGAGGAAACGCTGTCGTTGCGAAACACGAAGCTCGCTTCAAGCTGCTGGACCGCCCGGGTAATTTCGGCCTGAATCACGGGAGCCGCCTGAAGTTTGGCGACTTCGGCCTCCAGGCCCTTCTCCAGATCGGCATTGGAAACACCGGTGCTCGGTGCGCCGTCCAGCTCAAACAGATAGGGGTCGCGCGTGTCTTCGTTGCCCGCTCCGGCGGACTGGGCGATTCCGGTCTCGACCAGAGACTGGTACAAACGCGCACTGCGGCCGCCGGACAGAATCTGTGAGAGGACATCCAGAACGTAATGGTCCGGCTCGCCCGTCTTCGGGACATGGTAGCCGATCAGAACCTGCCCCGTCGTGCCTGGGCGGCGCAGAATGACCCGCCGCTCGCCGCGCTGCTCCGGCTCCGGCGTGATGAAATGCGCCTCAGTTTTCCCTGCGGGATATACACCGAAATACTTTTGGACGATCTCGACTGCTTTGGGCGTCTCGAAATCCCCGACCATCACGACGATGGCATTGCTGGGCATATAGTGCTCTTTGTAGTAGCTGTAGATCACGTCGCGGCGATTGGCGACCGCTTCCACATCGGGCCGCCAGCCGATGGTCGGCCAATGGTAAGGATGGGCGGACATGGCGGCGGGCAGAAAGACGTTCGTGTATAGGTCGTAGCCGGGACTGTTGTTGTCACCTTCCAGCTCGGAGCGGACAACGGTCATTTCGTGGGCCAGCTCGGCGGGATCGAACTTGGAGTTCGCCATGCGGTCAGCTTCGATTCGGGCCGCCAGCTCCAGCCGGTCGGAGGCGATCAGCTCATGGTACTCCGTGCGGTCCTGGCCGGTCGACGCATTGATCTCTCCTCCATTGCTTTGGAACAGGTGATTAATCGCCCCGGGAGGCAGGTCATTGGTTCCCTTGAACAGCATATGCTCCAAAATATGCGACAGGCCGGTCTGGCCGCTGATCTCGTTGCGAGAGCCGACTTTGTACCAGACGCTGAAGTAGGCGACCGGAGCGGAATGCACTTCTTTGGAGATGATCGTCAGGCCGTTCGCCAGATGGGTCTCGGTCACCTTTTGGGCTTTGTCGAATGTCTGCGACGTGACTTTGCCGTAGTCAGGCGGGGCGGCGGCCAGCACGGAGGATGCGGCGGCGGAAAAGAGCAGCAGGGCGGCGGCAAGAGACAAGCGGGGAAACTTCAAAATTGGGTTCTCTTTCTTTGGTCGGGAGAATATCTTTTGTTTACGGCGGCGGAGCCGCGCGGGGTTCCTGGGAAGCGGCACGAATTGCAAGCGTTTGGCCTTCCCGTGCCGCAAACACGTCCAAAGTCCGACTTGCAGCAGAGGCGAGCGTACGGCAGTCGGCGGTCAAAGCATCAACGGCGTCATCATCGCGGTCCGGATCGTGGTGGAACAGTGCCAGCCGCCGACAGTCTGCTTCGAGTGCCAGACGGGTCGCACCGCGTCCCGAGGAATGCCCCCAGCCCTTGTGTGCGGCCATTTCTTCGTCGAGATACTGCGCGTCATGGATCAGCAGATCGGCATCCCCACAAAGGTCTCGCATGAAGTCCCAGTCGGGACCGTCCGGGGGCAGCTCATTGTCGGTCAAATAGACGACGACTCCGCCGCCCGCCTCGGGACTCTCTTCAATACGGAACCCCCAGCCGGCACTGGTATGGTGCAGCGGGAACGCTCGAACGCGGGCCGACCCGATCCGCTTCCAGTCTTCGTGTATCTCGTCGAACTCGACCCTGGCTTTCAGCTGTTCCAATTGCACGGGGAAATACGACTGCTCCATCTGATCAGATAACAGCTGTTTGAGGCAATTCGTGCCGCCCGGCCCGCCGATGACCTGAATCCGGCAGGTGTCCCGGTACCCCGGTGCAAAAAACGGAAACCCCTGAATATGGTCCCAGTGCCCGTGGCTGAGGAGCAGTGCCACGCTGCATTCCTCGTGCATCTCCGGAGCATTTCCCAGAGCGCGGATTCCCGTGCCCGCATCCAGTACAAGCAGCGGTCCCGAGGCCAGGCGGATACTGACACAGGCCGTGTTTCCGCCGTACCGGACCGTATTCGGCCCCGGCACCGGGATCGAGCCGCGCGTCCCCCAAAACGTCACTTGCATGGGCAAACCAACATGGCTGTATGGTAGCATAGGGCGGGGGGATTGTCAAGGCGGAACCTCAGAAATGCAGGAATACACCCGTCTGATTATGACAGTCTTATTTTGAGGGTCTGATTTTGATTGGGTTACCATGTATTTCAGAAATCTTAGTCTCGTCATGATTTTCCACTTGACAATCTCATCTATGTAGTTCATAATTTAGTAAGTCGTGTTTCACTAAATTAATTGATGAGGCTGCTGTCTATGCCTGCTTCTTCGTCTACTACTGCCTTAACTGTGACTACGTTTCGACCGCAGCCATTCTTCAATCGCCTCCATGAACTCGCTGCTTTAAACCGGGCCTGGCGAGAATCCTACCGTGTTCCGTGGCAAGTCTCTTGGCACAGCCAATAGTGACAACCAAATGCCAGACAATTCTTTCGATGGAAACGGCAGCCCAACGAAATATAACGGCAATAGCCTAGCCTTCGACCCGCAGAGTCGAGCTACCTCATTTGCTAATCTGACCTGCGGCTACCGAGAGGATGGGGTTCGAGCGTGGAAGCAAAACAGTAATCACAAAACTTACTTTTTGTATGATGGTGAGAAGGCAGTCTGTGAACTTGATCCATCGGGGGCGGTCACAGCAACAAACTCGATAAGTTCAGCAGGCCTTCTTTCCCGTCACACGGCTTCCGGTAGCACTTTCTACGATTTCGACCTTTCGGGCAATGTTGCTCAGCGTCTTGCCTCTAGCGGTGCC
>JANXNV010000028.1 GCA_025353925.1 Armatimonadota bacterium
GCTTTGTCCAGGGCTTCGGCCATGCCGAAGCGGTCGACACCGCTGACCAGCAGGACTTTGGAATGGGCGAAATCCACCGTGCCGTCCCGCTGCAGGCGGGCGACCGTCTCGCGCTCCAGTGTGTTTTTGAGGCCGCTGCCGTCCACCACCGGAGTTTTGACCGCCGCGCTCGCCAGGGCCTCGATCTCGTGAAAAACGTAGCGTTTGCCCGCCGCATAAATATACATATCGGTGCCGCCGAGGCCGAACGCATCCACTTTGCCGTCCAGCTCGATCAGCCTGCGCTTGAACTCGGCCATGTCGCCGTTTGTGCCGATGCGCTCCACGCAGAACTCTTCTCCGGCAAAGTTCGCCGTCACAGCCTTGTCGCGTGTCGAGGAGCCGAGGCTGATGCTGGTGATACGTTTCATGGAGGGTCCTTCGGGGTAATTCCCCTTGCTTTTTTGGCACGAAATTTGCTATTATGATAAAGTGACAGCATATTATAGCAGATAGCAAGACGAGCTGCAAGGAAAGATCCTTGGGACCGAAACAATAAGTCGTACAGAAAAGGACGGGTGTCACTGCATGGAATCTTTGCGTATTATGATCGCGGATGACGAGCCGATTATACGGCTCGACCTGCGCAAAACGCTGGAAAATATGGGCCATCAAGTCGTCGGCGAAGCCGGTGATGGCGCGAAGGCCATCGAAGCAGCTCGCGAGCTGAAGCCGGACATCATCATCATGGACATTAAAATGCCTGAGATGGACGGCATCGACGCGGCTAAGATCATCACGACCGAAGGCATTGCCCCGGTCCTGCTGCTGACCGCCTACTCGCAGAAAGACCTCGTGGACCGAGCCAAAGATGCCGGCGTATTCGCCTACCTAGTCAAGCCGTTTAAAGAGGCCGACCTGCTCCCCGCCATGGAGATCGCCATTTCGCGGTACGAGGAGTTCGTCGAGCTTGAGAACGAAGTCTCCGATCTCGAAAACAAGCTGGACACGCGCAAATCGGTCGACCGGGCCAAAGGCATCCTGATGGACCAGTACGGCCTCAAAGAGCAGGAAGCGTTTCGCCGTATTCAGGTGCAAAGTATGAATACCCGTAAATCCATGCGTGAGATCGCCGAAGCGATTATTATCGCCCACAATGTCTGATATGAAGACCGCTGATGTTTCACCCTTTACTGGATTGCGAGGAGACCGATCTGTCCCCGGCCCAATATCTCCATTCGGTCGGGGCTATCTTCGCGGAGTTTGGACCCCTCACCCAGGACTCCGGCAATATCTCCTATGGTCTTCAAGTTGGCGAAGAGCGCTTTTTCATTAAGACAGCGGGCCGCTCCGATGATTCAGATGCAACCCTAAACCACACGGCTCGGGTCGCGCTTCTTCGCAATGCGGCTCAACTCTACAAGAGCTTTCGGCATCCATTGTTACCGACGCTTCACCGGGTGATCGAGTCGCCGGATGGCCCGATTCTTGTCTATTCATAGATAAATGGAGAGCTTTTGGGTGCGCCAAGTGAAACGCGCAGCGATCCGAAATCTTCTTTTCAACGGTTTCGGGGCTTGTCGGCACCGGCAATTTTATCCTGCCTCGATGCCATTCTCGATTTTTACACCCAGGCTGAACAGGCGGGATGGATCGCCGTTGACTTTTATGACGGTTCTCTTCTTTACGATTTCAATTCATCGTGTCTGCGGGTCGTGGATCAAGATATGTACAGCGATGCCCCGTTCACCAATAAGATGGGGCGGATGTTCGGCTCATCACGCTTTATGGCTCCTGAAGAGTTTGTGTTAGGGGCACTTATCGACAAGCAAACGACAGTGTTTGTTATGGGCCGAACAGTTCTGGTCTTTTTGTCGGATGGGACACTTGAGCCCCAGAGGTTTCGAGCCTCAAAAGCACTTTCTGACGCTGTAGCAAAGGCTTGTGCTCAAGAACGCGAAGGTCGGTTTGAGTCCATGGCGTCCCTTTTTCACGCCTGGCAATCAGCGCGGCTGGGTACGGGTTGACTCCTGGAATGAATTCTCCTCAACACTCGTCACGAAGGAGCCGTCGGCCGATGCCCCCCATCGTTCGGCGGCTTCTCGTGTTCGCACTGGGGCTGTATCTTCTGCCGCTCGTAGTGCTTTACGGCTTTCAGCGGCAATTGATTTTTCATGCAGTCCGCTCAGCCGCGGCAGAAATCCCGCCGGGAGCAAAGCAGATCAGCCTCCGCACCGACACCGGGGACACGATTCATGCCTACTACGGCCATGCACTGACTGCCGAGGGCCAGCCCGACTCCGGCTATGCACATCGCCCTACCCTGCTGTTCTTTTACGGCAAAGGCAGTACTTTGGTCGGCGGAGCTGATTTATTTCAGTCATTGCGGCGGCTCAATGTCAATGTCCTGATGCCGGATTATGTCGGTTTCGGGTCGAGCGGCGGGCAGGAATCGGAAGTGGGCTGCTACTCGACCGCGACGGCTTGCTGGCACTATCTGCGGTCACGGCCCGATGTTGACCAAAATGGCCTGGTCGTCGCGGGCTTCTCGCTCGGCTCAGGGGTCGCGGTAGATCTGGCGGCGAGAGAGTCCCAGGCGGGTGAGCCGGTCGCCGGGCTGGCCCTGTTCGCAGCGTATACGAGTATGGCGGACGAAGCACATTCGGAGTACCCGATTTATCCGAGGGCACTCTTTCGGTGGCTGGTAAAATACCAATTTCGCAGCGAGGCGAAGATGCCGCTGGTGAAATGCCCGGTGCTGATCGTCCATAGCCGGGCGGACCGGCTGATTCCCCTGTCGATGTCGGACCGCGTCGCGTCGGCAAGCGGCGGCCCGGTGACACGGCTGGTGCTCACGAGTGCCGATCACGGGGAGTATTTCACGCGGGACGGACCGACTTTGTTTCCCGCTCTCAGGCATTTTTTGCTGCGCGTATCAGAACAACGATAAGAGGTAAGAATGAAACAGAATAGTTTTCGACACGATGACGTGCCGCCCAAAATCGGTTTTGGACGGCGCTCTTTGTTTTTAAAGCGGCATGTGCAAGCGCTCAGCCATCAGGAGGCGCGGGCGACCCGCCTGCACCACGCGCTGGAAGTGCGCTCGGCGGAGCTGAAGGCGGCCCTAGAGCGTATTTCGGCCATGGAACTGGCACACGATGAACGCAATGCCGAAGGCGAAGCCCTGCGCCGGATCGGGGAGGCCATGGGGTCGCTGTTCGACCTGGAAGAGATGCTGAAGGCCGTCGCCGGGGTCGCCGTGCAGGTGACGGGCACGGATTCGTCGCAGGTTTATTTGTTCAACGATGCCCATGACACGCTGGTGCTGCGGGCCGTCACCGACGGCTCCGGGGAAGTGATCGGCAAGCTGCGCCTCAAGGTGGGCGAGGGCCTGACCGGCTGGGTCGCGCAGCATAAAGAGCCGGTCATGCTTGGTCATGATGCGCAGCACGATGCCCGCTTCAAATTTGTGCCCGAGCTTTCGGAGGACAAATACCAGAGCATTCTGAGCGTTCCGCTGATCTACCGGGGCGAAGTGCTGGGAGTGATCAATGTCCGCACGGAGAAGCCGCACCAGTACACGCAGACCCAGGTCCGGCTGCTGCGCTCCATCGCATCGCAGATTTCCGGGGCGATCGAGAACTCCCGGCAGTACCGGAAGCTCGAAAAGCGTACCTCTCAGCTTTCCGCCCTCTCGGAGGTCAGCAAGACCATCACCAGCGATCTGTATTTGGAAGAGATCCTGCAGTTGATCGTCGCCGCCACCGCCGACTCGATGTCGTTCAAGATCTGCTCCCTCATGCTTTTGGATGAAGACAAACAGGAGCTGGTGATCAAAGCGACCCAGAGCAAGAGCCGCGAATATGCCAAGAAGGCCAATATCAAGCTGGGCGAAAGCGCCTCCGGCAAGGCTCTGGCAGAAGGCCGCACGATCACGGTCTTTGACCTGAAGCACTCCGAGGAATTCGCCTCGACGGAGCTGGCCCGCCGCGAAGGCCTGTCTTCGATGGCCTCCATCCCGCTGCTGGTCAAGAGCAAGAAGATCGGTGTCCTGAACTGCTACACGGAGAAGCCGCACCACTTCACCGATGACGAGATCTCCGTGCTGACGGCCCTCGGCAGCCACGCGGCCATCGCCATCGAGCACGCCAAGCTGATGGTCAAATCGGCGATCATTCAGGAGATGCACCACCGGGTCAAAAACAACCTGCAGCAGGTGGCGTCGCTTCTGCGCCTTCAAATGCACTATGCGGGCACACGCACGGTCGAAGAGGTGCTGGCCGAGAGCCTGAACCGCATCCTCGCGATCGCGTCCGTGCATGAGCTGCTGGCGCGGGAAGATTTAGACATCGTGAGCGTCAAAAAGATCGCTGAGCAGATCATCCTGGCAACGGCCCAGAGCATCATCGCTCCCAGCAAGCACATCACCATGAAGATCGAAGGCCCGGACATTCTGCTGCCGTCGTCGCAGGCAACTTCAGTGTCCCTGATCCTGAACGAGCTGGTCCAGAACGCCGTCGAGCACGGCTTTGGCGAAGGAATGGACGAAGGCGACATCCGCATCGCCCTGACCGAAGACACCAAGCAGTTCGGCCTCACCGTCTCCAACAACGGCACCCCCCTGCCCGCCGGTTTCGACATCAAAAAGACGGACTCGCTGGGCCTCCAAATCGTGGACTCCCTAGTCGGCGGCGACTTGCAGGGCCGGTTCACATTGACCAACGGCGGGGACCGAACAATCGCGGAGGTGGTGTTTGCGAAGTGAGAATTGGCCCCAACTCATTTCTTGACAGAAGGGATATTCCATGATAGAATAATCGTGGCCTGTATTTGTACCGGCCCCCTCATTTTCGGCGTAAGTACCGCTGCTGTAAGACTGGGCAGACGAAAATGACGCACGTTGCAAGACCGCCGCGCACGTCCGCCGATCACCGAAGGTGACGGCGCATTCCGTACAAGGAGTCCAACGGTGTTTACTTCTCAGCCCGGCCTCTCAGCCCGGCCTCTCAGCCCGGCCTCGCTTCTCCTGTTTTTGCTTTTGCTTTTAGCCATGACTCAAAGCGCATGGGCGCAGGTGCCCTCTGCCCCTGTTCTGAGTGGGTCTCTCAATGGTCTGACCGCCAATCTTTCCTGGACAACGCCGACTGGCTCCGTGACCAGCTATGCTGTGTACTACACGGTGAGCGGACGCTACCATGATTTCAGGCAGGTCGGAGGAGTACTCTCCCCCAGTATATCGAGCTATTCCGATACTAGCCTTTTTGCAAACTTGCAGTACACCTACTACGTTGTGGCAACGAATGCGGCAGGCAGCAGCCAATCAAATTTTTTGAATTTCACCACTCTTCCCGCTATGCCGACGTCTCTTTCGGCCATAGGAGGTAACGCACAGGCCACTTTGTCGTGGACGGCTCCGGTGCGAGTAGGCATTTACGGTGACCAATATAATATTAAGCGCTCTACGGTCAGTGGCGGCCCTTACACGACGCTCAACACCCCAGGCTCGGTCAAAGCATCCACGACCAAGTACACTGACAGCACAGCAGTAAATGGCACTACACACTACTATGTAGTTTCTTCCGTGGGCTCTGGCGGCGAGGGTGCTAATTCTGGGGAGAGTTCGGCGATGCCGAACCCATCCGCGTTTTCTTCCCTCAGTATTGCGCCTACCAGTGTAAAGAGCGGCACTAACGCCATTGGGACAATCACTCTGCGTAGCCCAGCACTCACTGGCGGAACTAGTGTCGCACTTTCCAGCAATAGCTATGCAGCAACTGTGCCTACGAATGTGCTGATTGCGGCAGGCGCGAGCAGTGCCACATTCCCAATCAGCACTGCCAGCGTACCAACGCCAACGACTCCCACGATCATTGCGACGACAGGCGGCGCAACGCAGTCGGCGAGCTTAACGATCACTCCATCCGTGGTAACGAATCTGTTCCCAATCGCTTCGGTAAACGGGCAAGTCGCGTTGACCTGGACAGGTGTCGCTGGCACCGTCAGTTACAATGTCTACCGCAGCACCTCCTTCAACTCCGGTAACGTGAAAATTGGCGCGACTTCCGATACCTCTTATTTGGATCAAGGTCTCACAAACGGTACTTACTACTATTACTACGTTACAGCAGTAGATGCGTCAGGCTTAGAATCGGGTCTTGGCAGTGGCTTGGCCGTAGCACCGAAAGCTCAGGCGTTCGGCTTCTTAAATGTCGGAAACGGCTCGGTTCTGTCGGGAGATGTAACCGTTAACGTCAGTATGGCTTCGCGGGCTTATGGAAATGACGAAAATCAAGTCACATTTTATGTGGACGGAGTTTTATGTGCTAGCGGGGGCGACTTTCAACAGTCCTCGGGAAATGCCGGGGCTAACACATATTTTATTCTTGCCACAGATGCCTTTGCTAATGGGGCACACACGCTGACTGTCACCGATGCGAATGGAAACACTGCGAGCGCGAACGTTTCATTTAACAACGTGTTGTATAACGTCAGCATTCCGAGTATGTTTGATAATTCGGGAGGAGATGGTTTACCGACATCGGCAGCGATCACCGGTACCCTCACATCGGTGCAGCCCTGGACCGTATCGATTGTTTCAGTTGACAGTGCCAGCACCGCTTTACGGACTTTCAGTGGCAATTCGGCTAGCATCAACGTATCCTGGGATGGAAAGAACGCTCAAGGGGTTGAGGTAGATGATGACGCTTACGAAGTCGTTATATCTTATGGAAGCGGAACTCAATCAGCAATCAGTCCAAATGGGCTTCCAGTGATTAAGAGTAGAAAAGGCATTACATCGAAAAACAGGATCGGTGATTGTTTCATACTTCTTGATCAGGATGCTTTTCCGTCTGGATATGCCGATATGATTGCTTACTTGAAAGCAATCAAAGCCGATTTAGCACCGAGCAAAGGAAATGTTTGGAACAAACTCTCGTTCTTTATTCATCCCTCAAGCGAAACTAAGATGACACCCTTCGAAGTGCAACGCATCGACAGCCATTTTAGAACGCCTTTGACTGTGTTCTACGTTGATTCACATGGGGGGCCCTCTGCTGCAGATCATGGAACTGGTTCGCAGTTCATGATAGGTGTTCATTGGTGGATGTCAAATACATTCTCCGGCGCATCCCATTCATCAATGGCAACATTAACAAAATCGGCGAATTATGGTGTCTCTAACCCTCCCGCACTGGTGTTTATCGACAGTTGTGATTCAGCAGGGACAGATCCAAGTAGCCCAGATTTGGGGTTTGCGAGTGATTTCGACATAGGTGATGGGAACAGCGGGTTTCTCGGATGGGCAGGATTCGCTGTCCCGTACGGTTTTGCACGTGCTCCCTACGATGATTGGACATTTTGGCGTTTGGACTTATGGACGCAATTTACCAACGTAAACCAAACATATGACACTGCATACACTAAACTACAGAATGGCTACAATGCTCACGGGCACAACGGTTATGCACAAATAAGTCATAAGTATCCGGATGACATAATGGTCAGATCTTGGATTTCTGGATCATCGTTCTAACAGCAATATCACTGCAGCCTGAACAGAATCAACACTCCATATCTAGTTCAGCTGGCGTTTCCAGCTGAACTAGATGTAACAGGGCATTGTAAGCCGTGTGAACAATCTTTCGATACCCGTGCTTATCTGGTGTCTGTAGTAGTATGGCTTTCATGCGAGGGGTAATATGAATAAAGTTGGAATAGTCGCCATAATCGTGGTCTTGGCGGTAGTGTTCGGAACTGTGCGCCTACAAATTTGGTGGCATCACCAGACTGCGACTTGTCATTATCTACTAATTTCCAATATTAGAAGTTGGGGCTTTTACACAACGCTTTATCCTATGGAAGTAGAGTGCCCACCGGGTCATAACTGCAATACAATCAGCGATATGCACCAATATGGCCCGATCAAAGATATCAACGAACGCCCTCCGTGCTTTAACGATCACCCACCCTGCTTTATCCCTCACTGAGAATAGCCAAGAGAATATAGACTCCCTAGTGCGCGGCGACCTGCAAGGCCGCTTCACGCTGACGAATGGGGGCGAGAGAACCGTGGCCGAGGTGGTGTTTGCGAAGTGAGTTTTGGCGTGAAAACAGTTCTTGCCAAGTGGGCCATTCCGTGATAAAATAGATGGGCCAGGTAGAAATACTGGCTCCTCATTTTCGGAGCAAATACAACTGTTGTAAGAATGGGCAGACGAAAATGACGCACGTTGCAGGACCGCCACTCGCATTTTGTGACGGCGCATTCCGATGAAGGAGTCCAACGATGTTAAGCTCTCTGCCCGGCCTGACTTTTCTGCTGCTGTTTGGATTTGCCCCAGTCAGTTTCGCCCAAACAACTGCCGCTTTGGCAACAGCCCCAACCGTCCCCGCTTATCTGTCCAATCTAACACTCGCCTCCACCGCCCTCATTGGCGGCAAAAGCACAACCGGCACGGTCACACTCAGCAGCCCCGCCCCGACGGGCGGGATCACGGTCGCTCTGCATAGCAACAGCAGTGCCGCTACTGTCCCCGCGACCTGCACCATCGGTGCCGGGGCGATCCAGGCGACTTTCAACGTCACGACAACCGCCGTGACCGCTAGCACGACCGCCACTCTCTCAGGCACTTACAATGCTTGGACGCAGGGAGATGAACTGGTCGTTCTTCCGGTCACTTCCCCGGCGGTACCGCCGCCCGGTGTGCCCTTGATCCGGGTCGCTCCCGGCAATGGGTGCGCTATCGTTATGTGGAACCGCCTCGCGGACGGAACGGTAAATGGGTACAACGTCTACCGAACGAGCGGCGGCATAACGACACTATTGACGCCAAAGCCCTTCGCAAGCAACTTCTACCCGGACACGGGGCTGACGAACGACACGGTGAGCTATACGTATCAGGTTGCGGCTGTGGACACTCAGGGTAAGGAACAGGCTCTCAGCACCCCGGTAAGTGCTGCTCCCTCCTCCGCTGTAGTTAGCTTAAACTGGATTACCCCGCCGTCAGCGATCACGGATCGCCTCATTATGGATGTCGCGTTGCCATCCGGGGGACAAGTATTCGGCACACTCTTTTTTATTGACGGGGTGCAGGCGGGGGGAGGCGGCAGCCAAGCTCGGGCTGTCAACGGAGTACAAACCTACCTTGCCGGTGCTGGATACGATTCCACAAAGCTAAGCAACGGGGCGCATACCGTGCAGTTCTTGGGCTTTGCTGATACTAATCAAACGGTTGCCTGCGTAACCCCTCGAACCCCCATTCAGGTCAGCAACACCATCAGCAGCTTCCACGTTGACAACAGTTGGTTCGACCCCACCGAAGGCGAGCTATGCTATGTTTTCGCAACCATTCCCTCCGGCTCGACTTGGACAATGCAGGCTACCAAGCAGGATGACGGCCCCGTTATCCGCACCTGGCAGGGAACATCGTCTTTGGTCAAAATTGCCTGGGATGGCAAAGACACTTCTGGCAATTCCCTGCCCATCACTGACTATTCGATCCAGGTCACAGTTCAGACGCCCGGAGGGACGCCAAATGTAGCGGGGCAAAGCAGCACGGTAACTAAGAAGACGCGTCCAGTACTACTGCTACACGGTCAACCCACCGCACTGGCCCTTGTGAGCATTGGCGCGAGTTACTACAAGGACACCAGCGGCTTCCCAGTGACGACAACAACCCAGGACATTCAGTTGTCAAATGCGCTGACGACTGCGTACACTACTCTCTTTGGAGTAGGTAACTTCCAAGTTATCAGGAGCGATAAGTTTGACCCTGATCAAGTAGTTAAAAAGGGCGTGACAGCACTGACACAACTTAAAGGTTGGCTGGGAACAGCCCAGGTGTTTTACTTGTTCGGACATGGGGCCGGTACGCAAGGGCCGCCAGGCCCGAGCCGAACCCCACGTTCCACAATCTTTGGTGCCTTTGACTCAAATGTGGGTAACCACTTGGATTTTTTTCCAGCAACCGTCGATTTTTTACTCAGGGATGACGATGTTATTGTGCCGACGTATGTGAAAAGCCATAACTATGTCTTTTCATGGATTGACTCCTGCAACTCGGCAGGCGGCAACGCAGTCACGGGGCAAATAGGAACGCCGGATTATATCTGGGCAACGGCGTTCAACGCCACAACATTTGTCGGCAATAATGGCTTTAAAAGCATCCGCCGCCTTCTCTTTTGAGCCGCATAGACCGATAGGCTGCGGCTTCACTCTCGTGCCGCAGCCCGTCGGCGGTTGTTCCTGCCATTGGGGCGGTAGCGGGAGGCAAGTACAAGTTAAATATGACACCACGTTTCTCTCACAGGCATACGATCCAAATATCAACTGATATGCGTGCCAATTTTGATAAGCGGCAAACGGTAAGTGCGATAGTCAAAGGCGACGAAGCACTTCCAATCGTTTCGTATCTGCGCCAAGGAGAAGTGCTTTTGTGGTCTGGTCAGCCCAACCTTGATTGCTATCAAAAGCAGAAAAGGATCAAAGCAAGGCCAGCGTTCATTGGGTCTGCTTTGCTGATGTGGGTTTTAGGTCTGATTTCTTTATCCCAAAATGGCCTTTGCTCACCTAGTATTCTACTCCTCACAGCAGGATGCTTCACTCTGCTCTGTTTTAATATTAGGAGTTACGCAGTTGAGCGTGAATTGAACTCAAAACAACGTCGGGTTCGCGCTCAAAATCGGTTCAACTGCGTAACTCCTAAATATGATTGGCAGAATTCAATCTGCTCCTAAGTGGTGGTATGCCGTGACTGACCAACGGATTATGTCTGACTATCCGACTGAGGATGCCGAAATAATCTGGCAACTTTCGCTGGCGAATATCAACAAGATGAGTCTCAAGAAAAACACTCAAACTACCGGAACGATTCACTTTAATTTCTATTTTTTGCATCAAATGTGCGTTCCCTTTGAGTGTGTCGATGATGCCGAAACCGTTTACAAAATAATAGCAGACGCCCGCGATGCATTTGCCTCCTAAGATTTTCGAGCCCTCATTCTATCGGTTGCTGCCCTGCCTCCTTTTATGAGTAATCTTGATTCTTGACAGCTGATTGCGCAGACGCCTTTCGCAAGGCGGCAGACGCTCAGCCACCCAGCGTTCTTCAGAGTGTCAGCGTCACATCGTCGAGCCAAGCTGTGCCGGTGCCGTCGAGCAGTAGCACAACGGCGACGTGGTGCGTGTCGGCGGGAAGGGTCACTTTCTTTTCGAACCGGGTCCAGCCGGTCGTATTCTGCGCGTAGCCGACCTGGAAGAAGGCAATCGGCACCCAGGACGCATTGACCGGCTGGACGGCGAAGTTGACCGCCGCGGCACCGTCCGTCTTGACCCAGCCGGAGACGGTGAAAGACGCGCCCGGCGCGGCATCGATAAACTGCGCGGCCTGGCCTTTCGCCGCCCCGCCGTCGGACGCCAGCTTCAGGGAGGCCGCCCCGCCGTGATGCTGGGCCGCGTCTCGGGAGGCGAGCAGCTTGCCGCTGCCGGTCCAGGACAAAGCCCAGTTGTCGGGGGTCGCGGTCCCAGCTTCCATGCCGCCGTTCTGGACCTGAAGAGCTGCTGCCACAATCGGCGGCGATGGGGGGTAAGGCGGAGTCAGTGCGGCGGGTGCGGACGCAAGCAGGGCGGAGACGCCGCATTCGCCGGGGAGCGGCGGCGCGATGCGCCACATCCCGTAGCACTGACCGTTGACCCAGGCCCAGTGGGTCACGGGGTCGACACGGATGGCGGAGACCTCGTGCGGCCCGTCTGCACCCGGGGTGAGGGGGGTGAGATTCTGCCAGGTCAGGCCGCCGTCGGTCGAACGGCAGACGGTCGCTGCGCTCGTGTAGATGTTGCGCGGGCCGCCGACGTAGAGGACACGCGGGTCCGACGGGTCGAGCGCGACTGTCACAACGCGGGGGCTGCCCCGCTGATCGCGGGGCGTTTCGAGCGTAGACCACTGCATTCCATTCCAGGCTTTCAGATGATCCTGCGAGGCGACGTAGATAAGGCCGGTCTTCGGGTCGACCGCCAGGTCGCTGAAGCCGCCGGGCACGTCGACCACCTTCTGCCAGGTGACGCCGTGGTCGGACGAGCGAACGACGGCATTCCCTTTGTCACCGTAAAGCAGATGCGCTGAGGCAATAAATACGCCGTCGCATCCGGTCATGGCGGCCCAGGTCTTGCCGCTGTCCGCCGAGCGCAGATCGGAGGCGAAGCAGACCTTAGGCTGGTCCGGGTCGCTGGAAGAAACGTCCGGCCCGTGCCAGACCAGCGGCTGACCCTCCGCTCCGTTCGCGTTCGCCCATGTCTTGCCTCCGTCCAGCGAGAGCCTTAAATGGCGCGGTGCGGTCCAGCTGTCGGCATCTCCCACCCACATCACGTCGCGGCTGAGCGCATAGCCGCCGTAGTCATAGCCGCCCCAGCCTCTGCCGGAAACGTCGCGGTAGTTCCAGGTCGCGCCGCCGTCGGTGGTGAGGGCACCGTTGTAGTCTTGAAAGCCCAGAAAGACGACGCCGGGGGCGTGGGCATTGAAGTTGAACAAGCCGCCGAGCATAATGCCGTTGTTGCCGTTATTAGACCAGTGAAACGACAAGCCGCCATCGGTCGATTTGGTCACCCAGTCCCCGCCGAGGCTGTAGGCGACTTTGGGATCGGTCGGACTCCAGGTGAAGTAGCCCGGGCGGGCATTTGGCGGAAGAGGGGCGTGGGTGCTGTCGAGGATCACAGGCTGCCAGGTCGCCCCGGAGTCCTTGCTGAGGAACCGTTTCCAGTTCCAGTTGTCGCCCTGCACCCAGCAGAGCATCCGGCGCGGGTCGAGCGGGCAGACGGCCACATCACTGACCGGCTTGCCGTTTTGCGTGTCCAGCCCGGCACAGGTCGGTGCGGTCCAGGATTGCCCGCCATTGTGCGAGACGGCAATTTTATCGGGGCCACTGACCGTGATTGATCCGTCGGGGGTCAGAGACAGGCCCCACACGGAGGACGCATAAACGCGCTGAAACGTTTTGCCGCCGTCCGCTGAACGAAACAGGCCCTTGCTGCCGACATAGACGATGCCCTTGCGGTCCACGGCCAGGTGATACTCTTCCAGCCCGCTTCGGAAACCATCCGGGTCCGCCCCGGCACCGGGCCGCGCCCAGGTCGTGCCGCCATCCGCCGAGCGCAGCAGGCCGTCGACGGGAGAAACGAAATACGCAACGGTGCAGACGCGGCGGGCGGGGTCGTAAGAGCTTTCGTCCCAGGCGGCTTTCCCATTTGTCCCACTGGTCAAGGCCAGGACATGTTTCCAGGAGGCGGCCTGGTCAGACGACAGGTACAGGCCATGCGGGGAGGGACCCCAATTCTTGTCCCAGTCCATGGAATTTCCGGCGATCCCCAGGGCATGCTTGGCGTTCCTCGGATCGATGGCGAAGCCATTGGCCCCCCGCGCTTCCCAGCCCGACATGGCGATTGCCCAGTGTCCGCCGCCGTCAAGTGACCGGTAGACTCCCCCCACGTCAATCGGCATCAGCAGAAAGTTCGGCTCCGCCGCAGACACGGCGATTGGGCCGCGAAGCACCTGCGAGCCTTCACCGCCGGGAAAGACCCCCGCCGCTTTTGCTTCCGGTGAAAGCAGCGGCATCTTGACCCAGTGCGGGGCGGGAGGGGCCGCAAGCGCAGGGGACAGGGCGGCTGCCGTGCTGAGCAGGGCCAGAGTCAGTGCTGCGAGATTATCGTTTTTTACCATGGGAATAATTCTCCAGCAGGCGGGGCAACGGAGTGACGTACGATAAGCTCGGTCGGCAAAACTTCCTGGCAGACCCACTCCGGCTCCTCTTTGATTTTCATGACGATCTCCACGGCACGCTTCCCCAGTGCCCGCAGGGGCTGGCGCATCGTCGTCAGCGGCGGCGTAATAAGTGCGGAGGGAGCAATGTCATCAAATCCCGTCACGGAAACATCCTCCGGGACGCGCAGGCCCATCTCCCGAAGCCCCTGCATCGCCGTGATCGCATGGAGGTCGTTGATGCATACGAGTGCCGTCGCAGCGCCCGTCGCAGAAGATGGAAAGGCTGTGCTCCATGTCCGACCAGATCTCTCCGACGAAAAGCATGGCGTTCTGGCGCAGGTAAGCACAGGTCAGCACGACACCACTGAGAAGCGGCGCAAAGTAGGGACTATCGATCGGGTTAGGCTCGCCGGTGGAAAGTACGAGGCCAAGCATATTCATGGGCTTGGACTGCAGGCCGCGTGCCAGGGCACTGGGATGGTAGCCGACTTCCTGAACCACTCGCATGACTCGTTCGCGGGTCGCCGGGCGAGCTGCCGCATGCCTTCGCCACATCACGAATAGTTGCCACATTCACTCCTGACCGACGGAAGTTGACTCTTCAAATCAGTGGGGTGAGGGTGACACACTTCGCCTATCCTGTCAAGGAGGCTTGCTCTATTTTGCTGGCGGAGAATAGAAGGGGAAGTCGCTAGGCCCCCACATCCACATTCGGCCCGAGGTGGGCGGGGACGGGGACGCCGGTTCTGAGGAGGATCTGTTCCATGCGCAGGGCCGGGGTGACACCCATGAGTGACTGCACGTATGCGACATCCGCGCTGGAAAGCGCGGGCGTATGTGCAGGAGCGGCCTGAGTGGGCGGAGCGGGTGGTGTGGCGGGAAGGGCTTTGATGGCGTTTGACATAGTGATATTCTCAGGCGAGCGTGTCGAAGTTTTGACCCAGATGCGGTGTAACGGTGGCCAGCAGCTGCGCGGCTTCCTGCGTTTCAGCATTTAATGCCCGGCGCAGGAGCGGCACAGAGGTGTCGCTCGAGGCTGCCCCGGACTGGACCGGACCGATCGCCGAAATGCCGCTGATTGGCTGCGAGATTGACATACGATTCTCCTGCTCTTATTTTCGGCGATAAGCACCGCCTCCTCCACCCGCAAGAGTGCCGGAGTTTGTTGACTTTCATGACGCGAGAGATCATACCTCGCTAGTGGTTCCCTGCTTGGGGTCTTGCATCAAAGCAAGGTACCATGCCACTGTTTGCGGAGCCTTGAGCACCCGCAGCCGAGTTCGCGGTGGGCCGATCAAAGGATTTTGTAAAAAGTGTTCGGTATCGTAGATTACAAAAACGTCCGCATCACATCCCACCGCCGCAGCCAGGACTCGGGCATCAGGCAGGCAGCCCGTCATTTCCAGGCGGAGTTCGACCAGCTTCCGAGAGGCGTCCGCGACCACCTCGACATGCGATTCGTCGAGAAGTAATGCGAAAATCGCCAGAAGCGCCGGCTTGCGCTTGCGGATGAGATATTCCGTATCTCGCAGCACTTCTCGGTTCACAAGCAGCTCGACAAAGGCTGCCTCCTCCAGACGAAGCAGCTGGCGCGAGGCGGGGTCTTCACGCGGCGAGAAAATGGCGGCAATTAAGGCACTGCTATTCAGGAATACGCGCGGCTTACTGCGTCACATGGGATTCCCGCCTGAGCCGCAGCTCATTGAGCATTTCTTCGAGGGAAGCTCCTTCGGAGATCAGGCCGTCGCGCAGCTCATCACAGAGCGCATCCACACGGGACTCATGCGGGCTGAATAAAAATGCGCCTCCCAGATCCAAGACGGTGAAGTGCTGACCCGGCTCCAGACGGCATTCGTCGCGAAGCACTTTGGGCAGCGTCAATTGCCCTCGCTGCGCTAATTCCACGGCCATTGTTTTCATAAGGTACCTCAAATACTGATTTCGGACAGTCAGTGTATCGGAAAGTCGGAAGCCTGTCAAGATCTGTCGCTTTCTTGACTTCCCTCACTCGTTTGTGCTAAAATCTCTGCCTAAACCCGCCCGCTCCCATGGTGGCGCGGGTCTTTTGTTTGGGGCGTAAAGGGACAAAATCTTGGCAAAAGTGGAATTAGAACTCAGAGAAGACATTCTGCAGAATGTCCGGCTTTCTGCCGAGGCCAGCCATTCGACGCTAGAGCAATGGATAGAAAATGCCATTGAAAGATCATTGACGCCGTCTGCCCCGAATGCACTACTTGGGTTGTTTTCAGATGTACCAGAGATGATGGATGCAGTGGTAGAAGACGCATTTAGCACGCGGGAAAAGCACTCACTGAGACAAACCTATGGATAAGGCATTGTTAGATACTGATATTTTTTCAGAAATTCTCAAGGCGAGAGATAAGGTTGTCGCCTCACAAGCTACTATTTATCACGCTCGGTTTGGGCAGTATACTATTGCCGCCATCACCGTCATGGAAGTCGTCAAAGGTCTTCATAAGCTTCAAGAGCCAGGCCGCATCAAAACATTTGTTTCAAGTCTGGTCGGCGTTGAAATTGTTGCGGTAGATACGGCAACCGCCATCCTTGCTGGAGAAATTTATGCAGATTTGGAGCACAGCGGGCAACCGATTGGTCGTGCTGACCCAATCATTGCAGCTACCGCAATTCGGTATGGTTTGCTACTGACAACCGGCAACACCAAACATTACGCGCGTGTTCAAGCTCTTGGTTATCCATTTAAATTGGACAATTGGCGGCTCTAGAAGTTCTACACGCCTGGGCGGCAGCGCAGGTTCTCTTGTCACTTCATCGTTCTCAATTTTAGCTTAGGGGAGATCGCTATCATGCTGCTTGGCAGCCAGCGCGTCAATGCGCAGGGACATTTGGAGATCGGCGGGTGCGACACGACCGCACTGGCGGCGGAGTTTGGGACGCCGCTTTATGTCATGGACGAGGGGCAGATCCGGGACAACTGCCGCCGCTATAAGGCAGTCTTTGCGGAGCGGTACCCGAAAAACGACGTTTCGTTTGCCTCCAAAGCCTATCTCAATCTGGCGATCTGCAAAGTGGTCGAACAGGAAGGGCTGAGCTTGGACGTTGCCTCGGCGGGCGAGCTGTACACGGCAGTCAAGGCAGGCTTCCCGATGGAGCACGTTCTGCTGCACGGCAACAATAAATCACAACAGGAGCTGGAAATGGCCCTGGAATATGGGGTTGGGCGGGTTGTCGTGGACAATCTCGCGGAGCTGCGGCAGCTGGCGTTCCTCGCCAAGCAGAGCGGCAAGACGCAGAAAGTCTTTATCCGGGTTACCCCCGGCATTGATCCGCGAACGCACCGCCGGATCCGCACCGGGCAGGAAGACACGAAGTTCGGCCTGAGTATCGCCACCGGAGCGGCCCTGGAAGCCGTCACGGAAGCCCTCGGGGCGGCCCCGCACCTGGAGATCACCGGTCTGCACTGCCATATTGGCTCGCAGCTGCTTGATTCGCACACGCATGAACAAGCCATCGATATCATGGTCGGCTTCCTGCGCAAAGTCGCGGACACGACCGGCTGGATGCCCGAAGATCTGGACATCGGCGGCGGCCTCGGCATCCGCTATGTCGAAGCGCACCAGCCTCCTTCCTATGAGGAGTTCGCAGACAGCGTGATCGGGGCATTGACCGCTGCACTAACGAAATATGATGTTCCGCCGCCGACCCTCTGGCAGGAGCCGGGGCGGGCGTTGATGGGCGAAGCGGGCACCACGCTTTACACGGTCGGCGTGATCAAAACCGTCGCGATCCCCGAAGCCCCCGGCACGCGCATCTATGTCGCCATCGACGGCGGCCTGTCCGACAATCCGCGACCGCAGCTCTACGATGCGGTCTACGAGTGCCTGAACGCGGGCCGCGCCGGGGAGCCAAAGACGCAGACCGTGGCGGTCGCCGGGAAGCACTGCGAGACGGATATTTTGATCCAGGCCGCCCAGATCCAGAGGATCGAGACCGGAGACATTCTGGCAGTTCAGTCCACGGGGGCCTACAATGCCGTCATGGCTTCCAACTATAACCGGTTCCCCCGGCCCGCCGGGGTCTTCGTGGCGGACGGTGCCGCCGACCTGGTTTCGCGCCGGGAGACACTGGAAGATGTCCTGAGCCTGGACATCATTCCGAAACGGCTGGCGTGACGCCGACGAAAGCTCAGGAAGAAAGACAACAATGCCCGATGCCTGGGATTTCTCCCAAAAGCCGCAGCGTGCCGGACCGGTCCTGCAGACGCCGATTTTGACCTACCTGATGGTTGCGCTCTCAGTCGTGATCACCATCGCCTACTTGCTGCCGGGAGTTGTTGCTAGCCCGCTCTGGTACCAGCTCGGTCACTTCGGATTTGCGAACACGTCGGGCACCGCCCCCTGGGGATTTGTCACGACGATATTCATCCACGGCAGTGCGCTGCATCTGATCTTCAATATGCTCTGGCTGCTGCAGCTTGGGCGCATGCTGGAGACTTCGCTGCACCCGCTGGTCTACCTGGCGTTTATCGTCGGCGCGGCGGCGGTCGGCTCCGGGTGCGAAGTGCTCATTTCCGGCCAGACCGGAATTGGCATGTCCGGCGTGGTTTACGCGATGTTTGCCCTGATGTGGGCAGGCCGGGGGATGTACCCGGCGTGGGCCGCGATCGCGACGCGCGATAACCTGCGGTATTTAATCGGCTGGGCAATTCTGTGCATTGTCGTGACGTACATCCCGATTTTGCATATCGGTGTCGCCAACGGTGCGCATGTCGGCGGCTTCCTCTTCGGACTAAGTATCGGCTTTCTCTTTTTCAGCCTGCGCCGCCGCTGGATTTGGGCTGCCCCGCTGGCGATTTTGGTGGGTGTGACGGTACTTTCGGCGCTGCGCCTGCATAACGCTTAATCTTACACGACGCTTCATGGGAAAAAAACGCTTACTTTCAGGGATGCAGCCTACCGGCGGGGGCCGCCTGCATCTGGGCAACCTCGAAGGGGCTTTGCGGCCCTGGATTCAGCGGCAGGACGACTACGAGATGTTCTGCATGATCGCCGACTGGCACTCGCTGACCACGATCGCGGAAAAGCGTGTGAACCTGGCGGAAGCCTCCCGTCAGACAGCGATCGATTATCTGTCGGCAGGGCTGGACCCGGACAAATGCGCTATTTTCCGGCAGTCGGATGTCCCCGAGCACGCCGAGCTGCACCTTTTGCTTTCGATGGTGACTCCGGTCGGCTGGCTGGAGCGCGTTCCCACATACAAAGAGAAGCGCGACCTCATTAAAGAAAACGACACGCAGGTCTCCTACGGCCTACTCGGGTACCCTGTGCTGCAAACCGCTGACATCATCCTCTACCGCGCCCACGCCGTGCCGGTGGGCCGGGATCAAGCCGCGCATATTGAGATCAGCCGGGAGATCGCCCGCCGCTTCAATCGCCTCGTCGAAGCGGAGATCTTTCCCGAGCCGGAAGCGGTCATCAACGAGTTCAGCGGCGAAGTGCCGGGCATGGACGGGCGCAAGATGAGCAAGTCGTACGACAACGCGATCTATCTGTCCGATACGCCGAAGCAGACACAGAAGAAGGTAAATTCGGCGTTCACGACCCCCACCAAAATCCACGCCACCGACCCCGGCATCCCCGAGGGCTGCGTCGCCTGCCAGCTCCGGCGCGTCTACGACCCCGCCCACTTCCTGACCCAGTGGGAGGAGTGCCGGGCCGGGCAGCGCGGCTGCGGGCAGTCCAAAAAAGAGCTGGCGGAGATCATCAACACCACCCTGGAGCCGATCCGCGCCCGCCGCGCCCAGCTCGAAGCCGATCCGCCGGCAGTCGAGTCCGTGCTGCGGCAAGGGGCCGAGAAGGCTCGCGCCGCAGCTTCGGAGACGATGACCCTGGTGCGGCGGGCGATGCAGATACGGTGATCCAGCATATGAAAAGCAGTCGTTTCAATTCCGGGTTGGGCCTCGCGCTTCTCACTTTCGTTCTGTGCTCCTACCCAGCTTCAGCGGCTCCGACCACCCACTACACCATTTCCAGCCTCGGCTCGCTGGGCGGCGGTTATACCGTCGCATCGGCGATTAACGATGCAGGGGTTGTTGTGGGTTATTCCTGGACGGGCAGCAAAACGCGGCATCAAACCTCCTACGGCCATGTTACTCACGCTTTCTTCTGGCAGACAGGCAAAATACACGATCTCGGAACATTGGGAGGCGATTTCAGCGCGGCGCGTGCGATTAATAACCGTGGAGAGATTGTCGGCTTTTCCGAGATGGATGTGTCATGGACGGCTTATCGTCATAGACGAGCCTTTCTTTACGCTCAAGGCAAGATGCACAACCTCGGCATGTTGCCTCGCAGTGTTTGGAGTGAGGCAGCCGGAATCAACGTGCAGGGCAAGATCGTCGGCACGGCGGGAACGGGCTTTCGCGACGCTATGGGCGTTACCATTCAGCAAGCTGTAATCTGGAGCGGCGGCAAGATCCGCGCTCTGGACAATCCACCGAGTGAGGCCTATGCAATCAACCGCTACGGTCAGGTGGCAGGCAAGGCAGTAAACGATGGTTTTAGTCCGGCGAAGTGGTCTGCCTCCCGGCGGCAAAGTGGCGCACTTCTCACTGACGGTTGGGGCTACGCGCTCGCCATCAATGCGCCTGGGCAGGTTTGCGGCGAAGATGGTGGGGATGGATTTGGTAAGCCTCGTCAGCCCTTTCTCTCCGATTCAACCGGTAGCTCAGCCGATCTGCCCCTTCTTCCCGGTCAAGCAAACGGGACAGCAAAAGCACTGAACAATCTGGGTGTCGCAGTCGGCGTTTCCGGGGCTGCCTGCATCTGGAATGAACGGGCCATCACCGATTTGAACACGCTCCTTCCACCTGGCAGCGATTGGAAACTGCAGGAGGCGACCGGCATCAATGACCGGGGACAGATCTGCGGCAACGGCACTTACCGTGGAAACGACTGCGCGTTTCTGCTTACGCCAATCCCCGAAAAACCGTAGTGTGCTTTCCCCCAAAACCGGGTACAATCAACCCGAAATCGAAAGGACTTTTTCTTTCCTGTTGTCGCGTAGAAAACGACTGGCGGGAGCGCAGCCTGCGGCGCGGATGCGGGCGAACCTATGGAACCTCCTTCACAACCTCTCTTAATGCTCGCGCTGACCCTGCTGCTGGTCGCGCTGAACGGCTTTTTTGTCGCCGCCGAGTTTGCCCTGATTCGGGTGCGGCAGACACGGATCGCCGAGCTTGTCGCCGAAGGCAATGTCCCCGCACGGGCGGTGCAGGATCTGCTGAAACGGCTGGATACCTACCTGTCCGGGACGCAGCTCGGGGTGACTCTCGCCTCGCTGGCACTGGGTGCTATTGGCGAGCCTGCCGTGGCACAGGTGCTGCATGGCCTGTTCGACGCCGCCGGAATCGCCCCCACGTCCGCTTCGGCCCATGTGATTGCCATCGGCCTCGGCTTTGTGCTGATCACGTTCTTTCATATCACGTTCGGTGAGCTGCTGCCCAAGTGGTGGGTCATCGCGCACACGGAAAGCACTGCCCTCGCCGTATCACGACCGATGCGGCTGTTCTTGTTTCTTGGCTTCCCGCTGATTATCATTCTCGAAAGTGCGGCGAAAGCCATCGCCAAACCGCTGGGCATCAACCCCGGCGACGGGCACGAGCAGGCGCACTCGGAAGAGGAGATTCTGGCGATCATGGCGCACTCGCATAAGCAGGGCGAGCTGCGGCCGTCGGAGATCGAGATCGCGGAGAACGTCTTCGACTTCGCCCATACCCTGGCCAAAGAGATCATGGTCCCGCGCGTCGATATGGTGTATCTTTCCACCACGTGGACTGTCGCACGCAATGTTGAAGTGGCTGTTGAAAACGGCTTCACACGCTATCCGCTCTGCGAAGGCGACCGGGACCATGTGGTCGGCATGATCCATATCAAGGACCTGCTGGCGATTGCCGGAAACCCCGCCGCCGATATTCAGACTATTCGGCGCGAAATCATCGGCATCCCCGAGACGAAGCCGATTGATGAGCTGCTCAAAGAGCTGCAAAAGAGCCACACCCATCAGGCCGTGGTGGTGGATGAATACGGCGGCACGGCGGGGCTGGTCACGCTGGAAGACATTATAGAGGAGCTGATCGGCGAGATCCAGGACGAGCACGACGACCCCCCTCCCCTGCTTTCTTTGGACGAAGCGGGCCGCTCCTACTCGGTGGCCGGAACGGTCGCGCTGGACGAAGTCTCGGAAACGCTGGGCGTTCCCATCGACAACCCGGACGACTACGACACCATCGGCGGCTACGCCCTCCACGCCCTGCGCCTCCCCCCCCGCTACGGGGCCACAGCCCGGCTCGACGGCTACGACGTGTCGGTGGCCGAGGTGACGGGACGGCGGATCCGGAGACTGCTGTTCACGCGGCATGAGGTGGTGGAAAGCGTGTAGGGCGGCTAATTCTTAACCATGCTAGACCATGAAATAAAATTTGTGCAAAAGGATGCTTCGGAAACACGAGTTTTGACTTCTGAGTTGACGGAGGCACTTGCGTCCATGGAGGCACGTGCCGCCCGTAGTGAATTCGAAGAGGCTGGGACTGTTACCCTCCGTGAAGCAATCAGTGAGCTCGGTGTGGAAGCAACACCGGAGGACTTGCTGGAGGTAGTGAAGAATATCCGTGAGCAAGAAACGAAGCACAAGAAAGTAGAGCACCGCCTAAACCGATTGAAACTGGTGCTTTGGGCAGAAGCGGTTTCTATCGTTTTATGTTCGCTTTTGCTGGCTTCCCTGAATCGTACGGTGTACGATCCTAATTGGCAGCAAGCGCGTCAAGCAGAGGATTTCCAGCAGAAATTGCGCCAGTCAATTGGCCCAAACGCAAAGTACAGCATTAATGTGGTTCCAGAGAGCGGTCGGTCTGGAAGTGGTTCACAGCTTTCCATCACCACCTCAAGCTATTGGTCTGACTCTCCGGCTTATCCGCTGTATGCTTTACCGGATGGCTGCAACATTACATCCTTCGATGGGTTAGATGAAGAGGGACATAGTGACTTTAGCGGTATGCCATTCATGTCTGCGTCTTCTGCTTATTTTGAGTTTCGTGTGAGGGAATCACCGTTTTTCCGAAACGCTGTCTCAGTTTTTTATAATGGTAGGCAATATCGTCGTGGATACATCCGTAAATCCGATTTGCCCAGGTTGCTCGGCGGTCATACTTTTACTTTTTATCCTGCTCTCGTTGCGTCATCGCGCTACAAGGTTGATGATATTGTCCCGCTGACCCTATCAATGCAAAGCATAAGAGATGCACACGGACAATTCGCCCAGGCATATCCCGATTTGTATGATACTTTCAATTTTGCCGAGGGTGCGCGTGTTTACCTCGACGAACATGCCTGGGAGCAATACGCACCTGAGCAGGGAAAATAGTTGCATGCTAAAACAAAACACAGACCCGGAAGCCATTCCTGCTGCCCAAACCCGCGTTACTAAGGAGGAGTTGGCCAAGGCGATCTCAGCATTAGAAAGTCGTAAGCAGGAGGAAGCACAGCAGCTCGAAGGCACAGTCGTCATTGGCGACGTTTTGCAGCAGCTGCAAATTGACGCACCCGCAGAGGATGTTTTACAGGAAATACAGGCAATAAGGCGAGGGCAAATACCTGAGAAAGCTCCCCGGAAGCAGTTTTGGAATGCAGAGCGAAGAGCGCATACAGCACTCCTCAGCGGAATTGTTTTTTTGCCCGTTGCAGCACTTGCAATCGCAGCGACAATACTGAACCCGTTTCATCATATCTCGGGAGCAACAACGGGAGTGTTCTCATCGCAGAATTCACCTCTATGGATGCCTCAGCTACCGTATTTCCCCCATGGTGTGACAAGTGTACAGATGGATGAAGGTGGCTTCAACGCAAGCTCCTTGCTGAAACCAATGTCGGAAATCCCTGATAATCAGCCGATCCATTGCTCGACCCGGAGTCTCACTCAAGTGCTCAACGATTTCATACCCAATCCAGATTTCCGACGTGTTAATTATCAAGGTCCTTATAAAATTCTTGACCCAAAGCATTCAGCGCAGTCTAAGCAACTCTTTGATATCCGGCCCAACCTACACAGACCCTGGGTTTTGATTAAGCATGATGACAGGCTTTATCTACGCGGATGGGTGGCCGCAAAGTTTACGCAAGAGCAGGCAGCAGGACACCGTATTGTAATTCATAGCTCTCGGGAATCGTTTGATCCTGGTGTGCAGCCGCATCAGCTCACAGTCGCCGCAGACTTTAATGCTGGATTTAGCTATGGCTCCGGACAGACAGAGTTCAGCCCGTGGGTAGATGCGGATAGGATCACTCTCGATCAATATGCATGGGAGAAGTGGAAACCATGACCCACGAAATCATCGTCATCGGCGGCGGGGCCGCCGGAATGCTGGCGGCGCGTCGGGCCGCCGAGGGCGGGGCCAGAGTCACGCTGCTGGAGAAGAACGACCGGCTGGGGATGAAGATACTCATCTCCGGGGGCGGCAAATGCAACCTCACGCATGCCGGGCCGATGGAAGACGTCCGGGCGAAGTTTCGGGCGAATGAAGCGCGGTTCCTGAAGCCTTCGTTTTACCGGTTTACCAACGACGACTTCCTGAAGATACTCCATGACCGGGGCATGGCGACTTACGTCCGGCCCGATGGCCGCATCTTCCCCGTCGAGCCGGCCAATGCCAAAGACGTGGTCGCACATCTCACGGACTATGTCACGGAGGCCGGGGTCAGCGTCAAATACGGGGCGGCGGTCACGGGGCTGGCCATGGACAGCGGACGGATCACCGGCGTGGAAGCCGGCGGCAAGATGCTGAAAGCGGAGCGGGTGATCGTCTGCACCGGCGGATCATCTTATCCGGCGACGGGGACGACCGGCGACGGCTGGAAGTGGCTGGCGGGCCTCGGGCACACCCTGGTGCCGCTGCGGGCGGCCCTCGCTCCACTGTACCTCAATGATGCCGAGCCGGACTGGTCGGGGGTCGCCCTGCGCGAGACGACGCTTCGGGCGCGGTCCGGGCCGGGCGGCAAAGAGTTTATGCGCTGGACCGGGGATCTGCTGTTTACACACAAGGGCCTGTCCGGGCCGACCGCACTCGGCGTTTCGCGGGAGATCGCCGAGCGAGCCGACGGCGGCAGCGCGGTCGAAGCCGATCTGTCCCCGACCCAAACCTGGGAGGAGCTGCAGACGGACCTGCGGCGTCAGATGACCGAGAACCCGCGCAAAACGGCGGCCTCACTGGCGGCCCCGTTTGTGCCTGCCCGACTTTTGGAGCCGCTGCTGGCCTCCGCGGGGGTGTCGGGCGAGACTCGCGGGGCGTATTTGCCTGCCAAATCGCTGAATAAGCTAGTGACGGCGATCAAGGGCTGGCCGCTGGGGACCGTCCGGCACGTCCCCCTAGAGCGCGGCGAAGTCGTCGCCGGGGGTGTGTCTTTGGACGAAGTGGAACCGCAGACGATGCGCTCGAAAGTGATAGCGGGCCTTTACCTCTGCGGCGAAGTTTTAGACATCGCCGGGCCGGTCGGCGGGTACAATTTGCAGGCGGCATGGAGCACTGGATTTGTCGCAGGCGAGGCGGCGGCACAGGCCTAACTCGCAAAATAACAGCCGTCGAAAGCTATCTTTTGCGAGTGTGTAATTTTTTGTTTTCTGTGGTATACTGAACTCGAAACCGGGATTTCACCGGCTCTCTTCCTTGTTCGCATCGGTTTGATGCCACTCTCTGCGATTTCCCGGCTCCTTCGGCTTGCGTCCGTCGCGTCTTCGAAACTCCTCAGTGACGGCCTCACTCTCCGCGAAGGAGGTCTCTCACTCGAAAGGAGCCATACTTCCATGGCAACCAAACTTTATGTCGGTAACCTGAGCTATCAGACGACTGACCAGCAGCTCCACGATCTGTTTTCTGAAGCCGGCAACGTCTCCAGCGCACAGGTTGTCACCGACCGCTACACGGGCCAGGCCCGCGGCTTCGGGTTCGTCGAAATGGCGAGCGAAGATGAAGCGCAGCAAGCGATCGCCGCGATCAATGGCCGCAACATCGATGGCCGTGCCCTGGTCGTCAACGAGTCCCGCCCGCGTGAAGGCGGAGGAGGCGGTGGCGGCAGCCGTGGCGGTGGTGGTGGCGGCGGCAGCTATGGCGGCGGTGGTGGCGGCGGAAGCCGCGGCGGCGGCGGTGGTTACGGCGGCGGTGGCGGCGGCGGCCGCTACTAGTTCGCGCTGGGCATTTTGCTCAGGTAGCCGAAAATAAAAGAGAGCGGCAGGCTTCAATGAAGCCTGCCGCTCTTTTCGTTTCTGATGCGAGATCCGTAGGGGCGGGGCTTGCCCCCGCCCTCTTTGTCTTTCTTGACTTCGTTTCTTGCTCTCCTGGTTACGCACGGAACACAAGCAGAACACAAGCGGAACATGAGGAACAGAACACGAGGAACACAACATGAGGAGCACAACATGAGGAGCAGAGGGCGGGGGCAAGCCCCGCCCCTACGGGTTGAGTCTCACCCATTCCGCCCCTCGTCCCCACGGTCCAGAGACAGCAGCGTGTCCACTTTTCCAGGTTCCTTCTTCCGCCCTGCGATCAATGTTTCGTAGATCGCAATCACCCGCGCTCCCACCTTTTCGGGGGTTTGCGCGGCGGCCCCGCGCCGAGCTTCGTCGGCCATACATCGGTGCAGGGCCGGGTCGGAGAGCAGGCGCAGGGCGGCATCCGCCATGGCCTGCGGATCGTCGGCGACCAGGAAGCCGTCCACGCCGTCCCGGACCGATTCGGGTGCCCCGCCGGCATTGACTACCACCGCGGGCAGGCCCGCCGCCAAAGCCTCGCCCACGGCTAGGCCCTGCGTCTCCGTCTTGGAGGGAAAAAGGAAGACGTCGGAGGCCTGGAAGAGCGGATCGAGCTTTGTTCGGCCCAGAAAGCCCGTGAAGCGGGTCCGGCGATGGACTCCCAGCGCACGGGCACGGTTCTCCAGACCGACCCGGCTTTTCCCGCTGCCCGCCAGCACCAGGTAGGTGTCGTTAGTTCGGTTCGTGATCTCAGCAAACGATCTCAACAGCAGATCGAGGTTCTTCTCCTGAGCCAGTCGACCCACATAGAGCAAAATGCGGGCATCGGGCGGCAGACCCAGCTCGGATTTGACCTCGGTGGCCCGTGTCAGCACGTAGGGAGGGGCAGGAATCCCCGTCGGAACGACCGTGACGGGCGACTGCACATGGTAACTTTCGATTAATACGCGGCGGGTCAGCTCCGAAGGAGCCAGCACATGGTCGCAGGTGTCGTAAAAACGGCGCATCCAGCGGATCAGCAGCCAGCGCGTCGAGCCGACTGTCGGCAGCGGCAGGTAGTGCGCGTATTCGGTGTAAAGCGTGTGGTTCGTCGCGACATGCGGGATCGCAAGTGTTTGAGCAACGCGGCGAGCCATCATCCCGAGAAAGAAAGGTGACTGGGAATGGACGATATCCAGGTTGAGTGTTGGAATGATCTTCGCGATACGCGGTGAAAAGGGGATCGGGAGCACATAGTCCGGCTCGACTACGGAGTTGAACGACGCAAAGCGAAAGACCCCTTCGCGGTCGTCGGTGTACCGGGGGTAGCGTGACGTGAAAACAAACACCGCATGCCCCGCCTGTTCGAGCCGGGCGATCAGGGTCTGGACCGACGTGCTGACGCCGTTGATGATCGGCGGGTAGCTTTCCGTGAAAATTCCGATACGCATAGTGTTTGGGTCTAGCTTACACGATCAGCATGCTTACACGATCAGCATGGCGTCTCCGAACGAGAGAAATCGGTAATCGTCGCCCAGAGCTGTTTGATAGGCCCGGCGGATGAACTCCGTCCCGGCAAGGGCACTGACCAGCAGCAGCAGCGTGCTGCGCGGCATATGAAAATTGGTGACAAGAGCATCGACGACTTGAAACTTGTAGCCCGGGGTGACATACAGCGACGTTTCCCCCTCCGCAGCCGCGATCCAGCGCGGGCCGACTGCCGCACTCTCGAGGGTTCGAGCCGAAGTCGTCCCGACCGCAAAGATACGCCCCGTGGCACTATTCACGGTCTCGGCGGCCTGCTCGCTGACAGTGTACCGTTCAGCGTGCATTTCATGCGACGCGATGTCTTCTGTTTTGATGGGCCGGAATGTCCCCATGCCGACATGCAGTGTCACGCGGGCAATTTTGACGCCTCGCGCCTCAATCTCGGCGAGAAGCTCGGGGGTAAAGTGCAGGCCGGCCGTCGGGGCCGCCGCCGAGCCGCCCTGGTCGGCGTAGACCGTCTGGTAGCGATCCCGGTTCTCCGGCGGCAGAAGCGTTTGAATATACGGCGGCAGGGGGGACTGAGCACGGGCGGAGATGACGTCCTCGATAAACATCTCCGCCGGTGTGGAGAAGCGCAGGAGGCGGCCGCCTCGATCATCGGTGCGCTCCAGGACTTCGCAGGAGAGACCGTCTCCAAACTCGACCACGGCACCCGGAAGCCACTTTTTCCCCGGACGTACCAAAGAGTGCCACAAGCCGTCGGCGACACGCTCCGTGAGAAACGCTTCCAGCCGCTCATCGGGATGTCCGGGCCGCGATCCGAAGAGGCGCTGGGCGGTGACCCGCGTGTCGTTCAGCACGAGCACGTCACCGGCCTGCAAATAGTCCGGCAGATCGGTGAAGTGGCGATGGGCCAGAGTCTGGTCGGCACGGGTCAGCACCAGCAGACGCGACGAATCGCGCTGCCCCAGCGGCACCTGCGCGATGCGGTCTACAGGCAGCGCATAATCGAAATCCGAAAGTTGTAAATTGGGGAAATTTTCCATGGCAGTCTGATGACTGCATTATTGTAGCGGAAGGTCGTCCAGATGTCAAGAGGCCGGTTGCGATTTAGCCGTGCAGCGTTTTGGAAAGACGCGCCACCATGCCGTTGCCATCGTGGTGAAGATCGACCTGATCCATCAGAGCACGCATCAAACGGATCCCGCGCCCGCCTAAAGCGTCAGTGCCGACATCCTCGGGAACACGGGTCGGGTCGAAGCCCTGTCCCTGATCGCGGATCTCGATGTGCAGGCTGTTTCCCGTAAAGCGGCAGAGAATCCTAATTTGGCTGGTTGCGTCCGGGGAGCCGTACAAGATGGCATTGGTCACAGCCTCTCCAGTCGCGATTTCGATGTCTCCCAAGTCCAGGCCCGCAAATCCGGCCTCAATCGCCAGAGTGCGGATTCGCTCCCGTGCCTGCCCCGCATTCTGGGGATGCGCGGTGATTTCAAACTGGTCCCGAAGTTCTTTCAAGAAGTCGCCCCATCTATCAATTGTCTGCAGAAGGCTTTCTCGGTCTGCATGTCTTTTCACGCTTACCCAGTTCGGCGGCGCCCCTAAACGAAGGCGACTGTTTTTGCTGTTTCGTTGACAGATGCCGTCCCCGCGAAGTATAATACCAGTATTGGCAACTAACTTACTAGGGAATTAGTTTTAGAAATTTAGTTTAGGAAAAATAGCATGAGCGACGTCAAGCAAACCAAAGAAGAGCGGCTGAAAAAAGAGAAGGCCGGTCTGGACGTACTGACAGATATTTACCGTTACGCCGAAGAAGGGTTCGACGCGATCGACCCCGGTGACTTCATGCGGTTCAAGTGGTACGGCGTGTACCAGCAGCGGCCCAACAACGGCCACTTTATGATGCGGATCAAAGTCCCCGGCGGGCGGCTGACCACGGAGCAGCTCCGTGCGCTGTCTTCGCTGACTGCTGACTACGCACGCGGCATTGCCGATATCACGACGCGGCAGACCATCCAGCTGCACTGGCTGACTATCGAAATGATGCCCGACATCTTCGCCCGTCTGAAGGCGGTCGGCCTGACCACCGCTGGGGCCTGCGGCGACATCACGCGCAACCTGACTTCCTCCCCGGCAGCAGGATTCGACCCGGACGAAATCACGGACCCGCGCCCGGTGGTCGATGCCCTGCAGGCCTACTTCCACTTGAACAAGGACTTCGGCGACCTGCCGCGCAAGTACAAGATCGCTGTGGAAGGCTCCCCTATCCAGAGCACCCTGCCGCAGATCAACGATGCCTCGCTGGTCGCTTACCGCCGCCCCTCGGACGGCGTGGCCGGATACCATTTTTTCGTCGGCGGGGGCCTGTCGCTCCAGCCGTTCTTCGGCCAGCAGCTTGACTTCTTCGTGCCCGCCGACCAGATCGACAAGATCGTGGATGTCCAGCGTGCAATCACCGAGTGCTACCGCGACGCTGACCAGCTTCGCCTGAAGCGCACCCGTGCCCGCCTCAAGTACTTGATGGCGGACTGGGGGCCGGAGAAGTTCACGGAAGAAGTCCGCAAGCGGCTGGACTGGTCCCCGGACCCCGCCGCCCCCGGCTTTGCCTTCTCCGATGAGACGTTCCGCGACCATCTGGGCGTCAACCCCCAGCGGCAGCCCGGCCTGCACTGGATCGGCCTGTGCGTCCTTTCGGGCCGCATCACCGATGAGCAGATGCGCCGCGCCGCCGATGTCGTGGACAAGTACGGGGCCGGGGAAGTTCGCCTGACGAACGTCCAGAATATGCTGATCCCGCATATCGCGACGGAGGATCTGGAAGGGGCGCAAGCCGATCTCGCCGCCGCCGGGTTCGAGTGGGATGTTCCCAGCATTCGGCGCGGGGCAATCGCCTGCACGGGCATCGAGTTCTGCAACCTGGCGATTACCGAGACGAAGCTGAAGATCAAAGAGGTGGTCGGCTACCTGGAAACAGTCACGCCGAACCCTTACGAGCGGGGCCTGAAGATCAACATGAACGGCTGCCCGAACTCCTGCGCCCAGCATCACGTCGGCGACATCGGCCTGCAAGGCTGCCTCGCCCGCCGCGACGACGGCACGCAGGTGGAAGCCTACGATGTCCACCTCGGCGGCGATCTGGGCCTGCACCCGTCGTTCACCCGGGCCATCCATCGCAAGGTGCCCGCCGAGAAGATCAAGTACGCCCTGGGCAACGTCATCACGCGCTTCCAGGAGACGCGGCAAGGCGAGGAGCGGTTCGCCCAGTGGGCGCACCGCCACACCAATGAAGAGCTGGACGCCTTCCTCGGCGTCGAGACCATCGTCGGTGCCCCCGATCTGCCCGCCTCCGCCCAGGGAGCCGGGGCGACAACTTGGCGGTAAGGCCCGAGAGGTAAGAAGCCCATGAACACCGTCTCCCTGGCAGTCCGAATTGAGCGCGAAACTCTCAGCGATGGGCAGCCCCTTTATGTTGCCCTTTGCCTCGAGTTGGATATGGCCTGTCAGGGAGCGAGTGTGGAAGAAGCCAAAGAAAACCTGACCGACGCCGTCCAGTCCTTCTTCGAGTTAGCCACGCCTTCCGAGATCGAGCGTCGGCTGCCGCTGGTCAGTCCGAACAACGTGTTTCTGACACAGATCGAGGTTCCATTTGGGCAGACTGCGAGTCTTGTCAGGGCTTGAACTTTGCAAAATTCTGGAAGCGAATGGCTTTGTATTCATTCGGCACGGAAAGGGTGACCATGACGTTTATTTGCGTACAGCCAATGAAACGTCCTACACTGTGTCCGTGCCGGTGCACAAAGAAGTCGCCGTTGGAACCCTCGCTTCCATAGCTCGGCAATCCGGGCTGCCGCGAAGTCTGTTTGAGACACCGTGAAGAACCATCGGCAGTATCGTGTCGGCGGAAAGGGCGAGCCAAATGGTTCGCCCTTTTTTAGTGCTTTGCCCTATCTGTAGCTACAATCACTCCATAGGAGGCGTGATCTGCGTGGGGAATACTGCCCCCACCGAAAGCTCCTCGCTCCGGTCCTCAGTCCAGTACACTTTGCCCCCACTTTGCAGGTGACCGGTCATAATTATTTTTGCCACCCGAATTGCCAAGCACAGCGCCCCGAGGCTATCTGTGTTTCTGATTTCGGGCAGTCTACCTGTCCAGCCATAAAGCGCAAGCGAACAGGCCGCCTCGTACTCATCCACTTGATAGGGTCGGCCAATTTGGATAGTCACGTTCTGTGATTGACCATTTTGATCGACGCTGACTAATTTTCTTTCAGCGATTACGTCCTCAATGGGTGAGTTCCTAAACGCTTCGCGCTCGTCGCTTGTCATATGGGCACATCCTGTTCGGGCTAGAGTGGAAAACAAAACGTGGCGATTGCTATGGCCCCCTCGATGACAAAAGCCTATGCCTTCATATTCTTGTCCCCGTACCCCCACTGCGCCCCCATCCCATCGTACAAGTCCTGACCACTGCTGCGCGAGAACCCGAACGCGCTCACCAGGTGCGTGTAGTTCGGCGTGCCCGTGGAAGTCAGCGACTGGCACGTGTTGCCCGA
>JANXNV010000032.1 GCA_025353925.1 Armatimonadota bacterium
GCCCGCCCGCGATGGTGATGACAAAGCCGCCAGGGTTGCCCGCGAACCGCTGGCCTTCCGAACTGCCGAACTGCGGTATAGGTAGAGGTCCACCGCCAAGCTCGACAGGCGGGTAAGTCGCCGTTTGCTCAGAATGGGGCATTGCCGAGCTGTGGATGGCAGGCACAAATAGTACTTTGACCTCGCCTCCCAGTAAGCTCAATTCGCCGCCGAAGTTTCCCTGCGTGTCCATGCCCGCCTGCACCTTTGGGTATCCCGCGTAATCCACCAAAGCCGTTCCCAAGTCAGCAGTGCAAACCAAATGCGCGCCGGTTTTTTTGGCAATTGCCACGGAATCGCCGACATGGTCGAAGTGGCCGTGCGTAATCAAAATCAGATCTGCCTTCGTTATTCCCGCCAAATCCGCCGCGCCATTTTTGTTGGCGGGGTTGGTGATCCAGGGGTCGAGAAGTACGATTTTGCCGGAAGGCGTCGTAATCTTAAAAGCCGCGTGGCCGTACCAGGTCAGCTGCGTCCCCGCCGCGTGCGCGGCGGAAGCCGCCAGGAGCGAGAGCATCAGAGCAAAAGCGAGAAATCGTATACGCATAGTTTTATGGTCCTTCTAAGTAGTAGTGCATATGTTTTCCGGTGTTCTGACCCGGCCCTGAAGGGCCGGGCTATTCGGAGAAAGCCCCTCCGGGGCTGAGGAAAATACCTGATTACATTTGCACGATTACTTAGCAGAGCAGGAAGAAAAACGCAAACAGCAGCATAAAGACTTGGCTTTAGCTGTTTCGCTTCTGGCTGGTCGAATGTTTGACGCACAATCCGACACATTTAGGTTGTATTACACAGAACATCTGGACTCGCTGACGTTTGTGTTCATCAACGAGCAATTCAGTGCATTAGCCCTCGTGGATCGTTGCCCTTTTTGTCGACAAGAATACCAATATGCTGTCTCGAGTAGAGCAACCTTAGGCAAACGGCTCGTAGAAGGGCCGCCGCCTCATGTTGGTTGCCCGAATGAACCAGCTACTTAGGTCTGACTTCCCTGTTTTCATCAGGTCAAATCATATGCCAGTCACTGTTTCCGCTGCTTTTAACCGTTTTTCGTTCGATGTCGTTGACCTGCCCACCGACGTCACGCGCTCGGCCCGCTCGCGCCGCGACTACCTTACAGACAATCTCACCCGCCTCGCCAAAAGCGACCCCAGTTTCTCATTCCTGAAAGGAACTTTCGTGCCGTTCGGCTCACTTGCTCGCCGCACAAAAATTCAACCACTGGACGACATCGATCTACTGATAATCCTAAGCGACCGCGGTGTCCGGGGGTCCGTCACCCGCACCACGCCAATAATGCACCGGGTGAAAGTCCAGGAATCAAAGTCACCACTTGCTCTCTTCGCAGACGACGCGGGCCATGTAAACTCGGTGCTGGTCCTCAACAGAATGAAGAAGGCGCTTGGCGGTCTGCACCACTACAAGTTGGCTGCCGTCAAACGCAATCGTCAGGCACTCACCCTCAGCCTCGCGTCCCACGTCTGGGTGTTCGACTTAGTGCCCGCAGTCCCCATAAAATCGCCTCAAGGAAAGATCAAGCATTTTCTGATTCCTGACGGCGCAGGTCAGTGGATGCGAACTGATCCACGTCAGGATGCTACTGTACTGACCAAAACGAACGCGCACCATGGGCAAAGGCTTTTGCCCGTGGTGCGCTTGCTCAAAATGTGGAACAGGCGCACGAGCAAGCCACGTTTGCCCTCGTTTCTCTTCGAGGTCCTTGTGCTGCGCGTGTTCGATAAATCTTCAACTGTTGAATACGCCCCGCAAGCTGTCGCGAAATTCTTTGCAGAATGTCCAGCCTTCCTGAACGCTGGGTGCCCAAGCCCGACTGGATTCGGTACACCTTTAGACGATGGCGTTTCCAAAGAGGCAAAACAAAAAGTGATTGCGGCTATGCACGCGGCGGAAAATCTGGCGCGAGAAGCATTGCAGTACGAACAGAAGGCTGAATACGCCAAGGCGATTGCTTGCTGGCGGAAGGTCTTCGGCGAGAGGTTCCCAACTTATGGCTAGTTTCAGTACATCCGAGTTCAATCCACGTGCTATCAGCGTAGTTCTCCTTGATCAGGCGAAACGGTTTTGGGGGTGGTCCCTCGCGGTTGGCATCATTGGGCCTTTGTTCGGCCTAGCGTCTAGCTTTGCACCCAGTTCTATATCACTTGCGCCCGTCGTGGCACCCAGCATTTTAGTTGTTCTCGCGATGGTTGCAGAAGCGCTTCAGTGGCGCTCGGATGCGGTTAAGGATGTAGCCGAAGCACTGTTACGGAAACTGGACTTGCAGGACTCCTTTGGATGGTCAATCTCAAGGCGTGAAGTATCAGACTTGTTGGCTCAGAACGAAGGACTTAGCCGTGAGTTCGCTGCTCACTTGCCCAAAGAAGCCTACTTCGGTAGCGCCGAGCCACCAAGCGTTGAACGTGCCTTGGCTAATCTGGAGGAGTCAGCATGGTGGAGTAAGCACCTCGCAAGGGAAATTGGAAACCGATGCCTGCTGATCGTGGCTTCCTTAGTTGTCGTCGCGGTGGTTGCACTTGTTGTCAGCGTCGAGGCAGTCAAGGAGGCGACGGCGACCCATGCAGTGGAGACTCTCCATGCTGTCGGTAACGTCGTCACTGCATCGCTTACGTTGGTCTTCTCACTGGGTTTGACCCGATTGGCGGTCTCCTATACCAACTTCAGCAGCAATGCCGAAAAAATCGAGGCGCAAGCGAGCCATACAGCGGCTGTCCCAAACGTCGCAGAGGGGGAAGTGGTAAAGCTGTGGCAGGATTACCACCTCGCCCGTGCCACTGCACCGTTCATCCCGACGTGGTTTTGGAAGATGAAGAGAGATCGACTGAATGCGATCTGGGATGCTCGCCAAAAACGACTTTAAATGCTGAACTGGTTATGAGTGCTGAAAGAACGATATTCTTAGATGAGAATTGACCGCTATATTTGGCGGTTGTTTACCTGCTGGATAAAGTCTTTCAAAACTTTCCCAGTTTTGGTTAATTGTCCGCCTTCTCCATTGCATTTGTCGCATGGTCCAGTCCACGCAGAGCGTGGACTTGTCACTGTGATGTTCTTGCTGCCATTGCACTTGTCGCAGACAACGAACAAATCTGTCATCTTCAAGTTGTTGAGTTCCATACATCTTCGTTCCTTTTATTCTATTCGCCGATGAGACTGATACTGACCGATTTTAAGCAATACTCTCATAGAAGTCAGCCAGATAGTGTTCTCCAAAAGTATACCGTCACTATTGCTCACATAAAAACAACTTTGGCCGCATTTACTAGACTGATTTCAGTAGCGTTCGTTCTGCAGGCTGTCCAGGCTATCTCGTCAATGCAGGAAGTTCGGCTGGTGCTGGCAAACAGTTACTCATCAAGCGCAAATTCATTATATAACAAGTCAGTGCTTGGTGCTTATTGGTTCTTGTTTTGGCCGCGCTAAGATGGGTTACCGCCAAATCAGCCTCCACTACCGTACATCGTCCGCGTTATGAGCCTCTGCCCCGACAACTTCCCTAGGTGCAGCAGGTATGACTGGTGACGGCGTCGCGCATTCCTGGCCCTCCGACCACAAAGTGCTGCACTTCCGATGCGGTCAGCTTTTTCACTATGATGTCACTGCCAGAACGCCAACACTATTTCAAGGTAGGTGACAAATATATGCCGCATACCTCGTTACAACCGGAGTGCTGAGGTGATCTTCCTGACAATTTCAGGTATCATTACTGGCAATCGTAATGATTCAGAGGAAAAAGACAATGCACCCAAATCACGAGCTCTTTATAGCATCTATAAACTCGCAACGTCGTATCCTGTTGACGTTTTACAGTAAGGAAGATGGACGGCAACTGGTCCGATCATGTGCTCCAATGGACTATGGTCCAAGCCGTCGTGCTCACGACAAGAGCGACCGATACCACTTTTGGGACTACGATAGCGACACCGGGCGGCACACTCTTAGTCTGTTACCGTCTCAGATTGTTCAGATGACGCCATTGCAGGATGGCTTTGAACCCGCTGAATTTGTTACTTGGAACGTCAGGACCTCACCATGGTTTATCAGCCGCAATTGGGGGAGTTACAGCTAAAGCACGATGCAAGTCACCTCGTTGAATCTTCTCAACTTTCGTTGCTACGAGCAAGTTCAGTTCGAGAAACTTGACCGCTTGACAGTCTTCATCGGCGAGAATGATGCTGGCAAAACGGTCTTGCTCGACGCTATAGAACTGCTCATCGGGTGCCGACAGTGCCTGTTGAAGGATTTCCGACGTTTGCCCGATGGGTGCCACACGAACGAAATAATTGTCAAAGGCGAGTTTCACATTGATGCACAGGATGTACTCCCCGAAGAGTATCGTTCTGGGCCAGATAATGATCTTCTAAGAATCACCCGACGCTTCGCTGTTGAAGGCACTTCAATCCGATCTGAGGTTCGTGTTATAGGGCGCGGATACAATGATGCCAGCTTTGATAACTTTACCGGTGCAGAAAATCAAAAGATGTTGCTGAAGGCAGTAGGTGTTGCCCCCGCTTCCAACGACATGGGCCGCCGAGATCAACTAGCGCAACTAGTCGTCGAGAAAAAGCTGGAACTGATACAAAAGGAAATAACACTTTCTCCAACGCAAGTAAATGTCCTGGCCCAGTATATGCCCATGGTTGAGCGTATCTCGTCCACAGACTACCGCACACCAGAGACCATTATACAGCGGACGCTTCAGAAGGTGGCATCAACTATCATCGCTCCAAGCGATCTTGTTACAGGTGAGCCGACGGAGTTGCCTGAACTCCAAGCACTACGTGCCGAGATCATACAGCGATTCAATGATGAAATCACCAAAGTTATTCCACTTCTGCAAGCTCATCACAAGAAGTTACAAAATGTGTTTCTACAGCCAAACATCGACTTTTCACGAGCGATAACTGCGAGCAGTATTGTCCTTAATTGCGGTGGCGGCGAGCAGAGTTTTGATGCTTTTGGGGAAGGTACTAAGAAGCGCATCTGGATGGGGCTGCTAGAGTGGGAGCGTGGTGTTGCTGCTGAAAATGCCGAGAAGAGCGTAATTCGTATGTACGATGAACCTGACGTGAACCTGCACTATGAGGCCCAGAGACAACTCTTTGCCAACATCACTGATTTGGCCCGTGACCCCGGATCACGAACGCAATGTTTCGTTTGCACTCACTCGGTATCTCTGATCGACCGTGCACCTTCGGCCAGCATAAACCTAATTCGCATAGGCGAGGAAAATCAGCGAACTTTGACGCGCATCCGCAATGCAGATGACGCGGATGTTATTGATTTTTTCAACGACATTGGGCAAGCCATCGGGTTATCGAATACTATTTTGCTGTTCGAGCGTGGCTTTCTGGTTGTGGAAGGTGACAGCGAAGAAGCAGCCATCCCTATTATTTACCGCAATATCTATAGTCGGTCCATGCGGGAAGATGGACTGGTGCTGATCAACTTACATACGTGCAGTGCCTGGAAGTCAGTGATGCAGGTACTACTTACTAACCGGAGAGAAATGACGCATATCCTTTTGGATGCGGACTGTCAGATCACTGGGTCAAGTGGCTACATTTCTCAGGAAGTGCTAGACGAAATGGGATGCCCTCCCGATTTCCATGCACAGCAGGTTAGCTACATTGGAAGCAAGGAGTTTGAAGATGCCTTTGAGTCCAAACTGATCGCCCGCGCACTCGACACAGTTTTCCCTTTAGCCAACGAACAAAGGTGGTCAAAAGACTTAATTGATCGTCTGAAGAGCGAAAGTGGCAAGTTCTCAGAGGACATCAAGCACGAAATTAGAACCAACAGCTTGCCAAGGACGCGCAGCAATGCAACTAAGCCAATGATTGCCAGTGCTCTAGCTAGGGAATGCACGGAATTAGACAATGTACCCGAAGTTCTGCTGGAAGCGTTCGAGCGATTACGTACCCGTGCAGGCATTATAAACTGACACTAAACGTTCATCTCTTTGGTGCTGGTTGCACCATCAACGAATTGGATGCTTTTATGAGTACCGTTGCACCCGGTGAATAAGATGTACGCCCTTGAGCTCAGGAAACAGATCAGGATGTAGCGCGAACGCCAGCATTTCCAGGCTCTCCACGAGGCGCGGCCCCGGACGGCTGAAGTACGCATTCCCGTCCGCCACATAAACTCGGCCATCCCGCACGCAGGGCAGATCGCGCCAGCCTGGAAGCTGCCGCAGCAATGGAACATCTTCAAGCGTCTGCTCAATGCCGAAGCCGCAGCAGGCGATGAAAAGAACGTCAGGCTTGCTTTCCACGACTTGCTGCCACGGCAGGGTCCGGGACGGCAGCCCCGCCGCTCCCAGCACATCCACACCGCCTGCCAGCGCCACGAGCGTCGGGTTCCAGTGGCCGCCGCTGAAGATCGGGTCAATCCACTCCACAAACGCCACTCGCGGTCGCAAGGCCGCTGGAAGGTACCGTGTTTGCTCTTCAATCGTCCTTACCCGTTCGCATAAATCGTCCTTACCCGTTCGCATAATTCGTCCACGACTTGCCGTGCCTTCGCTTCCGCTCCAGTGACCTGGCCGACTGCGAGAAGCGTGTCGAATACATCTTCCAGCGACATCGGTTCGAGGTTGAGGACACGGGGATGCCCTGGCAGGCGGCACGCCGCTTCCTGCACTTCGGCCTCCGCCACCGCACAGACATCGCACAGCGCCTGCGTCACCAGCAGATCAGGCTGAAGACGCTCCAGCATTGGCATATCCAGGCTGTATAGCGCCAACTGCGTCTTGAGCCGCTCGCGCACCAGGGCATCTATCTCGGCACTGCTGGCATCGTGCGGAATGAGAGTTGTTGTCACCTTTGGCAGGCTCTGGACGGAGGGCGGGAAGTCGCACTCATGGGTGATGCCGACCAGATGCTCTTCCAGGCCAAGAGCGCAGATGATCTCCGTAGCGGATGGCAGCAGGGAAACGATTTTCATGGGCGGCTTTCTCAGGGCAAGTTCATTAGCTTCAGGTCTTCGCAGCTTTCAGTATACTCGGTACTGCTTAAACGTGATATAATGAAGTCCATCATGGAAAAGTTGCTGACAAGAACAGAGTTTCGAGAAGGGGTGTTTGCCCGCGACGATCATCAATGCGTGATCTGCCGTGCCGCAGGACAAGACGCCCACCATATCATGGAGAGGCGTCTTTTTTGTGACCCTGGTCAGCTTGGCGGCTACTTTCTCGGCAATGGTGCCACTCTTTGCGCGGCGCATCATATCCAGGCGGAGGAAACGACCCTCTCTTGCGAACAAGTCAGGGAAGCTACAGGCATCACGCGGATCATCTTGCCGTCCCATCTCTACGATGACGTGCGCTACGACAAGTGGGGCAACCAAATCGAACCAAACGGCACGCGGCTGCGCGGAGAACTGTTCTACGATGAAAGCGTCCAGAAGATACTGGCCCAGGGCGGCGTGCTAAACGAATTCCTGCCGAACACCCGGTATCAGCGCACCTACCATCTGCCGTGGTCGAACATGACCAAAGACGACCGTATGCTTGAAGATGTGTCTCAGTTTGAGGGCCAGGAAGTCGTGGTCACGGTCAAGATGGACGGCGCTAATGTGACGATGTACCCGGACTACATTCATGGGCGCTCAGTGAAGCCCTTAGCAGGCCAGGACAGCGGCATGGTGAAGGCGCTCCATGCCCAGATCAGGCATGACATTCCTGCGGGCTGGCACTTGTGCGGCGAGAACCTGTACGCCAAGCACTCGATTTTCTACGGCACCCTGCCGTCGTACTTTCTGCTGTTCTCGGTGTGGGACGACCGGAATGAGTGCTTGTCGTGGGACGAAAAAATCGACTGGGCGCAGATGCTGGGGCTGACACCCGTGCCTGTGCTTTATCAGGGGCTATGGGACGAGAAGCTGTTCCGCGCCCTGTACCAGCCGCAGTTTAGGGGCAGCGATATGGAAGGGTATGTTGTCAGGTTGGCGCGGCGCTTCTCCTACGGGGAGTTTCGCCGCTCGATGGCGAAGTTCGTGCGTCCGAACTTTGCGGCGGGCAGGCACAACTACCACAGCGTTCTGGAACTCAACGAACTGGCAAAAGAAACCGAACTGGCAGATGGAGAGGACAAGTAGATGGGCGCACCGCATAATTCCAAGCGATACGGCGAAACCTGGGACCTGGAACATCTCGCTGCCGTCGGGCAGGAGATTGAATCAATCAAGAACCATGTCGTGGTCTCAGGCGGCTGGGCGTGGCACTACATGACGCCGCCGCACGCGGAACTGAAGCACGCCCATGATCACAAAGACGCCGACCTGTTTGTGACCCCAGAAAACGTCCCGGAACTCATGGCGCTTCTGCTAGGGCGCGGCTACCAGCGCACCTGGACGCGTTTTGACGGCCAGAGCGACGACTTCCACCGTTACGTGCGGACAATGGACGCCGCCAAGCCTATCAAAGTGATCTTAGACCTGTTCACGGGCGACGTACCATTCGTGACGACAGCGTCCGGTGTGCAGGTGGTCGAGCCGCGTCATCTGCTTTCTTTGTACGGCGTCAAGCATTCCAGTGACCAGTGCTTCGCGGTCCAGATTGCGAAGCGGCTGGTCGCCGCAGGCATTGATCCGAATGGACGAGCGGAGATGGCCGACTTCAGCGAGTTCCTGGATTGTACGTCATAGCGGATTTAGAAGCAACTTTACTACTACCTTAACCCACTCCAATGTCAATCCGCCGCAAACGGCGATTGGCGTCCTTTGGCAGGATGCCCTTGCGTTCTCGCCATTCACGTTCGCGCCCAAACGAGGGTATGCAGCGCGGCGCGGTCCGGTGAATGCACTTTTCTTCGACTTCTCCGCGAGCGCCCCAGACCCGCACGCTTCTTCTTCGACGCTCTACGTCGGGCTTGAGCCGTCGGCGGCGGACGCTCCGGTGGAGCCGTCGGCGGTGCAGGCGATCAGCAATCCGAGCGCCTCGGGTACTGGGATGAGAGCGGGGACGGATGTCGGGGTATGGTTGTTTGAGTAGCGGCGGGAAACCCAGCGGCTGGGCCTTCCCGCAGTAATGGCGCAGAAGGAGCATTTGCGCCACTTCGTGGAGAGCCAGATACTCGAGGAGCCGCACCTGGGGATGGAAGCGTCCAGGGACCTTTCCTTTCTCCGTATGGGGCGCTCCACGCCGAAAGCGACGAAAGTTTAGCCGCGATGGGCATCCCGCCTGCCGACCTCAGAAGTTTGCCGAAACCGATCTAGGGAGAAATCAAGAAAAATGGAAAATGGAGAAAATATGCCCGTCGTCATCCATATTCCTCACTCTTCTACGGCTATCCCTGAACAGGTGAGGAACCAGTTTTGCATCAGCGCAAAAGAACTTGAGGCTGAGATCGTTCGAATGACGGACAGTCATACGGACGACTTGTTCGCTTTTTGCGGTGAGGAGGTCCAAACGCTCATCTACCCTGCAAGCCGCCTTGTGGTCGATCCAGAACGGTTTCGCGATGACGCGGAGGAGCCGATGGCGAAGCGGGGGATGGGAGCCGTATACACGCGGACGGCGCACGGGCAGGCACTTCGTCTGCCATTGAGTGAGGACGCACGCGAAGTTTTACTTTCAAGGTTTTACGACCCGCACCATGCGCGGCTCTCGGAAATGGTCCAGAGAGCCTTGGAAGAAAGCGGTGAGTGCCTGATTCTCGACGCCCACTCGTTTCCGTCCGCTGCACTTCCATGCGACCTCGATCAAGGTGCTTGCCGCCCGGACATCTGCCTGGGAACAAACGCCTTTCACACGCCGAACGCACTGGTTGCGTATGCCGAGGCAATCTTCCGCGCCGAAGGCTTTTCCGTAGCTGTGGACAGTCCTTATGCAGGCGCATTGGTGCCAATGGCTTTCTGGGGGAAAGACGAAAGGGTGAGAGCGCTCATGGTGGAAGTCAATAGGCAGCTTTACATGGATGAGTCAACGGGCGAGAGGCACAGAGGCTACGAAGAGGTGCGAGTAAAAATACAGTCGTGCCTGGCGAGGCTTTGCGGGTAACAAACACGGTAGGACTTTGCAGGCGACAAACACGGTAGGACGTTGCAGGTGACAAACTAGCAGTAGGTGACGAGTCCTTTACGAAGTCAGCGAGGAAAAACAAAATGTGGTACAGAAGCAAATCAGGCGACGCAAATTCAGAAGCATCGGACGATAACACGCGGCAAGCAAACGCCTACTTTCAATCGCCTGCAAATTCTATATTGCCTGCAAATTCTATATTGCCTTCAAGGCAGAAGACGCCAAAAGACGCATCGGTCTCCAAACCCTTCCCCATCCTCATGGACCGCCTGGCGACGGCGGGGCTGTCCCGTCTTTACGAGCACATGATTCAAGGACCGTTCGCCATGCTTTCGGCATCTCGCGGCGAGAACGCCACCGAAGAGCAGCGGGCCGAAAATAACTTACGCTCACGGCAGCTTCGCACCCATTTACGCTCGCTCGGCTACGGCTATGTGGACACGCGTGGGATGTGGAAAGAGATGGATAATCCTCTCGCCAAGCACGTTCGCGAAAAGTCGTACTTCGTGCCCGGTATGTCCGAGAGCGATGCACGAGAAGTCGGCCAAGTCTTCGACCAGGAAGCAGTGCTGCACGGTAATGCAGGGCAGTACGGCGTTGCCTATCTACAGGAACCTGAAGCGGAAGAACCCTTTCGCTCTGTAGCGGATGACTTCCATGTCGTCGACCGAGAACGCGGCTATGACCCTGACATTTACACGGGGATCGGCGACAAAGAGTTCGCGCTTGAACAGAGTAATCCGCAAAACAAGGCTGCACGCTTCTGCATCCCGCTGGCGCGGTATGCGGCTGTGGGGCTTGAGCCAGACGGCCTCCTGTGCTATTCGGCGATTCAAGGCAAGCCACCCCCGGATTCAAGTCGTCTCGGCGTGGTGGTATTATCCCGTGCGCTGCATTTCGAGACTTGGAACAATGCGTCTCCGTGGTGTTTCCTGCCGTTTCGCGATGTGGGTAAGGTACGGGAGGGAGATCGGGGAGACGCTCGAACGAGGCTGGCGCAGTTAGATGCAAAGTCAGAACCCTCCGAGGTGTCCGAGCCGAAACCACTTGACCTGTTCGTGTCACGCAGCGGCGAGACGCCCCAGATGCAACCCGTCCCGTTTGCCGCAGGTCACGATGACTATGTGCGCTCGCTGTCGCGGCAGGCTCTCTTCAGCGGCAATGCCCTCGGCGCAGCAGAATACATTATGGGCAACCCTTACGGCTCCCAGCGCGAGGGTTTGTCTTCCGTGTATGTGGACAAGCCTGGCACCGTCCATGTCATGCGACCCCACGGCCACACTGTCGCCGCGTACAATGCGATCAGAGACAATTTGCCCGCAGAGTATGAAGCCAGCCGAGAAACTTTGCCGAAGTCTGGCATTGATTTCCGTGACCTGACGCGACTGTCTGGGGGCATCATGCGCGGCCAGTTCTATCCGCATGGCGTGGGGATGTCCGTAGATTTGCACCATCCGCCGATGCCCGCCCAGCTTCGGGCCATGGAAGACTACCATGCCACGACGAGGCAGGACACGTTCACGGCGGAGATTTACGACGGCAAGCACCTCGTCGGGCACGCCAAAAACATGGCCGAGCTAAGGCGCGTGCTGGCGCAGTCTGAAGGCGGCGCAGATGTGAGGCAGATAAAGCAGGAGGCAGTGGGAAGCCGAGGATTGGTGTTCCAGGAGGGGTTGGCATCGACGGTTGGAGGGAGAATTGGGTGAGGAGAATTGAGGAGGGAGAATTGAGTGAGGTGCTGCCGTCTGCTATCTCGGTAATGGTTTGTCTTGCCTTGTCAGATTAGCAAGCGGCGCACCTCATGAAATGTAGTTACATTTTTGGATTATGGTACGAAAAACTTTGTTTTCGTACTATGCCTGTTCTAATTCTGCCTGTTCTAGGCGAGCGCCTCTCCCCCTCGCTCTACGTCGGCGGCGGACGCTCCGGTGCAGGCGATCAGCGGCGCATCCGCGGCGGGCACGGGGATGAGAGTGGGGACGAATGTTGGAATTTGGGTGTTTGAGTAGAGGAGGCAGAGCGACATGGCGGGGCGGTGGAAAACTGAAAAGGTAATCAAGGGAAGTGCCATTTCTCTTGATCCCAAACCAGAATAAACTCTTCCCCGTTGACGGTGGCGGACAGCACGGGCGCAATCATACTTGTGATCGCTCTACACGCGGCCTCCAGGCTCGTGCCCTTCGGCATATTGTGTTGTGCCAGTGTCGCTCTAAAACCTTGCTGTTTAGCCTTGTCCTTGTAAAACTGCTCGGACAGGCCCACGGGCACCGTCGCTTCGATAGGCGTGCCGCGCCTCTCGAACGTCGCTTGAAAAGCCTTCTGGAGAGATGCTCCCAGCACAGAATTGAACAGACCGATCTCGTACAGATCGTGGTGATCTTTGAGTCGAGTATTACCCATGCCGAGTCGCACAATCGTCTGGTATTTCTCAGCAACAATCGTTTCGATGGGGTACATCCGCAGTACCGGAAAGAGCGCCGTATCCACCAAAAGTGCTGGAATGGCAACCCGTTTTGCGTCAGGGTGAACAGCCTCTCCAAACGAGATGTCGAGGTTGACGGGGCAGGCGCTGGTCCCTAGGCGGGCAGGTATTTTGGCGCTGTAGCCAGGATAGGTCCGTTCCTGTCCTGCTGCGCTGACCGTGATTGCGTCGGGGTCGAACACGACTTCGTCTTCCGCAGGGATGCTTGCGATTTCGCAGAGAACTTCCTTGATGCGGGTGGCACTGTATTCTCCGCGCATCAGAAAGTCAGCGTCTTTCGTGGTACGGCTGCTGTTGGCGTTGTAGTATGTGAACGCCATCGCCCCTTTCAGCGTGAAGTTGTCAGAATGCCTCGACTGTCCGATGCGCCACATAAAACGTTCGATGGCATAGCGCATCATCAGGCGCTGCATATCCCGGTGCGGCCTGCTGTTCTTGGAAAGTTCGGCGAGTCGTACCTTGACGGAAGGTTTTGCGCCCTTTGAGGCAGAGTCGCTTACGCCCTTTGAGGCAGAGTCGCTTACGCCCTGTGAGTGGACACGTGAATCTGCTGTCATTGCTGGGTCATTTCCAGGTAAGGTCTCATTCTGCTCCAGACGCGGTCACGGCTGGCATACTGGTACAGGTCATCCGCATTGATCTTGCTTTTGCCCCACGCGTCCTTGAGGGCTTCAAGGGCTACGTTCAGACCCACGCGCCCCGCATACTTGAAACAATCCGCCACGGCTTTCTCCACGGAATGGATGCGGACCTTTACTCCTTCAATGATATGCTCCTCGACGCCGTCGAGGAGCAGTTCCCGGTCCATACGGATGATCTGTGTCGGCATTTGACTGCTCGACGGCACGGAGGACCGCGACTGCCTTGGAACTGCCGCCCAAACAGCCCAGGGAATCTGTGTCCCGATGTCGTGAAAACTCAGAGCACTTGTGAGGGCAATGACAGAGTCAGGCATGATGGCCGTCACTACGGCGAGGCTATGATAAATGGAAGGTTCGGCGTCAGGAAGCGCATAGGCTCCTTTGCCTAACCTCACAATAATCCCGTCGCGTACAAGTCTGTCTAGGTAGGAACCTGATACCTGAACATGGTCACGAAGCTGAGGTTCGCCGCTAACCGGTAAATTTTCCAAGTACCTTAGCACAGCGTCGCGTTTCGTCGCTTTCATGGAATAATTATACCTCATTTTATACAACTTATTATTAAGTTGTATAAAATCAACACTTTATTTTGCGTGCAAAAGCAGACCGGTGGAGCCGTCGGCGGTGCAGGCGATCAGCAGTCCGAGCGTTTCGGGCAGGCGATCAGCAGTCCGAGCGTTTCGGGCACGGGGATGAGAGTGGGGACGAATGTTGAGTCTCGTTGTTTGAGTGACAAAATTCGACAAAAGGCGCGGAGGCGAAAAAACCACCCACTTGTGGAAAAAAAGTTGCAGGAAGGCGTCGTTCTATATAAAAAAGCACCTTAAAGGTGCTATAGTAGGAATTGATTAACAGCGATCTTCCGAAATATGATCTTAATACGTTCCGCGCCACTTTCTCGAATGTCGCAGCGCTCAACATAACGCTGAGTGCTATGAAGGACGCCGCAGCGCTTGGCTTCGATGGAGCGGGGGTAGTTGCCGTGGTTCAAACAATGAGGCCAGAGCATTTCTACAAGTAGATGCCTTCGACGGGGATCGCCTCGGAGTGGCAAGACGTATATCACGTCCCATCGGATGTGGGCGATCTTTATATCAAGTTCAGGGCTGAGGCGGTGATCGACTTCAGACTGTTGTCATTCAAACTGAGGTAAAAAATGAGCAATTACATGGCAGAAAAAGTCCCGTGCGACGAGTGCGGAGGGGAAATGGCACGCGGGACGCGCAAAATGACAATCACTTATCAAGGGCTGGAGTCGCCACAGTTCGAGATGCCCGGTTACTACTGCCCCTCTTGCGAAGAGGGGTTTGTTACCGGAACGGACATGAAGATGTCCGATTATCAACTGAATCTACTCAAGGCCCGTGCCCAGAATCTTATGCTGCCCGAAGAAATTAAGAAAGCACGTAGAAAGTTGGGCCTGACACAGCGAGAAGCGGGGGCGATCCTCGGCGGTGGACCGAGCGCGTTTGGCGAATATGAGAAGGCCCGGAGGTTGCCGTCTCAGGCGATCTGCAGCGTTCTGCGTGTGTTGGATATGAATCCTGATGCCCTTGAACTTCTGCGGCGCGTGTACTTGGTGCATGAAAGGGAACGCACTGTGCCACCACCCATCCGTGTTCACAAACCATCTGAACGCAAGACGTATGCCCCCACTCACAACAACGAGCGGTCCGCGATAGTCTGACTCGGAATCAGCAGCCATACGCTGAAGCCGTGTCCTTGCATTCGCTGTACCTGGCACGACAGAAAGAGTCTAAGAAATGAGCAACAATGTTTTCGCTGACCTGGAGCTATCAAATCCAGAAGAGCGCCTCTTAAAGGCCGACCTAGTTCTCGCTATTCGAAAGATGACGGCTGCCGCGGAAATGACGCAGGCTCAGATTGCCGACCGCGTGGGCATGGCCCAGCCACACGTTTCCAGATTGCTCAGCGGGATGACTAAGGACATCAGCGCCTTAGGGCTGCTGCGCGTCATCATCGCACTCGGGAGTGATGTCTGTATTTCCATCGACGGCGCTCCACAGGGTGTTGAGGGCGGACTACAGGGTGCACGGCGCGGTCACTTCCGCGTGTCGGGTGCAAGGGTGCCCCTCGCTGCTGCCGCCGCTGCCGTCTAACTACGGTAGGGGCCTTTGTTGCCTTTAATCGACTGGCCTCATCTTCTGTATAACCCCAAGCCATGTGGCACAAAGAATCCAGCCTGAACTCTTGCAGCGATGTGTATTTCCTCAAAAGCGTCGACGGCGTGCTCCGCGCAGGCACGGACCGAGGCGTCTTTGTGATCGGCGGAGACGGATCGTGGTCGGCGGACAAGGCGTTTCCGCAGGCGACGTTCGACGTTTTGCAGGGGACGTGGGGCGGCCTGCACACCTAGATGCAGTCGGGCCAAGCGACGAAGGCAAAAGACTTTTTGCCGAAAGAGCGGGCGTATCCTGTTCCTCCAAAAACTGCCCGACGCTTAGGAATGAGCGGCTGAACGCGGCGCACGTACTTCTCCATGTGGAACTGTTGAAAGCGACCACATCCGAAGTATAATGTGAAGGAGAAGGCAGACAAGCGCCAAGAGTCAGGCTGCCTTCAAAGAGCCATGTTTCTCACGAGCTATCCTAAGTTTTCACAAATTGAAATACGCCTCAGCACAAACTGAACAATGGCTTTGACGCCGCCAGGCAAACACTACGAACCGATCTGGAGCAAAAGCGAAGTCGGCAGGATGCGGAACGTGCTGACGAGGGGGATGCTGCTGTTCCGCGCCAGGCTTGGCACGGACGTGACGGCGGTGGGTCCGGTCGTGGGAAGCGTACCATGATCGTCCTGAGCGAGTCCTCGCCGCAACTTTCCGCTTCATCCAGCACCGCCGACCTGCGGAAAGCCACGGAAGCCGCGAGGCTCACGGGTTGCCAGGTGTACTACATCCCGCAGGACTTCGAGCAATGCGAGACGGCGGAAAACGCGCTGGCCTCTGTTCCAATGCAGGAACAGGAAACGCCTGCGGTCTGGATCGGCTACATTCCTAATCCTGAGCGGTACGCGGCGATCTATGCGGCAGCACTTGTCAAGAACATCCGCCTGCTTAACAGCCCGGATGAGCACCTCAACGCGCAGGAGTTCGACCGTTTCTACCCCATGCTGGACAGCTTGACGCCCGCAAGCGTCATTATCACCTCCGAGAGCGAATGCGCCGATGCTGCCGCGCAGCTTGGGCTTCCGGTGTTTGTCAAAGGCGCGGTGCAATCCCGCGGCTGGGCGACGTGCGTGGCTGAGAGCGTGGAGGAAAGGAATATAAAGTATGACGAACATCGAAGCAGCCTGGCAGGGCATTGGAGCCTGGCTCGAGCAAAATGCCCCGGAAGTAGCAGCGGGACTAGGCGATGGCGCGACGAAGGAGCAGATCGCCGCGGCGGAGCGAAAACTGGGTATCGCCCTCCCGGAAGAAGTCCAGGCTTCCTACAGTATCCATGACGGGCAACAGACAGACCCTTCTCTCGGAGGTGTGGTTGGAGGCATATTCGTGCCAGGCGGCGACTTCCTGTCATTGGCGCGGATCATCGATGAGTGGACCGTCTGGAAGGACCTGCTGAATTCGGGCACGTTCGACGGTATCCAGAGCGATCCACAGCCTGGAATAAAGTCCGACTGGTGAAACCCGCGTTGGATTCCAATCACCTACGACGGGAGCGGCAACCATTACTGCGCAGATATGGACCCTGCACCGGGCGGGACAGTAGGCCAGATCATCACTATGTGGCACGACGGCGGTGAGCGGGAAGTAATGGCCGCCAGTTTCGGCGAATGGCTGATGACGCTGGCCGATGAATACGAGCGAGATGAGTGGGTGTATTCCGAGGACGACGGAGGCGTAGTGAGATTGGAGGATGTAAGTGAGTGAAGCGTTCTGGTCCGACTACTGTCGCTTGGTCGCCAGGTTGATGCCGCCGTTGGCATCGGGTGACGGAGTGCCTGAGGCGGAAATCGCGGCAGCGGAGATGCGGCTGACTAAGATCGCAGCCCTGCTTCCCGGAGCAGGGCTGGAGGATTAAAAGAGGAATAAAATGGGATGTGACATCCACGGCTGGGTGGAGTTCCGCGAAACGGCACGCGACACGCGATTTGACGAGGAGTGGTACGCTGTCATTGACGCAGGCATCCTCCTCGACCGAAATTACTCGATGTTCGGGTCCTTATTCGGCGTCAGGAACGGCACGGACTTTGCGCCCATAGCAGCAGGGCGGGGCCTGCCGCCGCACGTATCGGATGAGTTGAAGGAGCGGGCTGAGGAGGCGGGGTGTGGCTATCATTCTCATACCTGGGTGACAGGAACTGAATTGCAGGCCGTGAACTGGGAGGAGAAAGCGTTGGACGGCATCGCATGGAGCACCTCTCACAGCGGGCCGCAGGTACGCGAGGGCCGCCGCCTCTCCCACGACGACCCGCACCGACATGACGGGGCGACTTGGACCGAGGAAGGGTTAATGTTCAGCATTGGGCAAGTGACGCGCCGTGAGGCGGCGGGCGACGACCTCTGCCTGCTTTTGGCGATGATGGAGCCGCTGATGCAAAAGTACGGGGGTGAGTGCGTGCGGCTGGTGGTGTGGTTCGACAACTGAGGCCGTGCACTGCCTGACTGGGACACTCTACCTGGCAAGGCTAAGGTCTTCGCCCCGCCAGGCAGCTTCCCTGGAGCACAATGTCAGTAACAGACGAGCGTGGTGATGACACGATGGTAGAATCAGCTTTCGGCCTGCTTCCCGGAAACGAGCCGCCCTACAAGTACGCACCGGGCCACGTCACGATCACCACGGGCCAAGCAACAGGTAGCTCGCGTCCAGACCACTAGTTCATGGTGGCTATCTCACTGATGGACTTACTCAGTGAGATGAAGGCATTGCTGCTGCACGGCAAGATGAGTGGGTTCACGTGGTCGGTGATCGACACCTCTTTCTCCGTATACTTCCAGCGCGTCACTAGGCGGCTGAAGGGACAAGAGAAGCCAATCCGCATCGTGTGCGGCGACCAAGACCTCGGTCCGGTGTCTGAACAGGAATTGGTGGGGGCGATCTTAGGCGGCACTCGCGACTTCCTGCGAACGTACGCGGATAAGCTGGGTGAAGAGGAAGCCGAACTTGCTTCCGCGACGGATGACTTCGTCGCCGTGCTCCGTCTTGAAGGAACACCTGAAAGATGACGCAATGCGGGGTAACTTTCACATGGCTCCAAAATGACTCGCCCTATAATGAGTTGGAAAAGAACATGGCAATTATTTGCATGGGCATCACCCGCTGCCCGTTATGCGGAGAAGTCTTAGAAGAAGCCGACCCGCTCGTCGCTACGTCGCACTTTATGACCGATCCATTTCATCCGCTCTGGGCCTTCTCCGATGCTGCGATGCACAAGGCGTGTTTCCTGCGATGGGAGAGGCGCGAAGAGTTCATTCGCCTTTACAATGACGCCATGGCGCTCGCGCAGTACGACGACGATCCCCCGGACGTCATGCAAGAAGACGGTGAGGACGTCACAAACTTTTCAAGCCTCAAAGCTGATCTGCGCGTTCGGCACCGAACGGCCCTTCACGATGCCGCTAAGACTGGAGATGTCCATGAGGTCTTGTCGCTGTTGAAGGCCGACCCAACCCAGATTAACACGCCCGACGACGCGGGCATCACGCCGCTACATTTGGCCGTGGCTTACAATGAACCGGAAGTCGTTGAGGCGTTACTGCTTCAGGGAGCAGATGTGCATGACCGAACCGATGAAGGGCAAACGGTGCTCCACACTGCCTGCATTCAAGGGCATCCAGAAACAGTGCGGCTGCTGATCAATGCAGGCGGCAATGTCAACGCCCGGAACCCTGCTGGCAAAACGCCGCTCCACTTGGCCGCAGCCACGAGTGATGCGGCGCTGGTTTCTGCACTGCTTGCGGCTAGGGCTAGTGTCGATGCAAGAGACGGGGGAGGACGGACGCCACTGCATGAGGCGGCGGCGCGTGGGCAGCGGGAAGTGATCGGGGTGCTTTTAGACGCGGGCGTTGACATCAATGTCTATGACTCTCGCGGCCAAACTGCTTTGCACATAGCCGCCGCCCAAGGGCAGGCACTCCTGCTGCGGCTCTTCTTGTCTCTCGGAGCAGACGCTGCGGCGAGAGATGCGGAGGGCCGCACGCCGCAGGAGATCGCCATAGCGGAAGGCCACACAATGGCAGTAAGGCTGATAGATAGCGCAGGCGGTACTTTATGACAGAACTCACGCTTCAAGAACTCAAACATCAACTCTGCCACCGCGCCAGCCGCGCAATCGTCGGCGGCTTCCGCCCACCTGCCGATCCGTTCGCCTCCTGGCTTGGCAAAGTGAAACTTGCCGCGGCAGGGGAGGACTGGCCGACGAGCGCGGGCAGGCCGATGATGGTCAAGTCTGACGACACAGGGCCATTTTGGGTTGCTCGCGTTACCCGGAAAGGCGAACGCCGACCCCGCTACAAGAACGGGAGATTTGATCATCTTAGCTGGTTTTTTACCAATTTCAGCAGATGGCTTGGGCAGGAGATAACTAGTTCTCCAAAGAACAGTCTGTGGAGCCTATGCGTCCTATCATAATAATCTCATTCACTATGGAGCAATAATGCCTACGATAGATACTGACCAACTTGTAGGAACGGACCGATCCGACGATTACCACATCGGCGACATTATCGTCCTTCGTGCCCAACCTTCCGTCTCTGGCGCAATTACTCAGATTCTACAAGGTAGTTCCGAGTCGCGATATGTTGTCTTTACAGGTGGCAGGACTGCGACGTACTATGCCAGCCAAATTCGTCTGCTTGAAACCAGAGCCGAGAACCGCGAAATTCTGTCGCTGGGGGAATTCCAGGCGCGACTCACCGCTCTGTTATTGCGCCAGCCATCAATACGCACTCTATACTCCTTGCACGCCGCCCGTATCAACTTCATTCCCTATCAATTCCGCCCGGTATTGAAATTCATCCGTGCCGACCGTCCAATGATGCTGATTGCTGACGAGGTAGGCGTCGGAAAAACGATTGAGGCAGGGCTGATCCTGCGGGAGATGCAAGCACGGCGGGATGTCCGAACTGTTTTGATAATCTGTCCAAGGCCCTTAGTTACCGAGAAAAAATGGCAGTTCGAGATGAAGCGTTTTGATGAGGAATTTGTTCATCTTGACGGAGCAACCCTTCAACACTGCCTCCAAGAAATGGACCTCAACGGCGTCTGGCCCGAAAAATTTGCCAAAGCCATTATCCCATTTAGCCTGTTTGACGACCGTCTACTCAATGGGTTAAACAACACAGGTAAGCGGCGGGTGCTCGGTTTACTAGACCTTGACCCGCCGCCTGCTTTTGACCTTGTAATTGTCGATGAGGCACACCATTTACGCAACACGGCCACATTTACCCATCAGGGCGCGGCATTCTTTGTCCGAAATGCCGAAGCGGTGGTGTTTCTCACAGCCACCCCTATCCAGCTTGCAAGCGACGACCTGTTCGTGCTTCTTAATTTGTTGCGTCCTGATATGGTCATTGACCGAGAAAGTTTCGGCCATATGACTGAACCAAATCGGTTTATTAATACTGCCAGTGCTCTTGCCCGCGCTGCTGCACCTGGCTGGAACGCGGCGGCACTTGACGCGATGATTCTGGCAGGCGAAACGCCTTGGGGCGAAGCTGTGCTTAAACATGAACCTGTCTATCAACGAGTTTGCCACCGACTCGCGGATAAAACATTATTGTCACAGGAGCGAATGAAGTGCATCCAAGACATTGAGGGACTACACACCCTCGCTTCTTTAATCAATCGGACGCGGCGTCGCGACATCGGCACTTTCACAACGCGAAAGGCCGAAACCGTAGAGGTTGAGTTTACATCACCTCAACGTCAGCTTCACGATGCATTGCTTGCAGCACAGGCCCGAATCCTGGAGCGAAGCCACGGAGCACGTTCGGTAAAGTTTTTGATGACCACAATTAGACGACAAGCCGCTAGTTCTCTTTATGGCCTTGCGCCACTGATTGAATCTATATTAACGCGTCGCCTCTCTGAGTTGGAATGGGATGAACTGGACGATGAGTTCGACGTGGTGGGTGATGAGCCAACTACGATTCGTGACGACATCGCAGACGTACTGGCGATGGCGCGTGCTTTAAATGGGCCTGACCCGAAACTTGCGGCACTGCGCCAGATCGTAGGTGACAAACAGGCCCTACCGAACAATAAACTTTTGTTATTTTCTAGCTTTCGGCACACTCTGCGTTACCTGCACGCGAACCTTATTGATACGGGAATTCGACTCGGATTGATTCACGGTGATGTGCCTGATGAGGAACGAGCCGATCTTCGTCAAAGGTTCAGTTTGGATCGCAATGCCCCTCATGCTATCGACCTTCTGCTTTCATCGGAAATTGGATGCGAGGGTCTGGACTTCCAGTTTTGCGATGGGCTTGTCAATTATGATCTTCCGTGGAATCCCATGCGGGTAGAGCAACGAATTGGTCGCATCGACCGCTATGGACAACAGAGCGAAACGGTTGTAATTTACAATCTTGTAACGCGAGGAACCGTAGACTTTGACATCTACGAGCGTTGCCTACTTCGTATTGGTATTTTTCGTCAGGCTCTCGGCGGAAGTGAAGAAATTCTAGGCCGTATCACAAGTGAACTTCGCACTATTGCTGAGAGCCTGGCACTCACCGTGGAAGAGAGACAGACGCGACTTCAGCAACTCGCTGATAACGACATCCGACTGCTTCAAGAGCAGGAAAAACTAGAACGGGAGCAGGAAGAACTATTTGGCATTGTTTTACCACCTGAACAAGTCGAGAAAGAAGTTGAGGAAGCTAGTAGTCCATGGCTGCGACCTTCAGCTCTTCAGAATTTGGTGCAAACGTACCTTACAAAAACTGCGAGTGGTGACGACCATATCTTGGGCGAACGTCCCCTGAAGACGCTACGCCTCAATCAGGATGCTCGAAACCGTTTGCTGGAAGATTTCCGCGAGCTGCCACGCCAGTCTTCTTCACTGCATCGCGATTGGGAGCGTTGGCTACGGGGAACCGAATACCTACTGGAGATCACTTTTGACGCCTCTCAAGCCGCTGAATCGCGTTCAGCAATGTTTATCACGCCGATTCACCCGCTTGCACAGCAAGCGGCGTCGCTCGCCCAAGGTGCGCCACCATTTCGCACTGCATTTCGCGTAGATGACGATGATATTCAAGCGGGAATTTATCCGTTCGTAATTTACGATTGGCAGGTAAGGGGAATCCGCGACGACTCGCTTCTTCAGCCCGTCTGTGCTGACCCTGTGCTGACAAGGCGTTTTTTGACTCTGCTCGAAAAAGCAACACCTTTAGAAATAATCGAGACATCTTTCCCACTTCCACTAGTCTTTGAGGAGTTGGAAACCGAGCATTACAAAATGTGGTTAGCAGAGCGATCAAAACACGAGGCGCGGACGCAACAGTTGGCCGTCGCTCGGTTGGAAAGCCTGCGTTCCAGCCACCAATCACGAATGGCTCTTTTGAGAGAGCAGCAGGGCCAGGTGACTGATGAGCGCATCCGTCGAATGCGTTCTTCCCAAGTTCAGACGGCACAGGCAGACTACGAACGGCGTGTTGCCGAAGTCCAGGAAGCAGTACGCCGTGTGGACATCCTCACGCAAGTTGTTGCCCAAGGAGTTCTGATTGTGGAGGGAAAGACATGACCGAGTGGTTTGAATGCCTGTCGGCAATGCGTCGACAGTTTGTCGCCAGTGCGCGCGCGAATAAATTTGAGAGGGGAATTCATCAATCGACTGTCGAAAAATATGCCGACCCCGCTCATTTCATCTATGAGCTTTTGCAGAACGCGGAAGATCAGAGCGCGACTTCAGCGACGTTTATTCTAAACCGTGACAGCTTGATTTTCATTCACAATGGGAAATCATTCACTGAGCAAGACGTCGAGAACATTACAGGTTTAGGAAACAGCGAGAAGCCAGATCAAGCCAACAAGATCGGGCGTTTTGGAATTGGTTTCAAGTCGGTTTTCGCCATCACCCTCTGCCCCCGCATTGAGACGCGCCTCAACAATAGTCCTTTCTCATTCGCCATCGAAGACTTAGTTGTTCCCGTTCCATTGCCAACGCCCCCAAGTAATGAGGGAATCACCAAGTTTATATTGCCGTTCCTGGCAGGTCAGGAGCAATCACTATATTCTACGATACGCGATAGACTACGGGGCCTGGGCGCGGATGCTCTTTTATTTCTAGATGACCTGAAATCGATTCACTGGCAGGCGGGAGAAGAAGACTTTATATTGCTGTGTCAACGAGAAGAAAATGGTGAGTTTTGCCGCTTGACACAGAAAACACCCAATGCTACCATGCCTGCGGCCTACACGGGAGTGGCGTATCGACTATATTCTAAACTAGTTCATGTTAAAGATGCCGACCGCGATCTCACAGTCCGCCTCGCTTTTCGCATCGAAAACGGTCAGCTATCTTGTGAGCCTGGACTGAGTACCGCAAACGTCTTCTTCCCAACCGAGGAGAAAACAGGTCTGAAGTTTCGTCTGCACGCACCGTTCTTACTCAACGACAGCAGAGCCAACATTAAACAGAACAATCCTGTCAATGCTCAACTCATCCGCGCCTGTGCGGACCTGCTAACAGAGGTATTACCGAATCTTCGGGACCGCGGCTTGCTCACGGCGGAATCACTGGAGTGCCTCCCACTCCGGGAAAACGATTTTCCTGCCCGTGATGAATACTTTGGAAGCCACATAGGTTCTCCTTTTCGCCCACTTTTTGAAGCAGTACGGACCGCCTTTCGAACCCAAGAACTTTTGCCAACGGCATATGGTAGTTCAATCCCGTACGTCACGGCTGCAAATGCACGTGTCTCTGACTCCAAACCTTTGCGTCAATTGTTTAGCGAACGTCAACTGACAGCATTGAGCGGCAAAACGTCAGCGACTCCTGTCTGCTGGATTTCCGAGAAAATCGCAAAAAATGTAACGAGGGAAACATGGGATTATCTCACCAAGGTGCTCGAAGTAGATGACCTCGATGGTGAGAAAGTGGCTCGTCAATTGGATGTCCACTTCTTTGCTACCCAAACTGACGAATGGATGGCAGACTTCTACGGCTTTCTGAATGATCAGCCTGCCCTTTGGCGCATACGTAGTCCCTCATCCTCAGCGGGGCCACTGAGGTCAAAGCCGATAATCCGCGTCGAAAGCCTTGAACGCGATTCAGACCGCATTATCACGTCTGCCAACCAGATTACTCCATTCTCAAGTGAAGGGACTTCGCCCAACGTCTATCTGGGTGCCGCTGGGCGGCCAGGCTTCCGTGTGGTCAAGCCAGCAATACAGGAGAATACGGAGGCACATCGCTTTTTGATGGCACTTGGCTTGAAGGAACCAGATGTAACTGAACTCGTCATCAAGACTGTTCTGCCAGGTTATGTTTTGGTGATGGAGAACAAAAGAAACATTTCCGAATCCCAATATGCAATGGACCTGACTTCAATTGCAAAAGCAATTGGTACCGATGTTGTTGCTGACCGTAGCCGCTTGGATAAGGCGTTGAATGACACGCCGTTTATAAAAGCAATCAGTGCTGCCAATCCCGACACGATGAGTTGGAAAAAGCCTTCCCAGGTTCATCTTCCGGAACCAGAAATGCTAATTTGGTTTGAGGGCAACCCCAATATTTGGTATCCACACGAAGAGGTGCTGACGCACCCGCACTGGGACACGACCGCTTTTTTTATAAACCGTATACGGCAGACGATGCCCAATACTCTCCGCGTCAAGGCCAAACGTCCTGAACCCAATAATCATGTAACACTGGTGGATCGCCACGGCAGACATCAACGTGGCCTCAATCGGTTCGACCCTAGTGCTACTGTGAAAGAAATAGACTATGCTCTGAAGCATATTAACATACGCAGAGCACGTATCTTATGGCGTTTGCTACTAGCGAACATTGAACAAATCTCGGGAACAGTTGAAGAGGCTACCCTCGCCAATTACCTGAATGCAACCCAGTCAGATCATTTTTCATATATGGGGGAGCGTGTTCGCACACAAAAATGGCTTCCAGATCAGGCAACTGAACAGAGCGGAACATTTTACCTGCCGAGCGAAATAGTCTTGGGGCAGTTGCCAAAAGAATTCGCTGAAGATGTAAACGCTGCGGAACTCTCGATTAAACTTGGAGTAAATCAACCCGCTGAGGAAGATGTAGCTGAGGAGCTGGGCGTACCCGCCGACGCACTCGCTATTTTTATCACTGCCTACAAGCGAGACCCTGAAATTATGAAACAGTTTGCGCCGCGATCTGTGCCCGAATTTCCGGTTGTATCCCTTCCCGATCCTGAGCGCAGATTGGCTAAAGTTATTGAGCAGGCACGAAACGCTCCTGCTGTCGCGTTCGAGATCAAAAACCGTTCAGTTCGAGTAGGATCAACCGATTTCCATGCGGACAAGCGCGTTTACCTTCGTCATTTCTATGAGTCTGACGATGGTCAAATGATGTGTCAAATTTGTTGCAGGCCGATGCCATTTCGCTTGAGTGATGATACAGATTACTTTGAAGCTGTAGAGTGTATGAAACATTTTCCTACGGAACACACTCAAAATTATTTAGCCCTATGTCCTATATGTGCAGCAAAATATAAATATGCAAATGGGCACACGGATAATTCTTGGAGGGATGCTGTCGCCGAATCCAAGTCTATGGAGATTGCCATTATTCTCGCTCGTGAGGAAATGAATGTTCGTTTTGTCGAACCGCATCTGCTGGACCTCAAAGCCATATTATCAGGCTGCTTTGCGAAAGTGCCGACTACAGATGATGACCAGGAATAAAAGCGAAAGCCATTACTTTTAGTTTGTATTCTTCGAAGAGGTTGTGAATCATGAATGTTGATGTGGCGAAAGGGGTGGCGTTACTGCTTCGCTCGGCCTACCGGTTCGCGCCTTGTAGAGCCTAGTTACGCTGGCCTGCTTGCTCGATGCCTGACTCAGGGCACCTGCACCGACATGGTAGGACCACGAAGATTTAGTTGCGACACGAGCATTATCATCGCAAGGAGCGCGGGAATGGATTTACGCGACGACGCTGAGATTGCAGTCGTGACTGAGGTGATGGGGCAGAATGGTGGCTTTATAGGCGATGAGCGGGGTAGGGGCGGGCCGAAACATTGCATTCTCGCTAGACGGTGAATGCCTGATTCGGCCTCGATGGAACGGGCACGCCATAGAAGCAGACGAATGCAAAATGGCCTGGTCAGAAATCTGACCAGGCCATTTAGAACCGTGAGTGGGGGTTTTGGTGTTACCCGCCGAAGGCCTCGTCGGCAGTTGGCCGCTTTCCGTCGCCGATGTACGGGTTTTCCACCTTCAACTTGAAGCTGACACTCACGTCACTTGGATAAGTGATAGTGAAGGATAGGTCTCCGAGCAGGCGATCTCTTAACGCTTCGCCCACGATGTTGGAAAACTCGGACCAAGATGCAGAGCGGACAGTAACGTCGGGATGATTTCCGTGGGATAGCTCAATGCTCGTATGGTGGATCGGGATGGGGCGCAGGCAGTCGCAGACCGCATGGCTGCACCCCGGACAGGCCATCCGCCCATCAAGGTAACTGTCGCGCCCGCTGGCTTTGTAGAGAAGCCAGCGGGTGAAGTCTTCAGTTGCCCCAGGAGTGCCGACGACGCAGGGCTTCCAGCCACGCTGCGCCCGGACTGTGTACCAGCCGTTTTGACGGCACTCTTCCGATCCTGGCAGTTCTCCTGTCCACGAAGATAGTTTGCGGCCCTTACCGCGGCAAGAGCATTCGTCGTAGTAACCTAGAAAGCAGACGTTGCAGGTTTCGACTTCGCACCCGCGCTTGTGCGTCTGCCCGATTTTGACGCCGCAGTCGAAGCATCTCGGCTCGACACGCTCGGGAATAGTGTATTTCATTTTCTCTCCTTATGCCATTTTCCAGATATGTCGGTCATGACAATCCATGATAGTGCCATACGATCTAAACGACCCGAAAATAAATTTGAATGTCAAAAACTTTTTCTCACCAGTTTTGTTCGTCTCAAGTTGTCAACCACGCTGCTCTCCGTCAGGTCCCTGATTGGGGAGAGAGGCGGTCCTTCACAATATCAAGATGGCGCGCCCGCTTCCTCTAACTTGCGCACCTCCTGGCGGCGGCACTCCTCGGCAAGTTCCGGGTAAGCAGCAGCGATGGCGGCGAAAACCTTTTGGTTCAGAATGCTGTAGGCTGTACGGACGCCGACCTTGCCGAACAAATGACCCAATTCCTGGTCGTATCGTGTCAAACCATGGCGCAAATAGTTGAAGGTAATGCGTTGGAGAAAAAGCGGGTCCGATTCAAGTGTTGCCTCCCGAAACTCGGAGTTCCTGCGTCCGGGGGCAATCGCACTTTTGATGTCGTTAAAGTTCTCGCAAGCACTCTGTATGGCCTCGCCAACAGGGATCACAGAGACGTGGATGCTTAGGGCGTCCACATATTTAAGGAGACGTTCGCGCTTGGTTTGGGTCGCCTTTTCTGCCGCATTCCGCCTGACAGAAGCCCGCTGCGCGAGTGCCGACCAGGCCTCCGATTGTTCCACATCAATGACGCGTGTCTGTGAATACAGGCGTATTGGCGCGGCGGACTTGAAGTGTGGGTTGCAGCGTGTGGCGTCTGGCACGGCCAACAAGTCTCGGACGAGGGTGCCTGTCCAGCCGCGCGACTTCAGTTCAGCCAAGGTGAAATAAATGACATTTTTCAACTTTTGATTTTCTTTCTCAGAGGTGATGTACCGAGGATTTGTTCGATGGGTCGCGGGATTGTTTTACGAGCTACGCCTTCGAGCTGATTGCGAACGTGAACTTGACGCAAAGAAGCGTCAAGTTCACGCTCGACTGGGCAACTGGCAGGTTTGTTGCAATGCACTTCCTGCTTATGCCATTAGTGCAATTTCGCCCTATGTTTGACGTTTTCAGCAGGTCGGGATACTGGTCACGATGCTTATGGCACACCTAACTTTTCCGCTTGTGGCTCTGCCCCCGGAAGGTATGGGTTTTCTCCCATGTGGCTGTCGAACTCCCGTAAGCGGAAAAGCGACTTCAGCCGCTCCTCTGTCGTGAGTTGGTACTCCGCCATGAGGAAGTCGGCGCAGTTATTTAGCGCGTTGGCATTGGCACTCGCCTTCATCAATAGAATGATGAGTTTCTTCGCGTCTTTGATCTTGAGTGTTTGATAAGTAGCCGCCAAATTAAAGCTCGACTCATCATCAGGATGACATCGACGCGTCCCGTTTCAGGGGATGCGCTATTTGTACTTTGTAGACGTTGCAACATTTCAATTCTCCATTTCTGGTTTAGCAGGATTGATGACTGGTAAAGCGATCATTCCACTATCATTCGTCATCGTGTTCCCCTAATGGGTGAGCAAGAGGGGGGTTATACCTCCCCTCTTGCTCACCCACCTATTTCCTACCGGGTGAAATAGCTGTCGTAGCGGGTGAAGGGGATGAAAGTTCCATCATCCCCTAGGCCATTAGCGATGGCTTGCGGCGTTGTCTCCTCTTGGCGTGCTGATTTCATCCAAAACCGCTCAATGCCATCTAGAAGTGCGTAGAGGGCGGCGTGGTCGAGGGATCGCACCTTCCCTGTGATGGACGATAGGTCTTCTCCTTGATTCCGCTTGTTATCTGCAATAGCGTCCTCGATTGCAGATGGGAGAGAGTCGATGAAATTCGCATCCAGTACGGTGGAGGCAGTCATATCGGCCAGCAAACGCAGTTCGCTATCGCTGAACAGGCCGACGAGGCTCTTTCTGCCACGTTCCACCATATCGTAGTAGCGAGCGAGGTCGCGAACGATCACCGACGGCTGCTCCCCTCGGGCCTCCATAGCGGCCACGAGTTCTTCGGGCAAGAATGCGAAACGGTCTTGTTTTGTCATAATCAGATTCCTTATGTCCATGTATAGTTAGGTGTTCAGTAGTGGGCGTTGTGATCTGCGTCCAAGCATCGAGGACTTCGCAGAGGCCGAAGGAAGATTCCCTCAGCCGATCAGCACCCGCAAAACGCCGATTTGAAGGCTTTTACGCCGCCAATCGCGTGCTTGCATTATCATGTCGCGAGCCGCCTCGTGTCGGTTCTCGCTTTCTATTGCCCCCCTTTTCAGTTTCGTGGCAGCCGACAGAGAGCTGATGGCTTGACCTCGTTTCTTTGGTAATGTCGCCTTGCGACACTGTATTGTCGCCTCCTTTGCTTCTTGCTTCACCGGAACAGGCCCCATCATGATCCCAGGTTTGGCTTTGGACCAACATCCGACCCCTATAGGAGAAAGATAACAGTTGGAAGAGGACGACAACAGCAAAATGAATCTACTCCTGGGGCATACGTTCTCCCCAGATTGGCTTTGGCTTCAGGTTGTCGGCTAGGGGCGTTCAAATTTGCTCCAGTCGAGGGTGAGGATGCGAGGAAAGAGGTCATCGTCCAACTACCGTGACCGTCCGTGTAGGCGATTTGAGGGGCTTATCTTTGGGTCCCTTGATGTAGCTGCTGACCCAAATGGGGCGTTGCTCTTTCATATGCGGGTTAGGCCGCCGCACATGGGCCGTCACGACGAATTGGCATTGGTACTGACGGTCAGTTTGGTGCGGGTTATCAGCCTTGTCTTTCTCTGTCCGCTCCTTGCGGCGCAGGTTAATGATCCGCACTTCCGATGGCACTTTGCCCTCACGGGCCATTCGACGCCGCTCGGCTCTCGTGTGATGAGCATAGGCAGATGCCTCCTCGACAAATGGTTGTGCACGGAAGGAAAGACAGGACAACAGCCTCTGGACCTCAATATCTCGGGGCAGATCGCCCACCTTCAGTGAATGAATTATTACTACCTGTGGGGGACTGTCTAGCCGCAATCCGCCGTTCTCAATAGGGAAGAGGAAGCCGATCACATGAATGTGTGCTCCCGCGAAGTCTACAGGCTTCGAAATCAAAAGCTTATGGAACAGCACATGGTTACGGTAGTGTGTTGAGAAATTCATGTCCCGCCCGTAAATGCACCAAAATTCGTTCCTTCGCGGCACATCGGCGTTGGTGACAAGAATGTTGGCAAACTTCTCGGCTTGGCTTTCGGCGTGTTGCATTAGGTCGGAACGCCAAAGGACCATCTCGGCGGTGGCGATACAGCGGATTGAAAGCTGAGCAACACCCCGTGCCATTTCGGATATAGCCTCCGCCGTATGTTCCGATTGGAAATGATTCACGAAAGTCAGCGGCACCCCGCCAGGTTTCAACGAATGGAGAAGGTGGCCGATCAGCGAAGCGCGATCGAATATGGCATCATCGATATACTCGCGTATATCATCGGGTCCGACAAGTGGAGATGTCGGCGTCTCGGCGTTTCTCTCCGATGCAATGTCGCGTGACGTTAGTAATCTGTTATTCATGTGTGTCCTTTCTTAAGACCGCTCCCGCTTCGTTCGAACGAAAGTCAGCAGGCGAGTTAGTGCTTATCGGTTTGGCTTTCAGCGTGAGAAAGTCCATCGGAAGTGGTTTGGCTTTCAGCGTGAGAACTCCAACGGACTCGGTTTACGTACTATTTTATGCATTCCCTGTCGCGACGGGTCAGTTTTGGAAAGCAGCGTTGATGGAAACTTAACATCACCGAGTTCGAACGTCGGTGGGCGCAGCAAGCATTTTTGCAGCGGCTGCTGTTTGCCGTTTTGTGTAACGTACGACCACCGTTGCGACTATGGTGTTGGACCGGTGCCATCGTAATTTTGGCTGGCTCCGTCAGCCGAGGTGACGAGCTTCTCGTAGATGAACGATTTCGCCAATTTTTCGCGCACAAAGTGAGTTCGATCCCCAACTAAATTGAGGACCTTTCAGACTTTCAGACTTATTGGCTATTTCGAATATGTCTTAAAACTTATTTTTTTGACCTGAAATTCCTGGATTTGAGGCGATTCGATCATCGGTGCCGCTTATCGCAGGCAACTTGCATTGCTGAAAGGAGTGCCCAGTCTTCTCTGAGCTTATCGCCATTCGCCCGCCAGGTCAGCCCACGATGTTGCCGCGCAAATTCTTTAAAATAATTTCACCCGGAAATCTAACGCACATCGCGCCAGTGCCAGTTTCCGGGAGAAATCTATTTCGCTCGCGGGGCAGAAGCGTGTCGATAGATCGAATGAATAATTGCGTGTGGATAAACTGCGAGGAGGATGAGCAGACGGTGAAATGTTGGGGAATAATTAACCTGGACAGGAAGGTATAAGCGGACGTACACCTGTCATCCGGGAATTTCACGAAAGAGCGCGGCGAGGGAAGGAACCTGACCGGAGCCGTCCTACGTGGCCTCCAATGCCAGTTTCTGCGACAGAATCTAAGTCATCAATTTCTGAAAACGCCGTTGCCTTGCCCTATCACACATCCAAAGGGGGTAGCTCCAAACGTACACGTCAGTTCAGACTGCGTGTTGGCGTAGGTCTCCTTCTATCCAATCCAGAAGTCTCCGTTAAGACAAAAAATTCTTAGTGGGAGGCACCAATGGATTTCGACCTCAACACCTATCACGACATCACAGGCGGTTTCAAGACCGTGCCCGACAATTTTATGCCAGCGACGGGCGCACGCGCTCTGCTCCTTGAAGACCCATTTGTGTTATGGTGTCAATTCCATGGCCGCGACCATGGCTTCGAGAAAGATAGAGGCGAATTTTCCCTTTCTGACTTCATCATGGCCGCGGGACGGGAGTTCGAGGCCGCCTGGATCAACAACGTCTGTGGCAACGATGTCAAGTTTTGCCTCACCGACGACCGGGATGTTCGAAGGGCGCAGGGAGTATTAAGGACCATCCAATTGATGATGGATGCAACACCTGTGATCGCTCACGCCGCCCTGTGGAGTGCTGAGGCGCGCGTGTATGGCTCAGCTGATTTGCTCGTGCTTACGAGTTGGCTATACATGAAATTCCCCCACCTCAAACCGAAGAAGCCCGAGCAGGACCATTACGTTGTCATCGATTTAAAATTCACTCGTGGTTTACACAAACCGTCGAAAGCCAACTCGCTCGCCGCTTACGGTGCTCAGACGCGCATCTATAGCTACGCCGTGGGCCATATGCAAGGAATCATGCCGAGACGAGCATATTTGGTGTCCAGAGACCGCTTCGACGATCCAATACCGGTCGAGATAACGTCTGAATGCGGCAAGTCACTAGACAAGGACCTGGCCGATCTGCGCGACAAGTATCTTGCGATCAAGCGAAACAAAGCGTGGCTCCCTTGGAAAGATGCCGAAGTTGCAGCGAATTTCTGCAATGTACAGGACGCCCCGTGGAGCGGCGCAAAGCAGCGGGTGGCCGAGGAATTAATGCCTGGCCGACCCTTAGAGTGGCTGCCTCGAGTCGGTAGGCGTGAAGCAAAATCGCTCCAGGAGCTGGGGTATCGTTCGCTCGATGATATGTTGTCGGCGAATCCCGATGATCTTCCCTTGGAAGAAATCCGTGGCATTGGCGATTCATCCGCCAGGCAAATCCGTGCCGTGCTCAAGGCAAATCGTACGCACCGGACCACACCGATACCGCCAGGGATCGTCCCGAAGGCAAAGAAGCGCGAGATGTTTGTGGACTACGAGTACCTGCCCGATTTACGCTGCCGCTACGACGAGCCTTGGCCGAAGTGCTTGGACGGGCATGAGATGGTGTTTCTGATCGGCTGCGGGTGGGAAGAAGCGGGGCAGTGGCACTATAAACAGTATGTCGCCGAGCACGAGACGCTGGACGCCGAAAAGAAAATGTGGCAGAAATTCCTGGCATTTTTGGAGTCTCATAACATTCTTGGTCCCAGTGTCGATGCGGTATTGTGGCATTTTAGCCCTGCGGAAGTGTGGCAATCAGAGCGTGCTGCCGCCCGGTGCGGCCTCCCCGCGCTCTCAAAACTTCCCTGGTGTGATTTGCAGAAGTCCGTTCTCGACCTGCCGTTTGCCTGCCCAGGAGCATGGAGTTTTGGATTAAAGCCCTTGGTGAAGGCATTGAGCAAAGTGTCACCGGAATACGCCGTGGAGTGGCCGACTGAACTCGGCGACGGTGCCGCAGCGGCGGTGGTCGGGTGGAAAATGTACGAGGAGGATGAGCCGCTGAAGACGCGGGAGTACCGTCTGCTCGGGGACTATCTCGAGATAGACTGCAAATCCATGTGGCAATTGCTACGAAGTTTGCGGGCAGACTGCGCTAATGCAGATGGGTCGGTGTCGAAAAAGATTCCTGTACGTGCGGGGTTCGAGCCGCGTTTGTGTGGAATGCCAGTTGAAACCACGCCACACCAGAATGGCTGGTATGCGATGGCCTTGGCGGGGTGAGGCGGGGAAAGATGTGGAAAAGCCAGGGCGAAGAGAACCTCTGCGCCCTGCTCCTTTTATCGACGTCCTTGAAGTGCGGCGGGCGGGAGATCACCGCCCGGTCCCCATGCCGAACACGACGGAGTAGTTCGCTGCCTTGAGTACAGGCTTGTATTCGTCTGACACCTCGAGCCAGTTCTGGAATTCATCCCAGATGTTGCACTCCGGGCTGGATAGAAATTCCCGCAGGCTGGGGACGTCCCAAAGCTGGCTGACGATGGCAAGCTGAGACGCCTTCAGGTCGAGTTCCACCGTGCCTGCTAGAGCTAACTGGCGGAGCCGCCTGGGGAGCAGTGGATGGTGCTGCCGATGGCGTAGACCCGGGGGCTTCTGCGTGCCGCCCTGTAATAGATCGTGCGGCGCTCGTGCAGGCTGTCCAGGACTCGCTCGCACCATTTCCGCGTCGCGCGTTGTTTGGGCGTCTCTCCGGGCAGGGCAAAGACGGCTTCTTTGACGCTGGGCCAGTTCCGCGCCAGAACGCGCTGGAGGCAGTCCTGAGGCTGCGTCAAGAGGAAGTCCATTAGCTCTCCTGCAGGATGGTCCTTGCCTGCGGCCTGGGCCATGCCGACAACGGCGTCCTCTTCCTCCTGGATCGACCGGTGCAGGCTGCGGCGGCTCACCGAACTGCCGTCAGTAAACCACACCCAGTCCTTCCTATCTTTCACCTGCCTATCGGCGCGGAGAGCGTCTTGAATGTCGGCGGGTATGTCCGGGTTGATCGTCCGGGTCTTGCCGTCAACGAAGCGATACTCGCTTGGGTTGAGTGGCAGGACGTCGCGGCTGAAGGCGTCGAGCCAGGCGTAAGCGCGGAAGTGCTTGTCGTGGGGGTGCTTGCCGACAGTGCCGACAGTGCCGACAGTGCCGACAATGCCGACAATGCCGACAATGTCGGCAACGACGTTGTAAGGCATGAGCAGCCTGCCAGTGTCACGGTCCGTCATGGTGCTCCAGAGAACATACTGGAGCATCTTAAAATAAGCGTGCCCGTCCGGGTGCTGAGTGAGCGCGGGGAGGCGGCTAACGACCAGGATGCGGAATTCGCGGCTGCAGCGCATGGGTCGCTGGTGATAAGGCTGAGTGTTCATGCCCGGATGATAGTTCCGAACTCATTCATTGGACGGAAAAAAGTAGAAGATTTTTCCGGGCTGAATCGGAGAATTTTTTGAGGCGAGGTCGGCATGATTGCCGATGCTTATGCAATGGTGAAATTGCGTGACCGGGCGGGGTGGGGTATACTGGGGGCATGACGGGACACACCGCCGTGGATTACAGGTGACTTTTGGCAGATACCTCGAATACAAACTTCAAACAGGAAATCGGAAGGCGCATCGCTATTCGTCGCCGCGAGTTGGGCCTTACCCAGAAGGCGCTGGCGGAAGCGGTAGGCTTATCCCGTGACTTTGTGGCTCAAGTGGAGATAGGACGCCTGGAGATCAACGCGGGGGATATTCCTCTAATGTGCGTTATGCTCGGTGTTCCAGTTTCCTACTTTTTCAATAACCTCGTCACATTCCATTCAGACCATCCGTTGTTGGAAGGCATTCGAAAATTGTCAGCGGTGGGACAGGGGGAATTGACCGCGCAGGAGGCACTTCTTCTTCATAATTACCGGGCGCTCAACTATAATTCAAGAGAGGCAGTCGACAACATGATTTTACAAATGGCGAGGGCACAGGAGTCACTGAACGAGAAGATGCGGGAATTATTAGGTGAGCAAGTGCCGTCGGCTGTGATAGAGACCATAGAGTGAGAAGTCGGCACGGTTGCAAAAACTTACAAACCGTGCTATAATCTATCTTATTCAGATAGAAACTTATGCCCAAGTAGCTCAGTGGTAGAGCACTTCTTTGGTAAAGAAGAGGTCGTGGGTCCGATTCCCACCTTGGGCTTATCCGTCATTCTCCACCGACAAATGCACTGTTGTCAGTAACCCGCCGCTCATCTCCTCTGCACCTTCCGCGACGAACAGCCGGTGGCATTCCAGCACGTTCCGCTCGTAGCAGAGCAGGCAGCAGCGTTCGCGCTGCGCCCGCTCGACCAAAGCATCCATCGCCTCGTTTTGTGTCGCCAAGTATTCCAGAAAGCTGCTTTGAAACGCCGCCTGATCGTGATCGATCTTGCGGCGGTACCGAATATCACGCGGCGTCCCCAGGGCGCGAATGTGAGCGTACTGCACCTTGTACTCTGCGGCGGCTTGATCCAGTGCGGTTTTAGAGAAGCCCGGTTTACGGCTCTGCGGGCGTTCCCGAATGTCCAGCAGGGTCTGGATGTCATGGAAGACCAACGTCTGCAAGAGAGCGGCCTGACTGACCCCTTCATATCCGATTGTGTAAAGCTCAGGCATTTTCGAGGGGCCCTTCTCGCCAGGGTGGGCGAAGTGTGATGATTTCCGCGTGGACAGGGCAGTCTTCGTCATGCGCTTCCGGTAAATAACCTGTACTCAGCAGGAACGAGCGTACGATCTCGCCGCCCGTGAAAAGAAATGTTTTTTTGAAGAGCCTCTGCCAGTCGCCGGGCGTGAGCGGGTGATGCATATCCAGCCAGCCCGCGAACGAGCCGTGACTTTCCCTGATCGAGATCAGGCGGCGGGTATTCTCGATGGTGGCTTCCACTTTCAGGCGGTTCCGAATGATGCCGATATCGGCCAGCAGCCGTGCCTCTTCCTCCACGCCGTAACCGGCTACAATATCGAGATCGAAGCCTTCAAAAGCGCGTGCATATCCCTCCTTCTTTTTTAAAATCGTCTCCCAGGACAGGCCCGCTTGTGCGATTTCCAGCGTCAATCTCTCCAAAAGCGCATTATCGTCCCGGATCGGAAAGCCATACTCCGTGTCGTGGTAGAGCTTGTGTAAAGGACGCGTTCGGGCGTATTCACAGTAGGTCTGAGACATGAGGTCATAGTACCATCTCGGCGGCGAACAAATCGACTTGAATTACCAGCGTGTTTATGTCACAATACGGGCAGTCTAAAGAGTAGCTGTTCCCAGGGCAGAAATATGACACAAAAAAACGCAAAGGAAAACACAAACGAGCTGGAAAAGTTGGAGGAGCCGATCACGCACCCGCTGCACGATAATCCCTGGTTCAAGAAAATGAGAACTCTAGGGGATAACCTCTCATCAGGGCGCATTACGCAGACCGAGTACGAGCGTAAACATCGCGGCTTGATGGTGGAGCTGCAAAGCGCAGCGAATAAAGAGCGCGAGAAGATCAAGCGCTGGGCCATCGAGACGAAAAAGGTGCGAGACGAAGCGGAGTACAAGCGTCTTTGTGCCCATTACCATGATGAGTATGGGGACTCGTTCCATCACTTCCTGACAAGTATCAATGTGGGTGCTTCATTTCTGACAATGAACCCGAAAGTCCTCGATGATGCCCGGCTGCTCGAGCTGCGCTTCGGGGGTCAGATCCTCTCACCGGAGCAGGCTCTAGCACAGTCTGAAAAAGAGGCGCGGGAGAAGGAAGCCGCCGATCTGCTGGAAAAAGCCGACAAGACGGAAGAATGAGTTTCCCCGGTTATCACGGCTTCAAGGACCTCAAGATCACAAATCTTGGGGTCTTTTTGCGTTCGGCATACAGAATCCATCAAAATAATGCACAATGATAGGTATGAAGGCCGAAATGGGACAAGTCACGGGGGATTTGGGTAAGAACAGGGCGACTTTGCTGACACGCGTTTTGACGCAGTACGGAAAACGGGCGCACAAGCATACGGCAGGCAATGGGCAGATGATGGGAGAAGATCCGGTGGAAGGTCTGATCGCGCTGACAAGGGTCTACCATCCCAACACCGATGCCGCTCTGCTTCGCCGTGCCTATGCCTATGCCGCCGAAAAGCACGAAGGGCAGACCCGCCGCTCCGGGGAGCCGTATATCACACACCCCCTTGCGGTCGCGACGATTCTCACCGAGCTGGAAATGGACGACGCGACCCTCGCCGCGGGCCTGCTGCATGATGTGGTAGAAGACTGCGGCGTTTCGCGAGAGCAGGTCGCGGCGGAATTCGGCGAAGAGATTGCCGATTTGGTGGACGGCGTCACCAAGCTGAAAATGGCGGACTTCGAGGCCAGAAACGAATCCGAGCCGGGAGCACGCATCGATGCTCTGCCTTCCACTGACCCGGTGTCTCCGGAAGCGGCGGAGGCCCTAGCCCGAAAAAAGCGGCATGGCGAGACTAATAAAAGTGCAGCCAACCTGCGTAAGATTTTGCTGGCGATGGCACATGACCTGCGTGTCATGGTGATCAAGCTGGCTGACCGCCTGCACAATATGCGGACACTTTCCGCGATGCCGGAGCATCGTCAGAAAAAAGTGGCCCAGGAGACGCTCCAAATCTTCGCTCCACTGGCGCACCGCCTGGGCATCTGGCAGATCAAATGGCAGCTTGAAGACCTCGGCTTCAAGTATACCAATCCCGAAGCCTACAACGACCTCAAGCAGAAGCTGGACAAGACGCGGGCGCAGCGCGAGAAAGACATCGCGACCGCGATCAGCGTTTTAAAAGAGTGCCTGTCCGAGGAGAACATCAAAGCGGAGTTTCAGGGCCGACCCAAACATCTGTACTCGATCTATAACAAGATGCAGAAGCAGACACTCGGGCTGGACGAGATCTACGATTTGATTGCCCTGCGCGTCGTTGTCCCCACGGTCGCCGATTGCTACCACGCCCTAGGAATCGTGCATCAGGTCTGGATGCCGCTTCCAGGCCGCTTCGACGATTATATCGCCAAAACAAAGTCCAACGGCTACCAGTCCCTGCACACCAAAGTCATCGGGCCAAACGGTGAGCCTCTAGAAATTCAGATCCGCACGAACGACATGCACCGGATGGCGGATTTCGGGATTGCCGCTCACTGGCAGTATAAAGAAGGCCGAAGCAAAGAGGGCCGGGGAAAAGGCAAAACGCCTGTCGGGGACCAGCGCTTCGATAAGAAGATGACCCTGCTGCGGCAGCAGCTTTTCGACTGGCAGTCCGACGCGAAAGAACCCGGCGAGTTCCTGCGCTCGATAGTCGGCGACCTATTCACGGACCAGGTTTTCGTCTTCACGCCCAAAGGCGATGTTCTCGATTTTCCGTTAGGTGCCACGCCCGTGGACGCCGCGTACCGGATCCATTCGGATCTGGGCCAGCACTGTGCCGGGGCGAAGGTCAACGGCAAGATTGTGCCCCTTATCTACCATTTCAAGAACGGCGACATTGTCGAGATTATTTCCCGCCCCAGTGCCAATCCCTCGCTGGACTGGCTCTCCATCGCCAAGACCAGCCATGCCCGGACAAAGATCAAGGCCTATTTCCGCAAACTGCGCTACGGGGCTAATGTCGCCCGGGGTCGGGAGATCATGCAGAAGGAGCTGGAACGGGTGCATCTGGATACTCGGCACCTGCTTTCACCCGAAGTGCTGCAAAAGATCGCCGAGCAGATGAATCTGCATACGCAGGAAGACTTGCTGGCGGCGATCGGATACGGCGACGCTCCCGTAGGCTCGGTCCTGACCCGTCTGCGGGCTTTGGTTCCCGGGACAACGCACGACGACACACGCTCATTCGAGCGCAAAGGGACGAACACCGGCAAGCTGCAAGTCGGCGGCGATCTGGAAGACGTGGCGATCGTTCGGGCTAAGTGCTGTCAGCCCGTTCCCGGCGACGAAGTCACCGGCTACATGACGCGCGGTAAGGGAATCGCCCTGCACCGGCATGGCTGCGCCAATGTCGCGCATTACCAGCAGACGGAGCCGGAACGTCTGATCGAAGTGGATTGGAAGCCGACGGATCCGACCCAGCGGTACTCGACCGACATTAAAATTGAGCTGGTGGACCGCCTCGGTCTGCTCGAAGACATCGGAAAACTTTTCAGCGAAGCCAAAACGTTTATCCAAGCAATCCGGACTCGGTCCCTCCCGAACCACACTGCCGTCATGCAGATCAGCTTCGACGCCATCGACACGGCTCATATCACGGCCATGACCGTCCGCCTCCAGCGTCTGACCGATGTCATGGATATTCACCGGCTTGGGGCGAATGAGGCACCGGTGGAGTAAGAGTCCGTGGTTTGATTAGCGGCTCTAAGCTATAATCGAATAGTTCGTAAGGCCCAACCGCGGGGATTCATTTTGTTTGGCAGTCGTGCTCGCGGCGAGGCGCGACCTGAAAGCGATTTGGATTTGCTCGTCTTCGCTGACGATGCTCGGCCTCACGCACAGAGGGCGTCGGAACTTTACGGCATTCTGGGTGATATTATGGTGTCGATGGATATTCTAGTTTATCAGCCGGACGAAATCGCCGGATGGCGCGATGTTCCGCAGGCGTTTGTGACGACGGCGGTTCGCGAGGGAAGTGTGCTGTATGAAAACCACGGCTGATCTTGTGGCTGGCTGGATTTGGAAGGCTGACAGTGACATGGAGAACGCCAACCTTTGCCTGGCTTCAAGGAAGTTACCACTGCACTGCGATCCGCAGCGGTGCTGAGAACCTTTATCATTCCGTTGCTCCCCCATGCGATGCAGCCATCAGTGCAGGGGCTTGTAAATCCATTTAATGTGGTACAATACATTGTACATTAATTCACAAAGTTGCTGGGCGTTTTGGACGGAGTTTAGAATGGAGCGGCGGCCATGAGCAAGCGGTTAATCGAATCGGCGGGGCTGACGGATATTTATGACAAGGTGATGGCCGGGGAAAGGCTGAATTCCGAGGACGGACTTTCGCTGTATCTGAACCCGAATTTGAACGCGGTCGGCGCACTGGCTAATATCGTCCGGGAGCGGATGAATGGGTCTAAGACGTTTTACGTCCGAAATCAGCACATTAACTACACCAACGTCTGCAACAAAGGCTGCAAGTTTTGCGCTTTTTATGCTCAGAAGGGCGGGCCGGACCCTTATACCATGAGCATTTTGGATGTCCAGAATAAGCTGCGAGCACATCTGGATATTCCGATCAAAGAGGTGCATATGGTGGCGGGAATCAACCCGAAGCTGCCGTACCAGTACTATCTTGACCTGTTGAGGGCAGTTAAGCAGATCCGGCCCGGCGTTCATATCAAGGCATTTACCTGCGTCGAGATCGCCGAGATCCAGCGTCAGGCCAACAAGCCGCTGCCGGAAGTCTTTGCAGAGCTTCGTGCCGCCGGACTGGACTCTCTGCCGGGTGGGGGCATCGAAATACTCTCTGACCGTGTGCATATGGAGCTGTTCGACCGCAAGCTCGACGGGGACCAGTGGATCGAGATTTCGAAGGCCGCTGCCGAAGCGGGCATGACCCAGTACGCGACCATGCTTTACGGCCATATCGAGACGATTCCCGAGCGCGTGGAGCACTTGGTCAAGATGCGGGCCTTGCAGGACGAAACGGGCCACTTCGTGACCTTCACACCGCTTTCTTTTCACCCGGAAGGGACGCAGCTTTCCCATTTGCCGCACCCGACCGGTGACGGTGACCTGCGCAACATCGCCATTTCGCGCCTCATGCTGGACAATTTCCAGCACATCAAGACATTTTGGATCATGAACACGCCGCAGGTCTCTCAGCTGGCACAGTGGTACGGTGCGGACGACCTCGACGGCACCATCCATGAGTATGAGATCACTTACCAAGACAATGCTCAGGGCGACAAGCAGCAGGTGCTGACCCGGCCTCAGCTGGTGAACTTGATTATTGAGGCCGGCCGGACACCGGTCGAGCGGGACAGCTTTTACAACGAAGTCGCGTTGGCTGATGAGCTGGACGACCCCGTCCGCCACGATGCGCTTGTTCGCCCGGCGATCCCGCTGGCAATGGCAAATTAAGAAGAGCCGATTAGAAAGGCCGACGACAATGGCAGTTTTAGAGCGCGAATTGCTCTCCGCTCCACAGATCTGGGGTGGGGGACCTAGCGGCATTGAAGACATCGCGGACAAAGTCTACGCGGGGGAGCGGATTACCGATGCCGACGCCCTGCGGCTCTTTGAGCACAAGAACGTCATTGATTTAGCGGAGCTTGCCGATCTGGTGCGCCGCCGCAAGCATCCCGACAACACGGTCACTTATATCATTGGACGTAACATTAATTACACCAATGTCTGCTATGTGCGCTGCCGGTTCTGCAACTTTTATCGCATTCCCGGTGCGGATGGCGGCTACGTGCTGCCGCGCGAGGAGATCTTCCAAAAGATCCAGGAGATGGTGGATGTCGGCGGCGTCGAGATTTTGATGCAGGGCGGCCTGAACCCGAAGCTGAAGATCGAGTGGTACGAAGAGCTGTTCCGGGCAATCATGGAGCGGTTTCCGACCGTTATTCTCCATGCGCTCTCGCCCGCCGAGATCATTTATATCAAGAAGCTGAATAAGCTGACGATGGAAGAGACGCTGACCCGTTTGAAGGCTGCCGGCCTGCACTCGGTGCCGGGCGGCGGGGCGGAAGTCTTGACGGATCGAGTGCGCGAGTGGATCGCTCCCTACAAAGACACTGCCGAAGAGTGGCTGGACTGTATGCGGGTCGCCCACAAAGTCGGCCTGCGCTCGTCGGCGACGATGATGTACGGCTCGGTGGATACCATCGAGGACCGCGTGGAGCATCTGCGGAAGCTGCGTGAGCTGCAGGACGAATCGCTGGCCCTCTCCCCGACTGCGTTCACGGCGTTCATTGCCTGGAACTATCAGCCGGACGGGACGGAGCTGGGCGGAACGCGGGCGTCGGCGTTTGATTATATGCGGACCATCGCTATTGCCCGGATCTACCTGGACAATTTCCCGAATATTCAAGCCTCCTGGGTGACGCAGGGGCCGCGGGTCGGCCAGCTCTCCCTGCGCTACGGGGTCAACGACTTCGGCAGCACGATGATGGAGGAGAACGTCGTCTCGACGGCAGGCTGCGTCTTCACCGTGCCCCTGGAAGAGATCGAGCGGCTGATCACCGATGCAGGGTACGACGTGCGGAGGCGCAACACTCGTTATGAGTTAGTCGATTAGTATTCCGTAGGGGCGGGGCTTGCCCCCGCCCCCGCCCTCTTCCTCTCTGTTCTTGTTCAAGGGAAATATCAGAGAGGGCGGGGGCAAGCCCCGCCCCTACTATCCACCCAGCAAACTGCCCAGCACCCCGCTGGCCTTCCCACCCGTGTTTCCTGGCGCATGCCGAAACACCTCTTCCGCCAGGTTGATGATCGGCATGGACTGAAGCCAAATTTTCCCCGGACCGGTCAGGGTCGCCAGAAACAAGCCATCCCCGCCGAACAGCACATTGCGGAAGCCGCGCATCATAGTGATGCTGAATGTCACATACGGCTCCTGGATACCGACATGACCGACATGAACTTGCAGCCGCTCCCCGTGGTCAAGCGTCTTTTCCACGACTTCGCCCGACAGGTCTAAAAACACCAGACCAGGCCCGGTCACTTTTTGCAGAATAAATCCCTCCCCGCCGAATAGGCCGCTGCCGATCTGCTGCCGAAAGAATATCTCCAGCTGAACCGACGCTTCGGCGCACAAAAACGTCTCTTTCCGGCAGATTAGAGTTTCGCCGGGAGCAAGCTGCCGCGCGATGATCGTGCCGGGGAAGCGGGGGCAGAAGGCGACCAGCCCTGCTGATCCCCGCTGGGCGGAGAAGTGCGTGACGAAAAGCGAGCCGCCCGACAGCGAGCGCATCAGGCCTTTCATGACACCCCCGCCGGTGCTGGTGTCCATGGTGATGCCGTCGTCCATCCAGGCCATCTGGTGGGTCTGGCTGAAGACCATCTCGCCGGGCTGCAAAATGATTTCCAGGGTCTGCAAGGTCGTTCCGTGAATTTGATGCTGCATGTGGTTTCTCCTTGTCGAGCAAATTCTCTCACCAGGTCAATTTGGCCTTGCTCATCAAGCCCTTCCAGGGCAATCGCTCGAGCACCGACTCGAAGCTGAGGTCGCCGCCGATCAGGCGGGCGGCGGTGCGTGTGCCGCGCGGACTTTTAACGCCCATTTTGTAGCAGACGCCGGGAAATTGATAGAAGAACTTGGCAATGGTTAGGGAAGCGTCGTGACTTGCGCCGAACTCACTTTGAAGTACCTGAGACCAGTCTGCCGCTTTGCCGACGGCGATCGTCTTGCCCGCCGACGCCCCGGAACGGCAGGCGTAGGAAATGCCGTCACCAAACAGCGGATTGACCAGGCCTGCGGCATCGCCCACGAGCAGAATGCGCCCGTTCCAGGCCCCGACCGGCTCCGCTCCGCCCCAGATGGGCAGCGGGTAGCCGTGGAACTCGATCTCCTCACGCTTTCTCGGGACACCCAATGCTTCCAGGTAGCCGAGAATCCAGCGGGTCAGTTCCTCTTTGCTGGCTTCGCCTCGGCCTTCGGCGGAGCGGCGTCCAAACATCCCCGCTCCGACCGACAGATGTCCTGCTTTTGGAAAGACCCAGCCGTAGCCCTGCTTGACCGCATATTCCAGGTGGGCCACTTCGGGCCGCAGTGTTTCGTGACCGGTGCCCCACTCATGCGGTATCTCCGCTTCCAGTGCAATCGCCAGCAGGCGCTTTTTGCGCAGGTCCGCCATTCGGGCGACAACTCCGTTCGCGCCATCCGCTCCGATGACATGTGATGCCGTGTAAATGTCCCCGTTCGTCGTCGTGACCCGGACAGACGTGTCTCCTTCCGGCTCGACCGATTTGACAGCTAACCCGTCGCGGACTTCGCACCCGGCCTGGGCCGCCCGCTCGGTCAGGGCATTGTCGAAGACGCTGCGCTGGACCATCCAGAGGCTCATTGGGGGTTCGCTCGGGTCGGGATTGATCGCCGCCAGATGTGCATCGGCGAAGTCCCACGTGTGCCGCAGATGTGTGACCGTGGCTTCGACAAAAGCTTCCGGGACAAGGCTCGGCAGATCGTTTCCCACCGTCAGCGGCACGCCCCCGCCACAGGTCTTGTAGCGCGGCAGGCTGCGCCGCTCGATTATCAGCGTCCGCAGGCCCGCGTTTGCCGCTTCATACCCCGCACAGGCACCGGCCGGCCCAGCCCCGCAAATGATCACATCGTACTGCTTGCTCATGAAGTTATTATACCACTCGGCGGCTGCTCGATACGGTCTAAGAATTCGTCCCGGGAAATCTCGTGTGCGCCAAGGGCCACCATATGCGGCGTGAGCATCTGGCAATCCAGCCAGCGTATTCCTAAATATGCAAGATGGTCAATCAAGAAAAGCAGCGCCAGCTTGGAGGCGTTGGGTGCAAGGTGGAACATACTTTCGCCGCTGAAGTAGCCGTTGACGAGAACGCCGTAGACACCGCCGACCAGCAGGCCCGATTCATCCCACGCCTCCACACTGTGGGCATAGCCCAGGCGATGAAATTCCTGGTAGGCCCGCAGCATCTCAAGCGTGATCCAGGTGCCGCTCTGACCCGAGCGCGGGGTGCGGCGGCAGGCGGCAACTACCTCATCGAAAGCTTGATCGCGTGTGAAAGACAGATTCGTAATTTTTCGTATTCGTGCCAATCGGCGGGGGATGTGCAGGCGGTCGAAGTCCAGCACGGCGCGTGCGTGCGGGCAAAACCAGAGCAGCGGGTACCCTGTCATCGGCCAGGGGAAGATGCCTGCCGCGTAGGCGACTCTCAGAGCCTCCGAGGTGAGCGGGCCTCCGACCCCGACGATATCAGACTCTCCGGCGTCACGCGGCGAAATAAAATGAGGCATGGGTATACTCTTCGCATGATACCACCAACGGCACCGGTCCCAAGCAGTGCCTCGGTCAAGACGCTGCTCCTGGCGAGTGTAGTGACCGTCGGCCTATGGTTCGTGCCGCTGGCGTCGCTCGCCCTGTATCCATTGCGGCTGTTCGTCACCTTCATCCATGAAGGCAGTCATGCGCTGACCGCGATTATGACAGGTGGATTCGCAGACAAGATCGTCGTGCTGCCGGATGCGTCAGGATACACGCTGACTGGGGGCGGGTGGGGCATACTCATCGCCATGGCTGGATACTTGGGTGCAGCAGCTTATGGGGCCGGCATGCTTGCATTCGCGCGGCGGCCTGCCTCCGCGAAGATGATTTTAGGACTTTCCGGGAGCATTGTGGCCCTGCTGGACCTATTTCTGGTGCGGAATGGCTTTGGCTTCGGCTGGGGGGTCGTGATAGCCGCCGGACTGCTGACCGCCGCCCTGCGTCTCCCAGCACGGGCGGCGGAGCTGACAACGATGTTTCTCGGAGTGCAGTGCGTTGTCAATGCGCTGTTCGATCTTAAAACGCTCGTGGGACTGTCGGCAAGCTACGACGGTCCGGTCTCGGATGCCGTGCTGATGTCACGGATCATTCCCCTGCCGCCCATTGTCTGGGCAGCTCTGTGGAGCGGGCTGGCCCTGGTAATTCTCGGGGCCGCCCTGCGTCCCTACTGGCAACTGCGCAGCGTCTAGCTGCGCCTACACATCCCGGCCTAGAGTGCCGACAGCACTGTCCGGCGGCCTCTGCACACCGCCCTGGACTCCTTCGATCCGGTAAGTTTTATTCTCCCGAACTAGGAAGTAAAAAGCACGCACCGTCACACCATCCTGGCCAGTCACCGCCGCCGGGATCGCGACATGGATTCCGGTCGCGTCTGCCCGGGCCGGACCGAATTGAACGCTCTTATAATGCGCGAACTCGGGATAGGCGCGGACCATCATTGTGCGAAAGGCATCAGGGGAAGCGAAGTTCTTTTTCAGCCCGGCACTCTGGTAAGTGATCGCCATCTTATAGTCATCGCGGGCGAAGGCTTTAAGCTGAGTTTGAATCGAAAGGATCGCCGCCTGTCGTTCTACCGGTTTCGCCGGACGCAGAGGAATGGTCGTCGTCTGAGCCTGTGCGCTCAAACCCAGCACAAAAAGACCGGCAGCCGAAAAAATAACAGGTTTCATAGCAGTTCCTTCCGAAGATTTACGCATATTCTACCCGATTTTTACGGAGTGCAACCTAACCCGGTGGCAGGAAAAAGAAAGCAAGCGCAATGATCGCATATGCCGCGAGAAGCTGCGCTCCTTCCAGCCAGTGGCATTTGCCGTCTCCGGCGATAAATGCGGTAATGATGACGCTGAAACCGATCGCCGTCAGCTCCGGGACCGTGAAGATATACGTGATGGGATGCCCCAGCAGGAGACTGGCGAACACCAGCACGGGGGCGACGAACATGGCGATCTGAGTCGACGACCCGATCGCGATATTCATTGTGATGTCCATCTTGTTTTTGAGTGCCATCAGAATCGCGGTGGAATGCTCGGCGGCGTTGCCGATGATCGCTACGACAATGATCCCAACGAATAAGTTGTTGAACCCAAGCTTTGCCGCCGCTCCCGTCACGCTGCCGACAAGCAGCTCGCTTTCGAGTGCGACCAGGGCCGTCGCCGCCGCCAGCACGGCGAATGAGCGCCGTTTGGTCCAGAGGGGCGGCTCGTTCTCCGCCTCGTCTTCGCAGTCCCGGAAGAGTGCCTCGTGTGTCCGCAGGGAAAACCAGAGCGAAGCCAAATAGACGACCAGAAGTATTCCAGAGACCCACAGAGATAGGTTTTCGACATCGGGATTTGTGGGGCTTTTGCTGCGGTGGAACGCTTCGACGAATATCGCGGGCACGGCCAGGGAAAGTGTCGCCAGAAGCAGGTTGATCGCATGGGACTCGGCCTGATCCTGGTTAAATGTTTGTATCTTGTGCTTGATCCCGCCCGCCAGAATACTCGCTCCCAGCACCAGCAGCAGGTTGCCGATGATGGAGCCGACGATTGAGGCGCGTACCAGGTCGAGCAGCCCGGCATGCAGGGCGAAAAGGCCGATGATCAGCTCCGTCGCATTCCCGAACGTCGCATTCAGCAGGCCACCCCAGGAGGCCCCGAGATGCTTGGCCAGCTCCTCCGTTGCCTTTCCCATTAGACCGGCCAGCGGCACGATCGCCAGAGCCGCCGCCAGAAAGATCCAGATCGGGTAGTTCGACGCCGTGTAATGCAGCACGATGCTGATTGGAATAAAAAGCAGCAGGAGGTTCAGACCGGAAAAAAAGCGCAGCAGTGACTTCATGGGGGCATTGTACCCCATGGTTGCGTTGGGACTGCCCGCGCCGCTACAGCCACTTGCGGCGGCGGAAGTACAGCCATTCGATCACGCCCATTCCGGCCATAATTCCCAGTGCATAAGGGTATCCATAACGCCAGTGCAGCTCCGGCATATTCGTGAAGTTCATCCCGTAGATGCCGCTGATCGTGGCCCAGGTCATCAGGATAATCGAGGCGGAAGTCAGCACTTTCACAACTTCGTTGAGGCGGTTTGAGGCGACCGCTAGATGCGCGTCCAAAGTGCCCGAGAGCAGATCGCGATAAGTGTCGATCGTGTCCACCACCCGGATCGTATGGTCGTACACATCCTGGAAGTACGCGAAAAGGGCGCGGGCACGCTCCCGCCGCCGCGTTTCCGTACCCTGGTCGTCTTCCACGGACTCAACTCGGCGCAGAAGAACGTTCACGGCATCACGCATGGGAGCGACATAGCGGCGCATTTCGAGCAGGTCGCGGCGCAGACTGAGAAGCGTCGGCAGAGGATTTGTCTGCTCCTCGGATTGCTGCGGCCCGAACAGATGAAACTCTTCCGTCAGCGGATGTACGATCAGCTGCTCGAGCGTGTCGATTCGGTCATCATAGGCATCGAGCGCCGGGTAGTAATCATCGACAATCGAGTCCAGTATCAGGTACAGCAGGAAGTACGGCCCCTGCCGCTGCATTTCACGGTTGCCCTCCCAGCGCTTTCGGGCGGTCTTCAGCCCCTCGGAATCGCCGGTATGCAGCGTGACGATGTAATTCGGTCCAACAAACACATGGACTTCCGCGCTGCGCTCGGCACACTGCTTGTCTAGGTTGTCGCGGTCGGGCGCGGGCCGCCATTCATGGGCGACGACAAAGATATAATCCCCGTATTCCACGACTTTTGGCCGCTGATCGCGCTGCTTCAGATCCTCGACGGCAAGTGGATGAAAGCCGAACTCGGAAGCAAGCATCTTGAAGTCCTCCGCCGTTGGCTCGGCGATATCCAGCCACAAAACCCCAGCATCGTTTTTATCCTTCAGGCGGACGTCAATCGCCTTCGTCGGAACATCCTGCGCCGCCAAACCGTCTGTGCTGAAGTACTGAGATTTGAGCATGAACCGCTACCCTTCATAGCCGTTCGGATGCTTCTCAAACCATTCGTAGGCTGTCCGCATAATGGTCGGCAGATCGCCGAACTGCGGCTTCCAGCCCAGCTCGCGCTCGATCTTTGCACTGGAGGCAATCAGCTCGGCGGGGTCGCCAGGGCGGCGCGGTGCCGATTCGGCAACAATCTCGCGGCCGGTCACTTTGCGGCCGGTTTCGATGACTTCTTTAACCGAGTAGCCTTTCCCGTTGCCCAAGTTGTAGGCCGTGGTCTCGGCCCCATTCTTGAGAGCTTCGAGGCCCAAAACGTGCGCCTGACCAAGGTCGGTGACATGGACGTAGTCGCGGATGCCGGTGCCGTCGGGGGTCGGATAGTCACTGCCGAACATTTTGATGCTCGGACGTCGCCCCAGAGCCGCGAAAAGCGTGAGGGGAATCATATGCGTTTCCGGCGTGTGGTCCTCGCCCAGCTCGCCTTCCGGGTCAGCCCCGGCGGCGCAGAAGTAGCGCAGGGAAATGCTCTTGATGCCAAATGCCACATCGTACCAGTGCAGGATATGCTCAGCATCAAGCTTGGTTTGGCCATAGGGATTGGTCGGAAATTGGGGATGCTGCTCGTCGATGGGGACGTATTTGGTCTCGCCGAACGTGGCGGCGGAGGAGGAAAAGAGAACGTGCTTTACTCCTTGAGAGTTGATGGCGTCGAGAAGGGCCAGCGTTTTCACAATGTTATTCTGGTAATATTTTACCGGGTCGGCCACACTGTCGGGAACCGATGCATAGGCGGCGAAGTGGATCACCGAATCGATCTGATTCTCCTGGATCGTACTGGCAATCAAGCTGCCGTCACCAATATCGCCTTGGACGAATTTCGCGCCCGGCAGATGGTTCAGCACCTGTCGATGACCCAGCTCCAGGGTATCGTAGATGACGACCTCGTACCCTTTTTTGAGCAGCAGCTTGGTTGTGTGGCTGCCGATATATCCGGCTCCTCCGGTGACGAGTATGGCTCCCATAAAATAAACTATTTCTCCTCTCAATTTTGTGTGCCCGCGCTTAATTCGACCTCAGAGTGTCGTTTCCCTGCGTTATCTGCACATTGCTTAAAGGAGAATTCAGTCGGCACAGTGTATAATGATCGAGCTGGTTCCAGTTTTTTTCAATTTGACCCGAAGATGTTTTTGAGAGGCCAACTTTGGACACTCATTTCAGGACTATAAATTTATAGATAGGCAATTTTTTATGAGATTGCGTCGTTTGGCATGAAATTTGCACAATTGCTTTCCGAATGCCAAAAATACTCCCGTGGTCGCTCCGCGAAGCAGGCTCCCCCGGAAGATGACACTATGAATACACCGACTTATCCCGAATCGAATATTGAAGGCACTGCACTCAGCGGCTCGGCAGATTCGCGGCGGGTGGTCCCAACCCGGGCTGCCGGTGATACCGTGCTGCTTCGCGGTGTTTCGGCACAGCGCTCAGGCGTGAAGGCGGTGCAAAGAATATTTGATCTGATATTCTGCACTGTCGTCCTCCTGTTGGTCTGGCCGATTTTTGGGATCATCGCGTTGATGATCAAGCTTGATAGTGCCGGGCCGGTCCTGTTTAAGCAGTCTCGGGTGGGTCAGGACGGGACGGAGTTTTCGTTTTACAAGTTCCGGTCCATGGTTAGCGACGCAGAAGCACGGCGTCACCAGTTGGAAATGCAGAATGAGCGCACTGGACCGGTCTTCAAAATGCGCAACGACCCGCGTGTTACCCGCACCGGACGATTTCTGCGCAAGTTTTCGCTGGACGAGCTGCCACAGCTTATCAATGTTCTGAAGGGTGAGATGAGCCTTGTCGGGCCGCGCCCGGCACTTCCGGCGGAAACGTCCAAGTACACCTCGCGCCAGAAGCAGCGGCTGATCTGTCTGCCGGGCGTGACCGGTCTTTGGCAGGTTTCCGGTCGTGCTTCCCTGAGTTTTGAGCGCAGCATTGAGCTGGACCTGTATTATATTGAGCACCAGTCCATTGCGCTCTACTTCCGAATTTTGCTGATGACCATCCCCGCCGTCTTTCGGGCGGAAGGGGCCTACTAACTCGTGAGGCCGCTCCCGTCGTTTTCCGTGCTATAATAAAGTCGAAGTATATTAAGAATAGATTTCCAAAAGAAAGTTCACGCTATGTACCGTCGTACCCCGATCATCTTTCGGATCCTCGACTCGTTTTTCCGCTATCAAGTCCTATTTTGGACAGCCCTGCTGATCGTCAGCAGCCTGACCATGGCTGCACTGTACGCGCGGAGCAAAACCTATCACGCGTCCGCCTTAACGCAGGTACAGACTATCAGTGTCGAAACTGCTCTGGGAGCAACCGAGACCAACACGTGGATCACACCGGCGCAGAAGAACGCCGACCATTTCATGGAAATGATCAAGCAAGACCAGCCCGGCGGATTTGTCGATGTAGCCCTGAGATCGGCGCGACTGTCTAAACCTATCGATGTCAACCCAAAGAACGACGATCCCCGCTATATCGCGCTTCAAAAGAATCTGATAGCCAGCGTTCAAAGTGCAAACATTTTCTCCATCGATCTTACCTGGGACAATCCTGAGGAGACTCAGAGTATCACAACTGCTTTGCAGCGTCAGTATATCTCAGAAGTGGGTAGTGATCAAGCGATTGTCTCGACACAAACCGTTCACTTTCTTGACGCCGAAATTCAGCGTGTCGAAGACAAACTCCATGCCTCTGAAAAGGCATTGACGGACTTCAAATCCAGCATGGGTGGTCGCATGGCCGATGCCGACAGCGGTTTTGCCAGTCAGCTTAGCAGCTTGACCTCTCAGCGCGACGAAAAGCAGATCACTCAGGGACAGAATGCACGTCGCAAAGCCGCATTGCAGACAGAGCTGGCTCAGCTCCACCCGATGAGTGTTCTGGAGACTAGTATCGCGGATCAAACTCCACTTCAGCGTCAAGTTGGAGATCTGCTGGCGCAGAGAGCGGCGCTACTCGCTAAAGGCCGCACACTGGAGCACCCCGATGTCGTGCGACTTGATTCCACGATCTCCGAGCTACAGCGACAGCAGCGCAGCAACGTCAACGCACCGGAAAATCGGCGCGATAAGATGACGAAGATGCAGGACAACCCGCAGTATCAGGGTCTTCGAGAGCAAATCACGGAGGCCTCCATTGCTGCTGAGGGTGACCAGTTGGAAATCCAGAACCTCAATCAGCAGATCGCACACTACGAAGACCTGGTCCGAAAGATCCCGGAAGCGCAGCGCAAGCTCACCGATAAAACTCGTGATTACACACTGATGAATGACAGCTACCACAACCTGAAAAAACAGCGCGAAATCGCAAAACAGCAGGAGCGCGTCAAGCAGGTGACCGCCAGCAATAGTCTGAGGGAAATCGGCGTGACTTACGCTCAGCCGACCACGGGCAAGACGAAGATGATCGCGATGCTCCTGGGCAGCCTGCTTCTCGGCAGCTTGGTCGGCTCCCTGCTGATCGTGCTCAGCGAGTGGTCGGACCATTCCCTGCGGCACGAGACGGATGCCGAGCGACTCTTGGGCGTTCCCATCTTGGCCGCGCTTCCGGAGACCTCGAGCCTGCTGGTCGCGGCACCCAGGCGTCTGTTTGGCGGCAAAGAGAACCGGGCTTTGACCGGCCCGCCCCAGGAAGGACAAAATGTATGAGTGACATCCGATTAGAAGAGAACGCATTGAAAGCGGATCGCAATGGCCGCTCTCCCCATGCTGAAATGCCGGATAACACTTCTTTGAGCGTGCGTTCCGATCTGGGCAAGTTCGATGCCACGATCCTGATGGACCGAGCCATGCTGAACCGTCCGGAGCGGACTATGCGGCCTGAGGACTTTCCGAGTGAAGCTTCCGGCAATGGAGTCACCGGCGATGAGCCGCATGCAGATGCGGAAGAGCCTGGCCTGAGCCGGACGTCGTCAGCACCCATCATCAATATGGATGTCGAAAAGACGCCGACGGAGTTCAGCCACCTGTATGCTTCCCTTGAGCGCCAGATCGCCGGAGTCGGGGACGTGACCCTGATCAGCGGCGAGACACTGGGAGCCGAGCGGCCCTACGTTCTTGGCATTACCAGTGCTGTGATGGGAGAAGGCAAGACGACAGTCGCCCTGCACCTCGCGATGACCATTGCCCATGACACATTCAAAAAGATCTGTCTCATCGACATGAGCCTCGGCAAAGGCGACCTTGCGGCCCGCCTCGGTGTCCCTTCGCGCGGCGAAGGCGTGATCCCGGTGCTGGAAGACAGCGATAATGTCGTGCCGACGCTGCAGCTTGCCGGATGCGACAATCTCGTTATCATACCGGCGGGCAAAACTCCGAATAATGCCGCCCGGCTGGCCCGGTCGCCGCGCGTGGCACAACTGATCATCTCCGCCCGGATGGCCTTCGACGTCGTGATCGTCGATATGCCCTCGGTCGCCTCGGACAATGCGCTCCCTTTGACGCGCCACATGGACGGCCTGCTGGTCGTGGCCCGTGCCGGGGCGACCCCGCGCGACGTGGTCGCGCAGGCGCTGGATGCTCTCGGGCGCGACAAAGTGATTGGTGTCACACTGAACCGGGTCAAGACCTCCGGCCCGAATTGGCTCCGGAAGTGGGTCGCCAAAGGGTAATCCCTCCGGCTTATGCTCTATGTTACTGCTGTACCCCACTCTTGTTGCCTGCTTGGGCGCGGCGTCCCTGGCAAGCGTTTTCACACTGCTGTTTCTCCTGATGGCAGCGGCGTTCGCCGCCCGTCGAATACGGCCTGTGGCAGTCTCCGACAGCGCAGTACGCATGGCGGTCATCGTCCCGGCCCATGACGAAGAGCTGATGCTGGCGGAAACGCTCCAAAGCCTCAAAGCGCAAAATTACCCAATTGCCTCCATTGAGATCGTCGTGGTCGCGGATAACTGCACGGACGGCACGGCCGAAGTAGCGCGTTCGCTGGGTGTCACCGTGCTGGAGCGCACGAATCCGACGGAGCGTGGCAAAGGCTACGCACTGAATTTTGCGATCTCCTATCTGCTTTCCCGTCCCAATGTTCCCGACGGCTTTTTAATCGTTGACGCCGATACATGGGTCTCCCCTGATTTCCTGGCCGCGATGAATGTGCGCCTCGCCTCCCACTCAGGGCCGAACGGCCTGAGTGTGTGGCAGTCGCGGTACGGCGTACTGAACTCGCAGGATGGCTGGCGGGCCGCACTGATGACGGGAGCATTCGATTTAGTCAACCATGTGAAGCCGCTGGGCCGTGAACTTCTCGGTCTCAGTGCGGGCCTCAAAGGCAATGGTATGGCTTTTTCCCGTGCGATCGCCGAGCAGGTCTCTTGGCCGGGCGGATCGCTGACGGAAGATTTGGATTATGGCCTGGAGCTGGCGCGTCGCTTTCATGTTCGCGTCGGATATGCCCCGGAAGTGACTGTGCTGGCGCAGATGCCGACTGAAGGGTCACAGGGGGCGTCTCAGCGGGCACGCTGGGAAGAGGGTCGGGCACGAATGGTGCGGGAACGTGCACTGCCTCTGCTGTGGGAAGGGATCCGCACCCGAAATCTGCTGCTTTGGGATATGGGCTGGGACCTAATAGTCCCGCCACTGGCCGAGCTAAGCGGGCTGCTTGCAGTTTGGGCGTTGGCAGTTGGTATTGGTGCCGGGTTTCATCTCCTGCCGCATGCAAGTGCCTGGGCTGCCGCTGTCGGGATTGCGGCTGTTGGCCTCCTCGTTTATATTCTCGCGGGATTTCGTGTTGCCAATGCTCCTGCTGAGGCCTATCAAGCCCTGCTCCGTGCCCCGTTTTATGCTTTCTGGAAGCTCGCTCTGCTGCTGCCCCGTGCATTGCGCCGACGCAGCGGCAGTTCTTCTGAGGAGTGGGTGCGAACCGCCCGGACTCCCGCAGCACCCACGTCTCCATCTCCCCCGGAGGCACCGCTCGCATGACGATCATCTTGCCTATTCTCTTCTTCGCCGCCGTCATGGGCTTGTTCTCCCGGCGCATCACGACAGCCCACTGGTGGGTCATGGCCTTCTGGATCATCGGCGTGATCGCATATCACTTCTTTAAGCGCTGAAGAACGTTCGGGAGTGCCTATCTCCGGGTATAATTTCTCCATACTCATGGATACACACGCACTGCGCGTCCTCGAATTCGACGCGATACGGACACAACTTGTCGGCCAGACCGCCTGCTCACTCGGGCGGGAGCGGGCCGAGGCCATGCTTCCAGCGGACTGGCTGCCACAGGCACAGGCCCGACTGGCAGAGACGACCGAATGCCGGGACTTAATCGGCGTTAAAGGCAATCTGCCGCTTGGCGGGGTCACGGATATCCGGCCCCATCTGCGAGCCGCGGAAATCGGCGCGGCTCTGGATCCGCACGGCTTTTTGGACATCGTCGGCCTGGCCGCCGCGTCACGGTCACTCAAGCTGTTTTTGCAGAAGATCGCGCAGGAATATCCGCTTATGGCGGAGCGGGCAGGGGGGCTGGGGCAGTTCCCGGCACTGGAAGCGGAAATCAATGCGTCCATTAGTCTCGGCGGTCAGGTGCTGGACTCGGCATCCCCGGAGCTGGCCCGGATCCGCTCCCGCCGCAAAGCCGCTTCTTCGCGCATGATGGAGCGGCTGAATGCGATTGTCACCGGTCCGCAGCGGACGATGCTTCAGGACCCGGTAATCGTTCAGCGGGGCGACCGATACTGCGTTCCCGTAAAAGCCGACCATCGCGGGGCATTCGGCGGGATTGTTCACGATATTTCCGCGTCCGGTGCGACTCTCTTTATGGAGCCGCAGGTGGTGGTGGACCTGGGCAACGAGCTGAAAGAACTGGCAATCAAAGAGGAGCAGGAGATCACGCGTATTCTCCTGCGACTGACCGAGAGCGTCCGGCGAGTCTCGCCGGGCCTGATGACGAGTGTTGACTCACTGGGTGAGATCGACTTCATCGCTGCCCGGGCGAAGCTGGCGGAGGTTCACCGGGCCGTCGAGCCGAAGCTGAATAACACCGGGCTGACGCGTCTGCTGTCGGCGCGTCACCCGCTTATCGACCCGAAGATCGTCGTGCCGATTGATATTGAGCTGGGCGGTTCGCAGAACCACGTGCTGCTGATTACGGGTCCCAATACCGGAGGCAAGACTGTCAGCCTCAAAACGACCGGCCTGCTGACTCTGATGGCCCAGTGCGGCCTGCATGTCCCGGCGTCGCACGCCGAAATGAACGTCTTCGGCCAAGTCTTCGCGGACATCGGGGATGAGCAAAGTCTGCAGCAGTCGCTTTCGACCTTCTCCGGCCACATCACGAACATTGTACGAATACTGAAAGACCTGCGGCGCAACGCTTTGGTATTGCTGGACGAAGTCGGTGCGGGTACGGACCCCGGCGAGGGAGCGTCACTGGCCCGTGCTTTGCTGGACTTCCTGCGCGAGAAAGATGCTCGTGTGATCGCGACCAGCCACTACGGCGAGCTGAAAACGTATGCCTTCGTGACTGACGGCGTTCAAAATGCCAGTGTTGAGTTTGACGAGCAGACTCTGTCTCCCACGTATCGGCTCTTACAGGGCATCCCCGGCTCCTCCAATGCGTTTGCGATTGCGGGGCGGCTGGGAATGCCCGAATCCGTTCTGAGCAATGCCCGCGTCGAGCTGACCGGCTCCGATGAAACGGCGGATCTGCTGCGCGAGCTGGAAGAGGGCCGCCGCAAGGCGGTCGCAGAAGCGCGTCTCGCCGAACAGACCCGTGTCGAAGCCCAGATGCTAAAACGCCGCTACGCTGATGAGCTGGCAAATCTCGAGGCTCTGAAGCGCGAAGCCAAACAAAAAGCGCAGGAGGAAGCGCGGGCGATCATCAAGCGGGCGCAGGAGAAGCTGGATAATACGCTGGCGGAGATACGCCGAGAGAACACGGAGGGGCGGCAGACCGAACGTGCGCGTCAGAAGATCAAAGACATCGGCAGTGATTTGCAGGCCGCCATTTCGGTGAGCTTGATGGCCGATGCCCCGCGCCCCGTAGAAAGCATTCTGGACCGTCCTCTGCGGTTGGGCGACCGTGTGCGGATCTCCACGCTGGACATGATCGGGGAGCTATTGGAGACACCGAGCGGCGACTCTCCAGTGCCGGTGCAGGTCGGGGCAATGCGGGTGAGTGTCCCGCCGTCGTCACTGCTGCTGGTCGGTATCGAGAAGGTACCGAAGTCCTCCGGCCCGAGGCCGAGTTCCGCGCCGCCGCGCGACGCCCCCAGCAGTGACAACGGCAAAGACGGCGACACGGCCTCCTACTCCATGCAGAAAACGATCGGCATCACCCCGCAGATCACTCTGCTGGGGCAGAGGGCCGATGAGGCGATCCAGAACGTTGAGAAGTACATTGACGACGCGTATGCCGCCGGGCTGAGCCGTGTCCGGGTCGTGCATGGCAAAGGAACGGGAGCACTGCGGCGAGCCGTGCAGGAGTACTTCGAGAGCCACCCGCTGGTTGACGATTTTGCCACGGCCGATCCGGAAGAAGGCGGCGCGGGAGCGACTGTGGTGACTCTGCGAGCGACGTGAGTCTTGACGCCAGCAGTCGACACACGGTATAATCTTAATTGTTGGCTCCCTTGTTGTAATGGTAGCGAACTTCCTTTACACGGAAGAAGCGGCAGTTCGATTCTGTCAGGGAGCATGTCTGGTTCTGCGCACTTGCTTTTTTTCTTAGGTGGCAGGTATACTGCAAACGAATAAGCCGCCTTAGCTCAGTGGTAGAGCACTCGACTGAAAATTGAGGTGTCACAGGTTCAAATCCCGTAGGCGGCATTCTTTCCCCCCAGACTTAGCATACTCGATCTCATCACACACTCTTATCCCAAAAAATCTCATGGCCTCAGAGCTTCGTGCATTCCCTATTGTCGGCCAGCGCGGAGCACCGTTTCAGGTCCCGCCCGGCAATACTCTGGCATCGCTGCGCCGCGCCATCGACATTGGGGCGGAGATGCTGGAAATCGATGTCCGGCGCACCCGTGACGACGTTCTCGTGCTGGATCAGGAAAATGTTCACTTGATGGGCGGCGAAGAGAAGCCTCTGCGCGACTTCAGCTACCGGCATTGGCGGCAGCATGGGGGGGATTGGGGCGGGTCGTTGACCCGTCTCGATGATGCGATGGCACTGGCCCGAGAGCGCGGGGTCGGCCTGATTCTCGATTTTAAGGAGCCGGGCACTGAGGCCCTGCTGGCACGTACCATTCGAGCGTCGGGCTTTCCACTTGACTCGGTGCTTGTGGCTGGGGCAGGGGAGACCAGCCGCAAGATACTGCGCGGCCTCGATCCGCGTATCCCGCTGAGCCTGACTCTGGACATGGATCAGGCCCGGCTCGTCACCCCGAAGCTGCTCCTGGAAGTCGATACGGAGGCGGTGACCTGGCATCACCGGCTCCTCACACCCAGCATCGTGGAAATCCTGCACCGCCGCGACATTTTGGTCTATGCGTTCACCGTGGATATGGCGGAAGATATGCGCCGCATGCGACACGTCTGCAAAGTCGACGGCATCATCACGAATTCCCCCGATGTGCTCAAATCCCTGCTGGGCTAAACACTGCGCTTACAGTAGTGCTTCAATCAAATCTGCGCTGCGTTTGACTCCCGGCTCGGCCTGCATCCGAAAGCTCAGTGCCGCCACTTTCGTTCCTATTTCCCCTGACCGCAGCAGCCTTTCCAGGCGATATCGCAAAGAATGCGCGGAGAAATCCGACGGCAGCAGCCGCAGTCCCCAGCCTTCCCGCTGAATATGCGCGGCGTTCTCAAATTGATCGAAGCCGCGCGGCACGATGATCGAGGGGATACCGTAGTAACACGCCGCCTGCGTAGTGCCTACGCCGCCCTGATGTACGATTGCCGCCATCTGCGGGAACAAGTCGGCGTAGGGGGCATAACGCAGCACACGGACACGCCCGCTGAGCGGCTTCGGAATTGGCATGTCCTCTGCTGCTCCGAGCAGGACAGCGTTCCAGGGGGTCGGAGCGACGGCTTTCAGGGCCGCTTCGTAGAAGCCACGCGGGTCGTTCACGACGGAGGAGCCAAGCGTGAAGAGAATGGTGGGAGGGATTGTCGCATTATTCTCCTGCGCGGAGCCGTAGCGAGGCATATCGCCGCCGTCTGACCGGGCATATCCGCCGACCTGGAACCACTCCGGCCAGTCGCTGGGCCGGGGGAAGAATGCCGGGGACCACAGGCCGAGTGTCAGCAGTTTCGAGTAAGCTCCTCCCGCCATGATGTTCGTGCGCGGCTCGGCACCCAGCTTTTTGTATTCCTCTGCCGCCAGCTCGTCGATGCCGGCAAAGATCTGGTATCCCAGCTTCCAGCCCAGACGGTTCAGAAAGGCCGGACTGTTTTTCCAGGCGACCCCCGGCGGGGGATAGACCGCCGTCTCGTGGATTAAGGTCGCCGCGCTTGCGCTGACCCAGGGGACCCCCGTGCGCTCGGCGACGATGGGCGCGGCAAGCTGGATCGTGTGGCTGATAAAAAGGTCGGCTTCCCGTGCCAGCGGCTCCAGAGATTTGACGGCGGGGGCAATGGCGGGAATCAACGCTTCCTCAAAAATTGTGCGTACGGGGTCGGTCCGGTGTGCCTTCAGCATGCGGCGCATCATATCCGAGTCCCACTGCGGGTCCTCTCCGGCAATGGTCGCCGAGAAGCCCAAAGCCCCCGCTTTTTCGGCAAACAGCGGACTAAGGGCGAAGTGTATATGATGGCCCCGAAGTTTTAATTCCG